>JBBRXP010000025.1:0-45668 GCA_038238555.1 Chthoniobacterales bacterium | reverse complement strand
GTTCTGCACGTAAGAAAATTTACCGCTCTCGTTCGGCGGAATATCGACCACGCGCCGGATGACGAGAGGCGCGCCGTCTCCGAGCACTTTTGCAAAATCGCGCCGGAGCGGCGTCGCCAGCGCCTCGAAATCCGCGTCTGAAAAAGACGCGTCGAATTGCAGCGCCAGCGAGTAATCCGCCGCGCCTTCCTGCACGAACTGAAACCTCTCCAGCGCGCCGGGATTGTGCACCACGCCGATCAAATGCCGGATATAAACCGGGCTCACATAGGAGCCATCTGCCGCCGAGATGATTTCGGAGATTCGCCCCTCGACGCGCTGAAGCAGCGGCAGCGGCGAGCCGCATTGACACTTGGCGGTACTCAGCGCGCCGATGTCGCCGATCTCGTAGCGGATGATCGGGAAACGGCGGTTTTGCAGCAACGTGACGAGGATGCGGCCGCTCGTTCCGGCGGGCACCGGCTGGCCGGCGTCGTCCACGATTTCGAGGTGGATGCCGGTGGCGTAAATGTGGAAACCGCCCGCGGCGCATTCGCACGCCATGTCGGCGCATTCGCGGCTGCCGTATTTATTGTGAACGCGCGCGCCAAAGACGCGGCTGAGAGTGGCCCGCGATTCGTCCGTCACCGTGCCCGCGCAGGCCATCACGGATTTCAGCGGGCGCATCGCGGCGCCGCTTTTCTCGATGAAGCGCGCGAGCTGCTCCGCGGCATCGACGTAGGCCATGAGATGCTGGATGGACGATCCATTGATCTGCCGCGCGTAGTCGGCCATGCGCGCGTCGTCCATGAGAAAGGCATTGAGCGGGCGCACGTGCAGCAGTGCGTTGAGGATGCGCTTGGTCGCGGAGTCCCGTGCGTTATTGATGTCCCTCATCGATCCCCACAGCATGAAAAAGGGCGTGCCGACCGGGAACCCGCATAAATACTGGGAGTAGAGCCGGCCCGCGCGCCCCCAGTCGCGGAAGTTCTTATCGTGAATGACCACGGTGGGCGTACCGGTCGAGCCGCCCGTCTTCACCTCGACCCACGAGTAACCCTTCGGTTTCTCGTCCGCTTTATATTCCTCGAGCAGCGACGGCTCCATGAGCTGCTCGAACTGCGCATGCACGTCCTCTTTCCGCAGCACGGGAAAAGAGGACAGCTCCACCGTGGCCACGCGATGGCGGTAGAAGGGAACATTCTTCACCGCATGATGAAGCAGCGCGGAAAGTCGCTCGCGATGCACGTCGTCGAGCCGCGCCAGCGACCAACGCTCCGCGTCGAAGAACTCGCGGTAGTGGCCTCGCAGATGCGAGCCGATCGCGTCGTGGCCGATCAGGAATGCGTATTCGCGCCAGTTCACGCGAGCTCGATGTGGCCCTTCCAGCCGGGCGGCGGGAGAAAGCGATGAAGGACCGGCAGGGTGTCCACCCCTGTCTGGAACAGCTTTCCATTGAGTGTGACCCGGCACGTGCCGGGATGGAATGCGGTGAACGGCGCGTAGGTGAAGCGTGGATAATTCGCGAGCAGCGGGATTTTTTTGAAATCGAAACCCATCAACTTCGCCATCGCGAAATCGACGAGGAACGGATTGCGCGATGCGAGCAGCACGCCGGCCTTCACGGGCAACGGTTGCAGCGGGCCGTTGCCTTCGCCGGCCACGAGCCCGTCCATGATCGAGATGACCTGCCGCTGGGGCTCCGCGCGCAACGGACCACCGTCGGCGTGGGCGAGCAGGAGGATCAAGTTCAGGTCATAGACCATCCGCCAGATCGAGTCGTTGCCGTGCCACGAGCCGGAACCGACGTAGAAATTTCCCGCGAGATTTTCTCTGGTGCCCACAGTCTCGATGCCGCGCACTCGCTTGACGATCTCCCACGCGCCTTTGAGCGCGCGAAAGGCGAACGGGGACTTCTTTTGCAACCGCTCGCGAAGCCGCGTCTGCACAAGGATCCAGCGCGACACGTCCTCGGGAAATTCGTCGCCGCCCTGCGAGGGAAAGCCAAGTTGGTGGTGCACCAGATGCGCCTTTGAGCCGTTGATGCCGACGAGATTTTTCAGCGCGCCCGTGATGCCCGATTTCTGGTGCGTCTTCATCTTCGGCAGATTGATGACAAGGTCGGCCTCGAGCACCGTCCGCGCGATGAGGTAGCGATGCAGGCCCTTGCGATGCACGCTTACCGTCTCGGCGGGATCGTAGTCGGACACACGGAACGACTCCGCGTTGTGGCTTACTTCTTCGAGCAGACTCGCGTGGTCGAGCACGATCTCGCTGTAGCCGAGCGGATCGCCGGGCTGGCTCGAGTCGAGCTCCATGAAGCCGGCGCGCGGCCGCCAGCGTTCGCGGCGCAGATCGAGGAACTGGACGAGCGGCTCCGCGCGGCCGCGATATTTTTCGACGAGCCGATCCACGCCGCTCTGCGCGAGGAGCGCGGCCCAATCGCACGTCTGCAGCGGCACGTCGCCGACGGTGATTTTTTTCAAGCCAGGATATTTTTGGAGGCACGCCTGGATGCAGTGGTCGATGAGCGCCGTGCTCGTGACCAGCGCCTCGATGGGAAACTCCGCGTGCTCGGCGTGCTTCACCCAATTTGGTTTCAGCACCACGCCGCGAAAGTCGCCGTCGGGCAGATTGCGCAGGATGAACGAAGCGGTGTCGATCTTCGGACCGAGTGCGATGTCGATTTCGTTCATCAAAGAGGGCCGCGGAAATTAGCAGTTTGAAGGCCCAAGTAAAACGGGCAACGATGCGCGCCTCTCGAAGTGAAAGTCGCCCTCGCTCAAATCAACACGACCGTCGGCGACCTCGCGGGAAATGAAGCGCGAATCCTGGATGCATACGGCCGCGGAGTCGGCGCGGGTGTGGAATTGGTTGTCTTTCCCGAGCTGGCAGTGAGCGGTTATCCGCCGCGCGACTTGCTGCACAAGCGCCACTTCATTCCCGACAATCTCGCCGTGCTCGACCGCCTCGCCGCGGCTGCCGGCAATGTGGCGATGCTCGTCGGTTTCGTAGGTCGCAACGACACTCGCCCCGGACGCGAGGCCACTAACTCGGTCGCGCTTCTCCAGCGCGGAAAGGTCGCCGCCATGCGCGCAAAGACGTTGCTGCCGACTTACGATGTCTTCGACGAGGACCGATACTTTGAGCCTGCGCAGGCGAATGACGTCGTCGCATTCAACGGCCGCAAGATCGGTCTCACCGTGTGCGAGGATGTGTGGAACGACGAAGATTTTTGGCGCGACCGCCGCTACCGGCGCAACCCCGCGCGCGAGCTCGCCGCCGATGGCGCGGAGATGCTCTTCAATGTCTCCGCCTCGCCGTGGCATCTCGGCAAGGAACGCACACGCGCCGCCATGCTCTCGAGCCTCGCGGCGCGCGCGCGCTGCCCGTTCGTTTATTGCAATCTCGTCGGCGGAAACGATGAGCTCATCTTCGATGGAGCGAGCATGGTCTTCGATCGAGAGGGCTGCCTCATCGCGAGCGGCGCGATGTTCGGCGAAGATTTCATCCTCGTGGATACCGACCACGCGCAGCCCCTCGCGGCCGCGCCACTGGCCGGCGAAGAAACGCTCCACCGCGCGCTCGTTCTCGGTGTCCGCGATTACCTGCACAAGTGCGGCTTTCGCTCCGCGGTGCTCGGGCTCAGCGGCGGCATCGACTCCGCGCTCACCGCCGCCATCGCCGTCGAAGCGCTTGGCGCGGAGAACGTGCGCGGTGTCTCGCTGCCCTCGCAGTATTCCTCTCCTGGCAGCATCGAGGATGCGCGCCGCGTGGCCACAAATCTTGGCATTTCCTACGAAATCATTTCGATCCAAACAATGTTTGATGCGGCTAAAAAACAGCTTGCCGATGCTTTTGCCGGACGCGCCGAAGACACCGCGGAGGAAAATATCCAGGCCCGACTGCGCGGCACGCTGCTCATGGCGATGTCGAATAAGTTCGGCTCGCTGCTGCTCACCACGGGCAACAAGAGCGAACTCGCCGTCGGCTATTGCACGCTCTACGGCGACATGTGCGGCGGCCTCGCCGTCCTGAGCGACGTGCCGAAGACGACCGTCTATCGCCTTGCCCAGTGGATCAATCGCGAGCGCGAAATCATCCCGCGCTCGTCGATCACAAAGCCGCCCTCCGCCGAGTTGCGCCCGGATCAGATCGACCAGGACTCGCTCCCGCCCTACGACATTCTCGACGCCATCCTCGAAGCCTATGTGGTCGAGGGAAAATCGCGCGCCGACATCGTTGTCGCGGGATTCCAAAAAGCGACCGTCGATCGCGTCGTGCGCCTCATCGATCTCAACGAATACAAACGCCGCCAGGCCGCGCCCGGCCTCAAAGTCACAAGCAAAGCCTTCGGAGTCGGCCGCCGCATGCCCATCGCCCAGCGCTACGTGGAGCGCGAGACGTAGCGACGGTGTTTGCGCGTAGCGGCGACGTCCTCGTCGCCGCTACGTTACCGCCAGCGAAACGACGGCTTGGCTACATGAAAATTCACGCGCTCGCGCGGACTCGCCCTCGTGTAGATCGAATAATCGAAAGGTGCCTGCCGATAAGCTCCGTGCCACCACTTGCGCAGCCGGTAATGCGCGATGACCGCCGGTCGCAGCGCGCGAGCCAACGCCGGCGCGGACGCGACGAGTTGCCGTTGTTCGCGCACCGAACGCTCCGAGAGCATTAGATTCGCGCCGTGATCGAGAAACGTGGACGTCCAGAGCGGGAGAATCCCCATCGGCACGCCTTCGTCGATCAATTGCATCACCCACTCCCCGTCGCCGATCGCGCATCGCCAGGGATTGAAGAGCAGTCCGCGCTCGTGGATCACCTCACGCCGGAAAAAAGTAGAGCAGGTTAGGGTCGCGAGATTCTTGCTCACCCAGGTGTGAATCTTCTGCGGCAGGATCGCCTTGCGGTAAGAGAGGAAGGCGCCGCGCGGATCGACGACAATCGTGTGCCCGAACGCCACGTCGATCGCCGGATTTCTCTTGAAGTAACTCCCCACCTTAGCCAACACGCCGGGCAGGTATTGCTCATCGCAATTCAAGTACGCGAGCACCTCTCCCGTCGCGCGTCGCAGCCCGCGATTCACCGCATCGTACATCCCCTCGTCCTTCTCCATCGCGAGTTGAAAGGTGAAGTCCCCTGCCCTCTTCCCGCACTGCTCTTTCCAACCCGCTGCCCACGCTTCCATCTCCGGCCCCGTTCCGGCATCCTGCACGATGTGCTCGACCCCCACACCTTGCTGATCAGCGATCGAAGCCGCGCAAAGTTTCAACCAATCCAATTGCCGGAAACTCGGCGTGACGATCGAAAATTGAGGGCGCATGCAGGCGGACACACTGCGCCGCCCGGGAAATTCGCACAAGACCACCGCGCTCGCGCCACGGCGCAAGCGAAGTCGTAGCGGCGTCGCCGCCACACTCTCCCGCTGGACTTGCCGCAGCCATCCTCCGCCGATAGACCTTTGCCCCACTTCATCCCATGAGCATCGCACTCGTTACCGGTTCCGCCGGATTGATCGGCTCGGAGACCTGCAAAAAATTTCACGCCGAAGGCCTCGCAATCATCGGGATCGACAACGACATGCGGGCGCGATTTTTCGGCCCCGAAGCTTCCACCGCCTCGACGCGCAAGCGCCTTGAAGAGGTGCTGAATAACTACACGCACGCCGCGATCGACATCCGCGACACCGATGCAGTGGAGAAGTTATTCGAGCGCTACGGTTCGGGCATCGAGGTCGTGGTGCATACCGCCGCGCAGCCTTCCCACGACTGGGCCGCCCGCGAGCCGCACACGGATTTCGGAGTCAATGCCGTCGGCACCTTGAACCTGCTCGAAGCCGCGCGGCTTCACGCACCGCAAGCCGTCTTCATCTTTACCAGCACCAACAAAGTCTATGGCGACACCCCCAATCGCCTGCCCCTGCTGGAACAGGAGAAACGCTGGGAGATCGACCCATCGCATGCTTTCGGGGAAGGCATCGACGAGAGCATGTCCATTGACCAGACCAAGCACAGCCTCTTTGGCGCCTCGAAGGTCGCGGCGGATATCCTCGTGCAGGAGTACGGCCGTTACTTTGGCATGAAGAGCGCCTGCTTCCGCGGCGGTTGTCTTACCGGTCCCGCGCACGCCGGCACCGAGTTACACGGCTTTCTAGCTTACTTGATGAAGTGTACCGTCACGGGCAAGCCATACCGGGTATTTGGTTACCAGGGCAAACAGGTGCGGGATAACATCCACAGCTATGACTTGGTCGAAGCCTTCTGGCAATTCTTCCGCTCCCCTCGCGTGGCCGAAGTCTATAACCTCGGAGGCAGCCGCCACTCAAATTGCTCGATGCTCGAAGCCATCGAGTTATGCCAGGAGATCAGCGCTCGACAGCTCGACTGGACTTATGTGGAAGACAACCGCATCGGCGATCACATCTGGTGGATTAGCGACGTGCGCAAGTTCCAGGCGCATTACCCGGAGTGGAGTTTCCGCTATGACTTGCGAGCCATCCTTCGGGAAATCCACGCCGCCGTCGGAGAGAAACCTGAAACCTGAGTTTTAAGATGAATCGGATGATGATTTTCGGAGACGGACCAAGGCTTATGCGGGGAAAGTCATTCGGCTGTTTTGCGCTGTGCCGAGGCGACGCGACGAGGTGGCGATCCATGCTCGGCAGATGCTTCGTTCAGGCACGTCCGTTGCAGCAAACTATCGGGAGGCTTCGCGATCTCGGTCGCCGGCCGAGTTTATTTCGAAGGTCGAGCAATACGCTCAGGAAGCCGATAAAACTCTACTCTGGTGCGAGTTACTTCACGAAGGCTCCGGCATCGAAACACCCGAACTCGCAACCATCCTTCGCGAAACAGATGAGTTGATCGCGATCTTCGTCACGATGGCCAAAAACGCCAAGCGCTCACCCGACTAAACTCAGGTTTCCAGGTTTCAGGTTTTAGTTCTCAGGTCTCAGGTTTCTCTCATGCTGCAACTCCTCTCAGTCGTCATTCCCGCCCGCGACGAGGAGGGATGCATTGCCGCGACCGTCGAGCATCTACACGTCGAACTCGCCCTTCGCGAAGTGCCGCATGAGATCGTAGTCGTGGACGATGGCAGCAGCGATAAGACATGGGAGATACTTACTTCGCTCGCTGGTCGAATCCCGGAGTTACACGCGACTAAGAACGATGGCTTGCACGGCTTCGGCCGCGCCATCCTCAGCGGATTCGATCGAATGCAGGGCGACGCCGTCGTGATCATGATGGCCGACGAATCCGACGACTGTCGCGACGTGGTGCGTTACTGGGAGAAGTTGAATGAAGGTTACGACTGCGTCTTTGGCAGCCGCTTCATGAAAGGCGGTGGTGTCATTGATTACCCGCGCTTTAAGTTACTCGTCAATCGCCTCGCCAACTTCTTTCTCCGTGTCTTATTCCAAATCCAGCTCAACGACACCACCAATGCCTTTAAGGCTTACCGGAGGACAGTCATCGAGGGTTGCCGCCCACTCATCGCGCCGCACTTTAACTTAACCGTAGAGTTACCCTTAAAAGCCATCGTGCGTGGTTACTCGTGGACCGTCATCCCCATCACCTGGCGCAACCGCCGCCACGGCGATGCGAAGCTTAAGATCAAGGAAATGGGCAGCCGTTACCTTTTTGTCTGCCTCTATGTCTGGCTGGAAAAGTATTTCAGTCGCGGAGATTACAGAAAGAATTCATGACGGCCAACGAACCCGCTGAACTGCGAAAGCTCTATGAGTTGCGATTCGAGAAGACACTCGCATACCGCAAGCGCGTGTGGGCGACACTGATTCGGCATCGCTTCCAAGGTTACATCGAGCCACACGACGCCGTCCTCGATCTTGGCTGCGGTTACGGCGAGTTTATCAATCAGATTCGCTGTGGCAGGAAGCTGGCGATGGATCTTAATCCCGACGCCCGGAAGCACCTCGCGCCCGGCATCGAGCTCATCGAGCAGGACTGCTCCACGCGCTGGCCGCTGGCCGAGGGTGCGCTCCAGGCCGTGTTCACGAGTAACTTCTTCGAGCATCTTCCCAGCAAGGCCGCGCTAAAAGCCACACTCGAGGAAGCCTGCCGCTGCCTTGCACCGGGCGGCAAGCTCATCGCCATGGGACCCAACATCAAGTTCCTCGCCGGCAGTTACTGGGACTTTTGGGATCATCACCTGGCTCTCTCGGAAGCGTCACTCTCGGAAGGGATGGCCAGTTGCGGCTTTGAGATCGCGGAATGTATTGACCGCTTCCTGCCTTTTTCAATGGCCGATGAGCGGAAGTATACGGACTTCGTGATCGCCACCTATCTCGCACTGCCTCTCGCATGGCAGTTTTTCGGCAAGCAGTTTCTGATCGTGGCCGTGAAAGGGTTGCAGCACTGAGCGCTTTTCTTGATCCCATGCACCAACGGTTTATTCTCCTGCTTCTCTTAGCTAGCGTTGCCATCCGTTGCGTCGGCATTCACCGCCCGCTCATCGACGCGCACTACAGCCGCCAGGGCCACACCGCGATCCTCACGAAAAACCTCGTGGAAGACGCTTACCCGTGGGTGAAGACTCGCGGGGATTGGAAGGGGTTTGAAGATTCGACGGTGGTGCTTGAACTCCCGCTCCAGATGCACCTCGCCGGGCGGCTTGTGCCATTCGCCGGCAGTCTCGAGGCTGCGGGCCGGCTCACGAGCATCGTGTTTTGGGCGCTGGCGTTTTTACTTTTCTGTTGGTTGAGCGGGCGGTTCCTGCGCCCATCAGCAGCGCGGTGGGCGGCGGTGATCTTCGCTATTTCCCCGATCAGTATTTTCTTCGGGCAATCGTTTCAGCCGGAGACGCTGATGGTGTTTCTCTCACTGGCTGTGCTTTGCGCGTTCTATAAGTGGTGCGAGAAAGAGGAACCCATCTGGCTGCTCGCGATGGGTGGCGCCTTGGTCCTGGGACTTACCCTCAAGGGGAATGAAATCGTTCATCTGGCGGTGCCGGTGCTGGTGCTGGGTTGGATGCGCAAGGGCGGAAAGTTCCTTCTCAATTGGCGAGTATGGCTGGTGGGCCTCGTGGCGCTGGCGACGGCGGTACTATGGTCGCGGGTTATCACCCATTACAATCAACTGAGCTTCCCGGAATGGTCCTCGACGGCGCTGCTCCACGATTTCCTGGGAAGGCCAACGGACCGTCTCGGTGCGCGCTTTTATATAAAGCTCGCGGGTTACATGGGTATCCTGGGGTTAACTCCTGTGCTCGTGATTTTCTGGCTGCGCGGCTTGTGGCTCGAATGCGCGAACCGCCGCGATCCGTTACTCCTCGGCTGGGGAGTGGGGATCGCACTTTTCTATCTTATCTTTGGCCCGGGCGGTCCCGCGATGCACAGCTATTACCATTTCGTCGCGTTGCCATGGTTCTGTCTCATCGCGGCTCTCGGACTGGACACGGCATTGCAACCGGGCGGCTGGCTCAGCGGTCGCCGGCTGGCGCAAGTGGGTGTGGGCGCCCTCTGGCTGGCGGGAGTCGCGCTGGGGTTAATGAATCTTTACCGCCCCGACCGCACCGCCTACGAAGCTGCGCGCGCGCTGGCTGCACAGCATCCTGCCAAAGGCGAAGCCGTCATCGTAGCGGCGGATCACCGGAAGGACACCTCGGGCTGGGCGCTTTACCCGACGATCTTTCTCTACTCCGGCACATGCGGCTACAATCTGCCAAACGTCGAAAGGCTCGATGCGCTGGACGCCATGCTCCGCGCGCACCGGGAACTGACGTGGGTGGTGCAGACCCGCGTTAATCCGGCGGATCCCGTGGCGTTGCGAGAGCGGCTTCCCTTCTTTGCCCTGCCCACCGTGCCGCAGCCGGCGCTGGACGAGGCGCTCGCGGCGCGGGGATTCGTTCGCGAAGATTTCACACCGTCGTGGGCTGTCTTTCACCGTCCGCGGCAATAAACGATTTCTCGCCTGCGGCCTTGTGCCATAGTAGCCGGCTCATTTCCCCACAGCCATGTTCAGCCTCATCGAATCGGCAAAGATCGCAAAGGCGATGCTCCTCAAGGATCGTCCGCTCTACGTGCAATTTTACATCACGGCGCGCTGCAACCTGGCCTGCCAGCAGTGCAACATCATCTACGCCAATAGCGACGTGCGGGAAGCCACGCTCGATGAGATTAAAGGCATCGCGGATAACCTCGCCGAGATCGGCACGTGCGTGGTGTTGCTCACGGGCGGCGAACCTTTTGCCCGGGCCGATCTGCCGGAGATCATCCGCGCCTTTACCGAGCGACACATCCATGTGCGGATGCAGACCAATGGGCTCGCCAGCGAAGAGGCTCTGACCGCGGCGGTCGAGGCGGGTGGCCACGACATCTCCATCTCGCTCGATACGCTGGTGGGATCGAAGCAGGACTATCTCAACGGCGAAGTCAGTAACTCGTGGGCCAAGGCCATCAAGACCATCGCCGCCGTCACGCGCGTGCTGCCGCCTCAGAAGTCCTTTGCCGCGCTGGGTTGCGTGCTCAGCCACCGCAATCTTTACGACGTGGCCAATGTGCTCCGCTTTGCGCGGCGCATCGGGTGGTATGTCTCGCTCGTGCCCGCGCACATCGCGCAGCCGCACGATCCGCGCGGGTTCCGCAGCTACGATCAGTCGCTGGTATTTCCGCCGGAGAAGTATCCCGCGCTTGAGGCCGAGATTGGAAATTTGAAGCGGATGAAAGCCGAAGGTTATCCACTCTATGATTCCACGATCTATCTCGACGACATAGTGAACTTCATCGAGCGCAAGCCACTCCAGTGGCGCAGCAGGAACGACGGCGTGTGCGACGCGCCGGCTCTCTATTTTACCATCATCCCAAATGGCGACATGGCTGTGTGCTGCGATCACCGCCTCTCGCAGCGCATCTCCACCTTCGCGCCCGAGTTTCCGAGGCAATACGCGCAGCGCGAGGCGCACCGGCATGTGCTGCCGATCACCCGCGCTTGCGATGGCTGCCTCTACGGGAGTTACCCGGAGATTTCGACCACGGCCCGATTTGTCTCCGCGATGTGGGATCACGCGAAGATTCTCCTCGCAAGCACGCGACTGGAGAAGCACTGGCCCATCGCCGCGGAGGAAATGTTTGCCATCGCCGACGAAATCCTCGCGCAGCATCCGCCGGTCGGGCAGCCTGCCGAGCTTTCCCCCGTATGAATCTCGACTGCGCGCTCCGCAGTCTCTTCCTGCGGAATCTCCGCGCCGAGCGGCTGGCGGCGCATGCGGGTGGCGACATCGGGCTCGCCGCGAAGCTGGAAGCATTGGCGCGTGCGCTCACGATCGAACGGGATAAGACGGCAAAAGAATACCGGGTAACTCTCGCGGGCACTGCGCTGGGGTGGAGTTTTCCGGAGACGGAGTTTTGTTTCTACACTCGCGGCGATCGCGGCCCGGCCAGCGCCGTGAGTTACGAAGACGCGCAGTACGACCAAAATCTGCGCAACGCCCGCAAGTGGCTGCAAACTTTCCGCGAATCGTTCAATGCGTGAGTTGGCCTCCCTCTCCGTTGTCGTTCCGGGATTGAACGAAGCCGAGATGCTGCCGCTGCTTTATCGCGAACTCATCCGGGTGTTGGGCAGTTACTCGTGGCGGTTGGAGATTATCTTTGTGGACGATGGCAGCACGGATGATTCCCTGGCCATCTGCGAGCAATTGCACCGCGAGGATGCGCGATTTAATTACGTTTCACTCTCGCGGAATTTCGGTCATCAGCGCGCGCTCACGGCCGGGCTGGATCATTGCACCGGTCAGGTCGTCGCGGTCATGGATGCCGACTTGCAAGACCCGCCGGAAGTGGTGGTGAAAATGCTGGAACGCTGGAAGCATGGCGCTGACGTGGTGTATGGCCAGCGACGCTCGCGAACCGGCGAGACGTGGTTCAAGAAATTCACGGCAATAGCTTACTACCGTATCATCCGCTTCTTCTCCGGCATGTCGCTGCCCGCGGACACGGGCGACTTTCGCGTCATGGATCGCAAAGTGGTCGAGAGCCTCGCGCAAGTGCGCGAGCAAGGGCGCTTCATGCGCGGGCTCGTCCACTGGGTCGGCTTCCGGCAGGAGCCGCTGGTCTACGACCGCCCGCCGCGCGCCGCGGGCCAGACTAAGTATCCCTTCTTCAAAATGCTGCGCTTTGCCTGGGATGGCATCACCTCTTTCTCCGCGATGCCGCTGCGGCTGGCGATGTGGGTGGGAGTGATCGTTTTTATTTTCGCGGTCATCCTCATTATCGTTTTCTTTGTCCGCAAAGTGATCTTTCACGACTATCTCGTTCCCGGCTGGACAGCACTCATCATGGCTGTGCTGGCCTTCGGCGGTTTGCAAATGTTCTTCATAGGTCTGCTCGGCGAGTATGTCGCGAAATGCTTTGAGGAATCCAAGAGCCGGCCGCTTTATCTCGTCCGCGCGACCACTCTCCCATCCACGGATCGCAAAGCATGAGCAGCGAAGCCATCCATCACCGCGAAGCCGATTTTCACGACGAGTGGGCGGCCAGCACCGATCTCGCTTCGGTGCGCGTACGGGAGGCGTTTGAGGCGCCGACCGCGATGGAGAATGCGTGGATGCTCCGCAAGATGGGGCCGCTCGCCGGCAAGCGACTGCTCGATGTCGGCGCTGGCCTCGGCGAGTCGTCCGTGTATTTCGCGTTGCTCGGGGCGGAGGTTACGACTTCGGACTTATCGCCGGGAATGGTCGCGCTCGCGGTAAGGCTCGGGGAGTTACATGGCGTGAAACTTCACGGCGTCGTCACGCCTGGCGAGAGCCTCGGCGTGCCGGAGAATAGTTACGACATCGTGTATTCCGCCAACACGGTGCATCACGTCACCGACAAGCCGCAGTTCTTCGAGCAGTTGCGGCGCGCGCTCAAGCCAGGCGGGCGTTTCTTTACCTGGGATCCGTTGGCTTACAATCCGCTCATCAACGTCTATCGCCGCATGGCGACCAAAGTCCGCACCGAGGATGAACGTCCGCTCACCTTTGGCGATGTGGCCCTGGCGCGAAAATATTTCAGCGAGGTCGAGCACCGTGAGTTTTGGATTCTTACCCTCGTGTTGTTCTGCAAGTACTTCCTCATCGACCGCATCCACCCGAATCAAAAGCGTTACTGGAAACTGATCTACGAAGAGACGCCGCGGAGCTTGTGGTGGTGGCAGCCGCTCCGTGCGCTGGATGAAATACTTACCCGCGCGCCGCTCGTGCGACGGCTCGCGTGGAATATCGTGATGACCGGGCGCAAACTAACTGGATAACTCCAGCCAATCCGGATTCTGCACACCGTGAACGGCGATCTCGTCGAGGATCGCTTCGAGCGAAACTTCCGGCTGCCAACTCCATCTCCGCCTCGCGATGCTTGAATCCATGACCATCCACGGAATATCGAATGGACGGGGTGTCTGATTTCCTGCGACTGAGTGCGGCCCGAATCGCGCCTCGCACCAATTGCTGAGTTGCTTGAGCGAGATGGCATGGTCCGCGCCTCCCGCCACATTCTGCACGCGCTGGGTATCTTTGCTGGGATCGCGGAGTTGCGCGAGGACGAGGCGCGCGAGGTCGCTGGGGTGCAGGCAGTCCCGGACTTGGTGGCCGGTGCCGCCGAAGCCGATGTATTTCAGCGGGCGGCGCTGGGCCCAGGAATGAATCCAGTAACTAAAGATACCTTGGTCGGAGCGGCCGAATTGGCCTGCGGCGGCGAGCACGCCGCAGCGGTTGATCCACACGGGTAAGTCGAAGGCATCGGCATATTCGAGGGCTAACTGTTCTGAGCAATGCTTGGTGCTGCCGTAAAGTGAGATGGGCGCCTGGGTGGAGAAGGTCTCGGTAACTCCGGCTGGAGTAACTCCCGGGGGTAACTCATGTGGTGCATCGAGGGCAAAGGCTTCGTCTTTTACCTGCATGGGCAGCGCGGCCAGCGGCGGGATGGAATAGACGCGGCTCGTACTTAATAACACAAAGCCGGCGCCGCGGGCTTTGCAGTATTCGAGCATTTGTACGGTGCCGAGCAGATTGTGCTCGAGGATCTGGCGGCTGCTCGTGCGCCCGTCCACCCCGGCCAGCACGCTGGCATTGGCCGCGGCGTCGATGACCCAGTCGGCGGCGGGCAATGCGTCGATGTCGCTCTGCACGCGAAGGTCGGCGTGCGTGACCTTTATCCCGAGTGCCTGGAGCTTGCGGCGGTTGAGTTCGCTGCCGGCGCGGATGAAGTTATCGAAGCCTGTCACTTCCATTCCGGAATCGTGTTCGACAAAGTAACGTGCAAGCGAACTACCCACAAAGCCGCAAATACCGGCGATAAGAACCCTCATTAGTCTCCGGCCCGGACGGCAGACTCTCAGCCTCCTCCCGGCGGCGTCTCCTTTGCCTTGCCTTCAATCCGTTTCATCAGGCGGAATAAGTCGCTGTCGGTGGAGAGGACGAACGTGGAGTCGCGGCCGAGGACTTTGCGGAAGGTCTCCATGCTCTTGAGGAAGGTGTAGAACTCGGCGGCTTTCGGATCCTGGGTGTAAGCTCGTGCGTAGATCTCGGTGGCTTTGGCGTCGGCTTCCCCGCGGATGCGCTGGACTTCGCGGTAGGCCGTGGACTCGATCTCGTTTAAGTCGCGCTCTTTCTGCCCGGCGATGCGGGCGGCTTCCCCCTCGCCTTCCGAGCGGAAGCGCTGCGCGATCTGCTGTCGCTCGCTGATCATGCGCTGATAGATGCGGTCGAGGACTTCGGCGTTGTAATTGACCCGCTTGATGCGCAAGTCGAGTAACTCGATTCCAAACTCGCCCAGCTTCTGCGCGGCGGCGGTCTTGATCTCTTCCTCGATCTTTTCCCGGCCAAACTGGATGGGTCGCAAGACGCCGACCACTCCGGCGCCGGTGGGCGAGGCGGCGAGGCTCTCGTCGTGCAGCGGCTTGCGGGTCTTGTCGGTGCGGACGATCTCGATGAGGTCGTGCTTGGCGATGGAGTTGCGGGTCTCGCTGCCGAGGATATCTTCGAGCCGGGATTGCGCGCTGCGTTCGTCGCGCAGCCGCAGGAAGAACTGGAGGGGCTGGTTGATGCGCCACCGGGCGAAGGTCTCGACGTGAATGTAAGTCTTATCCTTGGTCGGGATGCCGACGGGGGCGCCATCCCACTCGAGGAAGCGCTTGTCGAGTCGGTTGACATCCTGGATGAACGGCACCTTGAAGTGCAGGCCGGGTTCGGAGACTGGGTTGCCGACGGGCCTGCCAAACTGGGTTACTATTACCTGCTCGGTTTGATGCACGGTGTAGAAGCCGGCATTGAAAACGAGGAGTAACAGGAAGAGGCCGAAACCAATGAGAGGAGTAACACAGCCGCGTTTCATTACCGGACCTCCAGGGACTTGTTAGAAAGTGGCAGGACGGGGAGTAACTGCCGCAGCGATTCGTCCACGATGATTTTCGGCCCGGCCTGTGGGAGCGCTTCGCCCATGGTCTCGTAGTAAATGCGGGTGCGGGTAACATCGGGCGACTTGAGATACTGCGCGAGCACGGAGCTAAATGCGGCGGCGTCGCCCTCGGCTTCGTTCACGCGCTTGAAGCGGTAACCTTCCGCGCCGCTGATCTTCTGGTCGGCTTCGCCTTTGGCCTTCGGCACCACCTTGTTATACTCGCCGTTGGCGACGTTGATCATGGCTTCGCGATCCTGTTGGGCTTTGTTCACTTCGTTAAAGGAGGCTTCGACCTGGCGCGGCGGATTCACGTTCTTGAGCTGCACTTGATCCACGCGCACCCCCAGTTGGTAACGTCTTACTAACTCCTGCATCCGCACGAGCGCGGTGTTTTCTATCTCCTGCCGGCCGATGGTGATGACTTCATCCACAGTGCGATCGCCGATGACTTCGCGCATCGCCGCTTCCGAAAGATCGCGGAGAGTCTGGTCGGGATTGCGCACGTCGAAGAGATACTGCTTTGCGTCGTCGATGCGGTATTGCACGACCCACTCGACGAGCGCGGAGTTGAGATCGCCGGTGACCATGGATTTTTCGTCGTCGGAATTGCGGCCCGGTTGCGCGGTGTTTGTGTAGCCAGAGGTGTAAAAGCCAAACTCGAGTTTCAATTGCCGCCGGGTCGGCAATATCGAAACGCTGTCGATGCCGAGTGGCAGCTTGAAGTGCAGGCCGGGCTCGACGGTCTTTGCGAAGCGGCCAAAGCGCAGCACCACGCCTTGGGATTCGGCGGGGACGGTGTAGAAGGAGGTCCATGCCGCGACGACCAACACGATGGCGAGGAACGCGAACGCAATGAGCGCGACCGATGGACGCAAGCCGGTGAGATCGGAGAAAGAACCGGAGCCTTTGGAATTCGTGGGCATGGGAGCCGGAGAATAGAAGGCGCCACCGAAGACGCAAGGCTTGCCGGCCCGGCCTAGAATTTGCGATGCCGGGCACGGCGATGGCTTCTCTCAGAGATGGATTCAGCCATGACTTCGCAGACCAAGCCCGCCAGCAGCGCACTACCCGTCGGTGCGAATTATGAGACTCTGCGCACCGACCTGCAGAAAGCCAACCAGCTTGCCGCCGAATTTCAACGCGAGATGGAGGGTAAATCGCACGAGACCACGGCCGCCAAACGGGAGCTGCAGAAAACGCAAAACGAGTTGGTGATCATGCAGTCGGCGATCGCCGAGATGCGGAGGAAAAATGACCGCCTCATCCAGCAAGGCACGCCTGCGGAACGAAAGTTTCTCGAGGTGGTGGGAGAGCGCGACCGGCTGCGCGTGGAACTCGAGGCTCTGCGCCAGGGGCTGGCAGCCAGCGCGGAGGAAGGGGTGCGGCAGCGGCGGGAGAGCGAGGGACAGATCGGGCGGCTCAATGTGGCGATCGATGCGCTCAAGCATCAGCTCGCCGCTGCGTTGCGGGCTCCGGGCGCGCCCCGGCCTGTCTCGCAGGGGCATGAAACGGAAATGCTTTCCGCGCTTGGAAAAATCTCGGACACGCTCGAACAACTCAAATCCCCGGTGAGCAAACGCCCGGAGGAGGATGCCGAGAAGCTTATCGACCTGTCTTTTTCGTAAGTCATATCGCAGCCGGTGGCTCGAGTTCTGGCGGGGCATCCGGCTCTGGCAGGAAGCACCAGCCGACGATGGAGGCCGGGAGGAAGAGGAAGCCGGCGTAAAAAAGCGCGAGGCGGTGGTCGCAGATGGCGCCGGCGCCCGTGCCGACTTTTGCAAACATGCCGAAGATGACTGTGCCGGCGGCGGCAAAGACGCGGCCCGCATTGTAACAGAAGCCCGCGCCCGTGGTGCGGATGAGCGTGGGAAAAAGCGGTGGCAGACACATCGTGAAAAGTGCGAAGGCGCCCTGCGACGCGCCGAGGAACGGGAGATAGAAGAGCACGCCCTCGGGTGGGCGGACGACGCCATAGGTCAGCATCATGAAGACAAAGTAACTCGCGAAACACAGCGCGATGCCACGCCGGTAACCGATGTTCTTTGCGACCCAGCCCGCGAGGAAGTTTCCGATGATCGCGCCGATGGTGAGCAGATAGAGCGCTTTGCTCGCGAGCACATCGGTCGCTTCTTTCGTCCACCCAGCATCGCGCGCCAGGGAGCGCAGATGCGCCGAGTGCCAGAACATGAGCGCCCAATGCGCGGTAAGACCCAGCGCGCAAACCGTGACCACGATGAGCGTCGTGCGACGGATTTGCGGACCAAAGAGCGCGGCGAGCCCGGGCGCGTGGTCGCGCGCGCGCTCGTGTGCGGTGGACCATTCCTCCGGCTCCGGCACCGCGCGCCGAATCCAGAGAGTGAGAAATGCGGGCAGCACGCCGACGAGGAAAATCACACGATAAGGAACGTCGATGCCGAACCACGCTTTCGACCGGTCGAGGATGCACCAGTAAGCAAAGCACGCGAGCAAGACGCCGCTGTTCACTCCGGTCTGCAAAGTCGCCGCGAGCCACGGGCGCCAGCGATGCGGCCACGTCTCCGAGAGCAGCGAAGCGCCCACCGCCCATTCCCCGCCGATGCCGAGCGCGGCAAGAAAGCGGAAGATGAGCAAGTGCCACCACTGCTGCGCGAAAAAAGAAAGCCCCGTGAAACAAGCGTAGGTGAGGATCGTGAGCACGAGCGCGCGGCTGCGCCCGAGCACATCGCCCACGCGGCCGAAGAACGCGCCGCCCACCGCCCACCCGACCAGGAACGCCGCCTGGATAAGCGACGCCTTCGTGGAAGTCTCCGGCGCCGACTGCGACTCGCGCAGCAACTCCGCGACGAAGGGCACCGCCACGAGCGTGTAGAGGTGCATGTCCAGCCCGTCGAACATCCACCCGAGCCACGCCGCGAGGCCTGACTTCTTTTGCTGCGAAGTCAGGTCGCGGAGTGTCTGGGGTTCACCGGGGGCGTGCATGGCGTGGCGGCGCAAACCTTATGCGATCGCAGGCGAAGGCGGCGACTGCGGAATTCCCGCGGCTCAAAATCCGAAATCCGAAATTCGAAATCCGAAGCAATTCCGAAGAGATGGAAATCAGGAAATCAATTGGCCGCCCACACAGTTTTTTCGATTTCAAAAAAATTGGCTGCGTTTGTTTCCGATTTCAGATTTCGACTTTGCGGAAACAAAGAGGCTCTCCAAGCCGCACGAAGCAGCGAGCGCGGTCGAGCGCGCGGCAATTGCATCATTACGGCTAAGCCTTGCAGCCTTTAGCGCTTTCTCCTTCACCATGAAAAGACTCTCCCTCTCCTTTCTCGCGGCCCTCTCTCTTAGCGGCATCGCGCCCGCCGATGTTTCGCTTCCGGCGCTCTTCTCCGATCACATGGTGCTCCAGCGCGACAGGACCGCGCCCGTGTGGGGCAGGGCCGAACCGAGCGAGCCAGTCTCCGTGAGCATCGCCGGACAGACGAAGACCACGACCGCCGGCGCCGACGGCAAGTGGCGCGTGAACCTCGACAAACTCCAGACTAGCGAACCCACGACGCTCACCGTGAAAGGGAAGAACACGCTCACCATCCAGGATGTGCTCGCGGGCGAAGTGTGGTTGTGCTCGGGCCAGTCGAACATGGGCTTTGCCGTGGGGAAGTCGAGCACCTACGAGCAGGCGAAGACGGCGGCGGATTTGCCGAAGGTGCGCGTGTTTAGGGTCGCTTCCGGCGGCGCCGACGAGCCGCAGGAAAAATGCACCGGGCAGTGGATCGTCTGCACCCCAGCAACCGTCGGTTCCTTTTCGGCCGCAGCATTTTTCTTCGGACGCGAAATTCACACCCGCCTCGGCGTGCCGGTGGGACTCATCCATTCGGCGGTGGGTGGCACGCCGGTCGAGGCATGGACGAGCCTTCAAGCGCAAAGGAATGTGCCCGAGGTAAAGCCAATCTTCGAGAGCTGGGAGAAAAAGTTCGCACAATGGGATCCTGAAAAAGCGAAGGCGCAAAACGAAAAGCTCAAGGCCTCTCATGACGCAGCAGTCGAGAGGGCGAAAGCCGCCGGGAAGGCAGTCCCGAAATTTCGCCCCATCGCCGATCCGAAGACCGACGTGCATCGTCCCGTGAGTCTCTTTAACGCCATGATCGCGCCGCTCATTCCCTACGCGATCCGCGGCGCGATCTGGTATCAAGGCGAGAACAACGCGCACAACGTGGAAGGCGGCCTGGCCTATCGCAAGCAACTGCCGCTGCTCGTCGAGGATTGGCGCAAACGCTGGGGCTACGAGTTCCCGTTTGCCTGGGTGCAATTGCCGGAACTCGAGCGCGGCGATTCCCAAGGCTGGTGCCTGGTGCGCGAAGCGATGCTCAAGTCCCTCAAGCTCCCGCACACCGGCATGGCCGTGGCGCTCGGCCTCGGCGATGCGCATAACATTCACCCCACGCGCAAAGAGGAAGTGGGCCAGCGCCTCGCCGCGTGGGCGCTCGCGGATGTGTACGGGCAAAAGGTCGCCTCAAGCGGACCGCTCTATGCCGCGCATAAAATTGCGGGCGACAAAGTCACGATCTCCTTCACTCACACCGACGGCGGACTCGTCGCGAAAGAGGGCGACTTGAAAGGCTTCGTCATCGCCGGCGAAGACAAGCAGTGGAAGCCCGCCACCGCGAAGATCGACGACGCGAAAATCGTCGTCTCCAGCCCGGAAGTGAAGGCGCCGGTCGCCGTCCGTTACGCGTGGAAAGACAATCCCGAGTTCAATCTCTACAACGGTGCTGGTCTGCCCGCCTCGCCCTTCCGCACCGACGACTGGCCGATCGCGGAGACCGCGCCAGTTCGCAAGCAGAGTCCGTAGCAACATTCGCGGAAGGGAAATTCCGCCTTACAGCGCCGAGGTTCTCTGCTTTTCCTCCGCGAGAGGCGCCCGCTAGTCTCGACGGCATGAAGGCCATCCTGCTCGAAGAGCCGCGGCGCTTGCGCCGCATCGAAATGCCCGAGCCCGCCCCGCCCTCGGCGGGCGAGGCTCTCGTGCGGGTCGATCGCATCGGCATCTGCGGCACCGACTACGGCGGCTATCTCGGCAAGATGCCCTTCTTCACTTACCCGCGCATCCCGGGCCACGAGTTGGGAGTGGAAGTGCTCGCCGTCGGCGAAGGCGTGCGCAACGTGAAGGCCGGCGATCGCTGCGCGGTCGAGCCCTACATGAATTGCCAGCAGTGTTACTCGTGTCGCGGGGGCCGCGGCAATTGCTGCGAAGATCTCAAGGTCATCGGCGTGATGACCGACGGCGGAATGCGCGAGCGCATTCTCCTTCCCGCCCGCAAGCTGCATCCCGCAAACAAACTCTCCGCCGAACAGTGCGCGCTGGTCGAGACGCTGGCCATCGGCTGCCACGCCGTGGACCGCGGCGCGCCCGGCCCAAGAGAGCAAGTGCTCATCATCGGCGCGGGACCGATCGGGCTGAGCGTCATCGAATTTGCGAAGCTCAGCGGCGCGCGCACCATCGTCATGGACTTGAATGAACAGCGCCTCGCCTTCGTGCGCGGCAAGATGGGCGTGACCGACACGATCCTTTCGAAAGGCAACGGAACCGATCTCGATCGCTTGAAAGAATTGACCGGCGGCACGCTCGCGCAAGTCGTCATTGACGCCACGGGCAGCCACCAGTCGATGTCCCACGCACTGCACTTCGTCGGCTTCACCGGACGTCTTGTGTTCGTCGGCATCACCACGCAAGAGGTGAGCTTTGCCCACCCGCTCCTGCACCGCCGCGAGATGACTTTGCTCGCCAGCCGCAACGCGCATCCCGGCGATTTCACACGCATCGTGCAACTCATCGAAGACGGGAAGATCGACACCCGCCCGTGGATCACGCACCACGCCGGTTTCGAGGAAATGATCGGCGCCTTCCCCACGTGGCTGCAGCCCGAGACGGGCGTCATCAAAGCCATCGTCCACGTGGACTAAGCCGTACCCATGCAGTTGGCGCGGCGAGTGCGTGGCGCGGACGCCCCCGTCCGCGTGCGTCTGGCGGGAGCTTCGCCCGGCTCATTGGCGATGTGGCGCACGCTGGCGGAATGGGTGCTGGCATTCTTCGGAATGGCGCGGGAGCTTCGGGAACAGCGTTCCTCCAGTCGCAGCGCGTCCGCGACCTGCGTTTCGCCTTTGCTTTAGTGTTCCTTCGCACGATCCCAGATCGACTTTCCGTTCGCGGAGCTTTACGAGCGCCTGGCGGCGGCTTGAGGATCCGGAAAACTCCGCCCGCCTTTCATGCTCCTCGATTGTCACCAGCACTTTTGGAAATACGATGCCGCTCAGTATCCTTGGATTCCGCAGGACTCGCCGCTGCAACGCGATTGGCTGCCTGCCGATCTCGCGCCACTGCTCACGGCCGCCGGGCTCGAGGGCTGCATCGCGGTGCAGGCGCGGCAGACGTTGGAGGAATCGCGCTGGCTGTTACGGCTGGCGGATGCAGTGCCGATCATTCGCGGCGTCGTCGGCTGGGTCGATCTCCGCGGCGAGCGCGTGGATGAACAACTCGCCGAACTTTTCAAGCATCCGAAATTCGTCGGCGTGCGCCACGTGGTGCAGGAGGAGCCGGATGTGGACTTCATGCTAGGCGTGGAATTTCTCCGGGGCATCGGCCACCTGCATCACTTCGGGCTGACATACGACCTCCTCATTTTTCCGAAGCAACTCCCGGCCGCCATCGCGCTGGTGCGCAAGTTTCCGCAGCAGCCTTTCGTGCTCGACCACATCGCCAAACCGCACATTCGGGAGGGCACACTCGAGCCTTGGAGCGAGCACATTCGCGAACTGGCAAAAGCTCCCAACGTGCTCTGCAAAGTCTCCGGCATGGTCACGGAAGCGGATCGCGAGTCCTGGAAATCTGCCGACTTTCGGCCCTATCTCGACATCGTACTCGGGGCCTTTGGCGAAGAGCGAATCATGTTTGGCAGCGACTGGCCCGTGTGTCTGCTGGCCGGCAGTTACGCGCAGGTGCACGAGCTCGCGAAGGATTACGCGAGCACTTTTTCAGAGCCAGCGCGCCGCAAATTTTTCGGCGGAAATGCGGAGCGCTTCTACCTCGCGCGCCGCTGAAACTAATACGCGGTTTTGTGCGGGACCACGACGTGCCAGGCGGTGCGCAGGATGATGACCCAATCGAGCAGCAGCGACCAATTTTCGAGGTAATACAGATCGGAGTGAATCCGGTCGATGAGGTCTTGATCGCGCCGCGCTTCTCCGCGCAGGCCGCGCACTTGAGCGAGGCCGGTAATGCCGGGTTTGATGAAGCTGCGCACGCGGTAAAAATTTGCGATCTCCCCGAAGAGCGCATCGTGGTCGATGAGGTGCGGTCGCGGACCGACCACGCTCATCTCGCCTTTGAGTACGTTCACAAATTGCGGCAGCTCATCGACGCTCAATTTGCGCAGCCAGCGGCCCGCACGGAAGACGCGGCAGTCATTGACCGTCGCCTGGCGCGACTGGTCGCCCTGGCTCACATGCATGGTGCGATATTTCAAAATGTTAAACTCCTGATTGTGCTTGCCCGTGCGGCGCTGGATGAAGAAGAGCGGCCCCGACGATTGGGTGCGGTGAAGCAGCCACACCATGAGGCTGGTGAAAGGCAGGAGCAGCAGCACCACGGGCACCGACAGGATAATGTCGAAGATGCGTTTGGTGATGCGGCCGATCGGGCATTCCAGTGGCTCTTGTCGGAAGGCGAGGAAGTGGAAGCCGTCGTCTTCCATGAAGAGCACGGAGCGATGCAGCTTGTCCTCGAGATCGTTCACGATGTAGAGCCGCACGCCCAGCTTGTCGCAGAGATTGCCGATTTGGACGATCTGCTCCGGCGACATCGGCAGGTCGAGGAGGATCAATTGCGAGGGCTGCTTCTGCCGCATGATGGACTCGACATCGTCGATGCCGCCCAGCACCGGCACGCGGTCCCGCTTCGACGCAGCCGAGCCGCCCGCTTCCTCCGCATCATTGGTAACGAGGCCAACGGTGCGGAAGCCGTAGCTCGACTTGCGGGCCAGCCACGATTCGAGCTTCCGCGCGTGCTCGCGCGAGCCGAGCAGAAGCGTGGTGGCCGGATGATATTGGAAGACGAAGCGCGCGAGGAACCGCGGGAAGAAAGTATTCGAGACGACCAGCGCGGTGTAGAGAAGCGGCGCAAACGAAAACAGAAACGTGCGCGAGATCGAGATATCCTTCTGCGCGACCAGAAACGCGAGCAAGGCGCCGACGACGATGGTGGTCTGCCGCAGGCTGATGCCGTGGCAGCGCACCACATCGAGGTGCAGCAGATTTCCCTGCGCCAGTTTCGAGCGCCAGAGATCGAGCAGGAAGGCGCCACCGACGACCAGTGAATAGACGAAGTAGCGATCTTTCGCCGGCGCGGACTTTCCACCCGGCATGTATTTGGAGAAGACAAATACCCACGCCCAAAAAAGCACGACCAAGAGCGCGGCCTGCATGACCCAGTGCAAGAGATTCAAACCCCGGACGCGATTGGAGATCATGGCGCCGCTCGCTTCATTTGAAGCGCGTTTGAGTTGAGAAGCAGTCCACTAATCATGGAAGAACGACGGTGGAAGTTGGCAGGTTTTTCGGTCAATGCAGCCCGTCTCCCGCGATCCAAATTGGATGATTCGACTCCGGACTGCACTGAACCCGGCGAGACTCGACCAGTCTCCAAGCAAGAACAAGACCTCTTTTGAAATTGTGGTGAATCACACAACGCGGGTCTTGGCTCACAGGAAGGTCGCGAAGTGCGCGAAGGCTCGGGAGGCAGCCTCAAGACTTGTTTCCTCTTCGTGCTCTTCCTATGAATTCAGTGCTCTGCCCCTTTGCGCTCTTCCCGTAATTTCAGTGCTTCTTCCTGGTCGATGAGCGAGAGGAAAACTTTTTCCAGCGCGCCATCTTCGCCGCTCTGGCGGCGCAATTCTTCGACGGTGCCGCACGCGATGATGCGCCCGCAATGAATGATGCCGATGCGGTCGGCCACTTCCTCGGCGACGCTGAGTTGGTGAGTGCTGAGGAAGAGCGTCATCCCCGCCTGGCAGCGCGCGCGGAGTTCCTGCTTCACAATCCGCGCGTGGGTGGGATCGAGGCCCACCATCGGTTCATCGATGACGAACACCCGTGGCTCGTGAAGCAACGCACTGGCGATGACCAGACGCTGCCGGGTGCCGTGCGAAAGATTTTCGGTGAGTTCGTGCCGGTATTCGTCGAGGTGAAATTTTTCAAAAAGCTCCTGCGTCCGCGCCGCAGTCATGGAGCGCTCGATGCGAAAGATGTCACCGACGAAGCGCATGAATTCCTGCGCCGTGAGCTTGTCGTAGAGGAAGGGAAAATCCGGCACGTAAGCCAGCAGCGCCTTGGCCTTCTCCGGCTCGCGCAGGATGTCGTAGCCGCCGATCCGCACCGTCCCAGCCGTGGGCCGAAGCAGGCCGGTGAGCATCCGGATGGTAGTGGTCTTACCGGCGGCATTCGGCCCGAGGAAGGCGAAGAATTCGCCGGCCTCGATCTCCAGATCGATCTCATCGACGGCGCGCAGCGCACCGAAATGTTTGGAGAGAGAACGCGCTTCGATCACGGTTCCGACAATTCTTCCGGCGACAAGGTGACACCGAGGAGCGTGGTGACGCGCAGCACCCGGCCGAGCTGGCTCACGTGGACGTCGGCGAGCGTCTGGTCCTTTTGCCGGATCGTCACCAGGAAGGTGTCGATCTTCTCGCCGCGCATCTCGAGCGAACTCTGCAACGCTGTAATCTCCGGCGGATCGGTTGGCAATTGCCCGCCCACCATCGACACGATGGCGGGAGCGATCTCGAGTTGCCGGAGCAAATCGCCGACACCTTTTTCGTCGAGTGAATACTGGTGCGCTTCCAGGATTCGATCGGCGTAGAGCACCTCGTAGCTGCCCACATGGGCGGGCGGATCGACCGAGACTTGCACCCGCGAAGCTGCGGAATCGCGATTAACTTCGCGAAAGCTGAACCCGAACTGCGCGCGCCGCACTTCGAGCAGGCGCGTCATTTCCACCACGCCATCCCACCAGAGCCGCTGGCGATTCATGAGCGGAACGTTGAGCTGGATGTTGCCGGTGAACTTCAAGAAGCGCGTGCCGTCCGCCTTGTTGACTTGCGGGTCGAGGCGCACGTGGCCGATGCGCGCTTTATCGAGGTAAATGTTCAGCCCGCTCGATTGCTCGTGCGTGAAGAGGATCCTGAGCACATGCGCGACAGGCACCGCGCGCAGCCGCGCATCGCCGGCGCCGATTTCGTTGCGGATCAAGAGCGCGCTCATCGTGAGCCAGAACACGACGATCAGTGCGGCGAAAGTGCGGTAGAGCATGGCCGGAAGTTAGCGCGTGCGGCGACGAGTGGCGGCGGACTTTCGATTTTCCACCAGCGCGTAGGCGTTGTGATTGTGAATGGATTCGAAATTCTCCGCCTCGACTTTATACCACGTGATGTTGCGCTCGCGGTTGGCGCGCGCGGCGATGTTGCGGACGAGGTCTTCGACGAAGACCGGATTCTGGTAAGCGCGTTCGGTCACCGCCTTTTCATCCGGCCGCTTGAGCAAGCTGTAGAGCTCGCTCGAGGCGCACCCTTCCACGAGGCGGCTCAAGTCTTCGATCCAGATGGGTCGGCGGCAGCGCACGGCAAAGGTCACCAACCCGCGCTGATTGTGCGCACCTTGTGCGCTGATCGCCTTTGAGCACGGGCACAGCGTCGTGACGGGCACGAGCACCGTCGTCACAAAATCCACCGCCCCGCGCTGCAGGCTCGCAGAAAAGCGCGCCGTGTAATCCATCAGCCCGATCGCGCCGGTGACGGGCGCTTTCTTTGCGAGGAAAAAAGGGAACTCAAACTCGACGTGCGCGCACTTGGAGTCGAGCCGGCGGGTGAGTTCGCGCAGGAGGGTGTGGATGTTATCGACGTGCAGCTCCGGGCCGAACTCGTTGAGGACTTCGATGAAGCGGCTCATGTGCGTGCCCTTGAAGTGATGGGGCAGCTCCACGGTCAGCGCGACCGTCGCGACGGTGTGCTGGATTTCGCGCGCCTTGTCGCGCACCTGCATCGGGTAGCGCAGGCTCCGCACGCCCACGCGGTCGATGGGAATGCGCCGGTGATCGCGTTCACTTTGAGTGTCCTTCAACTGGGTGAGAGGCTGCGGTGACATGGGGGAAGTTGAGTGTTGAGTGTTGAGTGTTGAGCGGCGCCTCATTGCAAAGCCGAGCGTTGTCTCAAGAGCGGTGCGCCACTCAACCCTCAACTCTCAACACTCAACTTCCTTCGATGCGTCAATACCTCGACCTGCTGCAACTCGTGATCGATCGCGGCCGATTCAAAAGCGACCGCACCGGCACCGGCACGTATTCAGTCTTCGGCGCGCAGGCCCGCTACGATCTCACGCTCGGCTTCCCCGCCCTCACCACGAAAAAGCTGCACCTTAAGTCGATCGTCCACGAGCTGCTCTGGTTCCTGCGCGGCGAGACGAACATCAAATATCTCCGCGAAAATGGTGTGACCATCTGGGACGAATGGGCCGACGCCCACGGCAATCTCGGCCGCCTCTATGGCGCGCAATGGCGCGACTGGCGCACCGCCGACGGGCGCTCGATCGACCAGATCGCGCGAGTCATCGACGAGATTCGCACGAACCCCGACAGCCGCCGCCTCATCGTGAATGCGTGGAATCCCGGCGAAGTGGAAGACATGGCGTTGCCGCCGTGTCACGCGCTCTTTCAATTCTACGTGGCCGATGGCGACCTGAGCTGCCAGCTCTACCAGCGCAGCGCCGATCTCTTTCTCGGCGTCCCATTTAACATCGCCAGCTACGCGCTGCTCACCCTCATGGTCGCGCAAGTCTGTGAGCTGCGACCCCGCGAATTCATCCACACCTTTGGTGACCTGCACCTCTACGCCAACCACGTCGAGCAAGCGCGGCTCCAACTCGCCCGCAAGCCGCGCCCCCTCCCAGCGATGCGCTTGAATCCAGCCGTGCGCGACATCTGCGGCTTCCGCTGCGAAGATTTTTCCCTCGAAGATTACAATCCGCATCCGGCCATCAAAGCGCCGATCGCCGTGTGAGGACGCGCCACTCAACTCTCAACTCTCAACACTCAACTTCCCGTGACCGCCGTCGCCGCCATGTCGCTCAATCGCGTGAT
Organism: Chthoniobacterales bacterium; assembly: GCA_038238555.1. Lineage (GTDB taxonomy): Bacteria > Verrucomicrobiota > Verrucomicrobiia > Chthoniobacterales > Chthoniobacteraceae > JANNXQ01. The sequence continues at coordinate 18,147 of JBBRXP010000025.1, read as the reverse complement.
CGGATGCGGCGGAAAAATCCCGTGGCACTTGCCGGAGGATTTCAGGTGGTTCAAACGGCTGACCACCGGTCACTTTGTGCTCATGGGCCGCAAGACTTTTGAGAGCCTCGGACGGCCCCTACTCAATCGCACCAACATCGTCCTCACGCGCGCGCCGCGGCGGCTCGCGAAGTCGCCCGTCTTCGCTCCCGCGTTTGTCGGCAACTGGACGCCGCGCATGGGCCGCTCGTATCAACTCGCTCTCGATCGCATGACCGACCGCGACGTGTGGCTCGTGCGCAGCCTCCCGCGGCTGCTCGCCGCCTTCGCCCGCGTGCGCCCGCAGCGCGAGCTCTTCGTCATCGGCGGCGCGCAAATTTACGAGCAGACGCTCCACGAGTGCACCGATCTCTACCTCACCGTCGTCCTGCGCGAAATGCGGGGAGATGTCGTCTTCCCGGAGTTCGAGAGTCGGTTCGAGTTCATCGAAGTCGCGTTTGAAACGCCGGACTTTCAGGTCCGCCACTACCGCCAGCCGCCCGACCAGCTCACCAAATCCTACGACCGGGATACTTCCCGAAAGCAGGATCGGCCGTGATGATCTCCAGATTCTCCTCCAATCCCTGCGCGATCAGCATCCGATCAAACGGATCGCGGTGATGCCACGGCAACTCCGCGACACGCGTGACGTGAGAAATCTCAATGGGCAGCAGCCGAAAGTCGTTTCTGCGTTGTGCAGCGACGAACTCCGCCACGGTCGTGTCCAGCCTCAGCTTGCCCAGGCTCACTTTCACCGCCACTTCCCACGCGCTTGCGACGGAAAAATAGACGGTCTCGCTGGTATCTTCGAGAATGCGAAGCGCCCGCCGCGAAAGCCGCGCGGGTTCTCGCGCGAACCAGAGCAGCGCGCAGGTGTCGGCGAGATAGCTCACTCCATGTACTCTTTGAAGTCATCGAGCGGCGCATCGAAATCGTCTGCCATCCAGATGCGGCCTTTCCAGAGACCTGGCACGCGCTTCATGACGGGCGGCGCTGCCGGCTTGATCTCGGCGATGCGTTTGCCGTGTTTGGTGATATAGAAAGTCTGGCCTTGGGCGACCTTGCTGAGAATCGCTGAGAGATGCGTCTTGGCCGCAAACGCGCCGATCTCGATGGCGGACTGCCTAGTCGAAGCAGGCGGCTCTTCGGCCATTCGCATGGATGGCATCTCGGCGGCGTGGCTGATCACGAGTTTCTTCTTTTTCATACCCGACTAGTTGTACCAACCAGTTTGTTTTTCAAGCTTGGAATTTGGTCCGTGCGGCAGTTTCAAGAAGAGCGAGCGCGTTCGCGACGTCTGCTCCCGAACGAATCCAGAAACTAATCCAACCGGATTCCGCAAAGACGTGATGGGGTTCCGCACATCCTGCGGCCATGAGCGCATCGCGCTCTTGTCGCCCGACAAACAAGTCGAGCAACCCATTCCCATGTAGATGGCCGAGTTCCCGACCGTCCCGCGAAAATTCGACACCGCCCAAGCGATGCACCTGCAAACTCACGCCGGGAATTCGCAACGCTTCGGTCTCGACGGCCTCCATCGCTCCGAGCCGTGGCCGAAGGGCAATGCAGGTCCATGCGAGAAGCCCTGCGTCGAAGAGCTGTGGGAGACCCGGCACGCGCGCCAGCCAGCGCAGATGGCGGACAACGAAGCAAAACATCTACCCGCCGCCCTCCGATTGCTCGCGCACATTTTCCATCACGCGAAGATGCACGGCCCGGAAGATGTAGCGTGTCCACCAATCGAAATACCACAGCGGGCGCACATGGAGCGAATACCACGTCCGACCGACGAGAGTCGTCGTGCCGTCGCAATTGTCTCTCAACTCGAACTGGCCTCGATGCGCGGTGAGGTGACCGATGAGTTCCGGATCCTGTGGCGGCTCAACAATGTCGAAGGTGAGTCTTTCGCGCGGTGCGATCTCGGCGACCACTTCCCGAAACACCGCGCCGCCACTGAAAATGCAGCGCCGATCCGCGCCGACGAAATCGCCTGCGGAAGTGGTTGCCATCGGCATCGGCAGTCCCGCACGGAAAAGCCAGCAACGCGGCGGCGCGGCAATTTCGGGAAAAGAAGTGACATGCGGCCAGACTCTTTCAGGCGGCGCATGAATGACGATCGCATCGGTCGCGACGGCCATCTCATCCACGCGACTGATCGGTTCGCCGACGACCGCAAGCACACACAACGGCAGCACGCTCAAGTTAAGCTTTCCCCGATCCACGCGAAACCAGATGCGTCCAGTGAGCGCGCCTGCGAACACGCCCAAGTAAAGCAGTGGCGATACGATGAGCAGACAAAAGTAGCCTTCGCGCAGGATTAGCCCTGCAGCGGCGAGACCAAGCAGCGTGCAAGAGAGCGAATGCAGGGCGAGAGCGCCGATTCGTGGATCGAGCGTTCTCCAGAACCGCGCTGCCACCAGCCCGATGACGAATGGCACCAGGAATAAGCTTGGATAACCCACGAGTGTCGCGCTGGTGGGCCACTGCTTCATCACCAGATTCACAATCAAGCAAAGCACGCCGCCCACGGCATTGCCCGCGAGCATTCCGAGGAACAAGCGCCAGGCTCGCATCGCGGAGTTCTAATTACTGCACCAGTGGCAACAGACGACCAAGGAGGTCGCTGATCTTCACCCGCTCCTGCTGCATTGAATCGCGGTGACGCAGCGTGACGGTGTCTTTCAACTCCGCGCCGCGTTCGCCGAGGGTGTCGAAGTCGATCGTGATGCCGAAAGGCGTGCCGGCTTCGTCCTGGCGGCGATAGCGGCGGCCAATCGCGCCTGCGTCGTCGAAAAAAACGTGCATGTGCGGGCGGAGCAGGTCGCGCACTTCCTGGGCTTTTTTTACGAGCTCCGGTTTGTTTCGCAGCAGTGGAAAAATGCCGGCCTTCACTGGTGCCACGCGCGGATGAAACCGCATGACCACGCGTGTCTCATTGTTGCCTTTTTCGTCGGCCACTTCCTCCTCGGCGTAGGCGCTGCACAGGATCGCGAGCAGGATGCGATCGACGCCGACAGCCGGTTCGATGACGTTCGGCACGTATCGCCGTTTCGTCGCCTCGTCGAAATAATCCAGCGGCGTCCCGCTGAATTTCGCGTGCTGCGTGAGATCAAAGTTGCCGCGCGCGGCGATGCCCCAGAGCTCCTGCACGCCGAAGGGATAAGCGAACATGATGTCCGTCGTGCCCCTCGAGTAGTGCGAGAGTTTTTCTTTCGGATGATGGTATTCCGAAAGCAGCGACGCCGGGATGCCGACGGAGAGCAGCCACCCGCGGCACCAGTCGATCCAGTAGCGATGCCATTTCGCCCAGTCGTCCTCGTCGCTGATGAAAAATTCCATCTCCATCTGCTCGAATTCGCGGCTGCGAAAAATGAAATTGCGCGGCGTGATTTCGTTGCGAAACGATTTGCCGATCTGCGCGATCCCAAACGGAATCTTCACGCGCCCCGTGTCGAGGATCGCCTTGAAATCCACAAACATTCCCTGCGCGGTTTCTGGGCGAAGGTAGGCGACGGACGACGCATCGCGCAGCGCACCGACGTTCGTTTCCAGCATCATGTTGAAGCCGCGAGGCGGCGTGAGACTGCCCGGCTCGCCGGTCGCGGGCGAAGGAACGAGCAGGACTTCCTCCGGTGTCGCCTCGGTGAAATCGCGCGGCTGCACCGGCTCGAGTTTTCCTTGCAGCGCCTTCTTGCGCTTGAAGGTCTCGGCTTTCTCCTGAAGCTCCGCGGCAGTTTGCTCGCTTTCGAGCGCGCTGACGTAGCCGGCGATTTTCCCATCCACGACAATCGCCGCAAAGAAAAGCTGGTCGGCGCGAAAACGTTGCTTGGAAGCCTTGCAATCGACCATCGGATCGGTAAATCCGCCGACGTGTCCCGACGCCTCCCACACTCTCGGGTGCATGATGATCGACGACTCCAAGCCGACGACATCGTCGCGATTGCGCACCATGTCTTTCCACCAACAATCGCGAATGTTTCTGCGTAACTCAACCCCAAGCGGCCCGTAATCCCAGAAGCCGTTGATGCCCCCGTAGATTTCCGAACTTTGAAAAATGAACCCGCGCCGCTTGCACAGCGACACGATCTTTTCCATCAGCGGAATTTCTTTCGTTTGGCTCATCGGGAGGGCGAAGGTGGGCGCGCCCTCCGCGCCGCTCAAGGGAAATGTCGCACTCACGTCAAACCAGCATTCGAATCGCCAGCCTATTCCGGATTTGCGGCTGTAATACTTAATCGTGGTGAGACGACAAAGCCGGTGGATTGAGTGAGAAAACGGATCATTTCGTCGCCAGCCACTGCAAGCGCGGTGGCTGGGATTTGCACAGCCCGGCCCGGTCGCCCGCACTCGCATGGAAAGGTCGGCGGGTAAGTGGCGAATCTTACCCTTGGCTTCGATTTGTGGCTTGGTGGTGCGGGTGAAAAACCCGGCGTAGTTATGCTCGCCCAAGGCTTCATCCTCCGCGTCGTTATTGCCGTTCTTATCCAGCCATTAAGGGTCGGGAGTAAGTCGTCGTCGCGTCGTCCGAGATTATTTCATGGTATGCCACCAAAGAGCTATCTCCCAAGTTCGGCCATTCGGCTAGTTCGCTCGCGTTGGTGCAACATAAAAGCCGCAATAGAAACTCAGGCTTACTTAAAAGCGGGGAAGAAGGGGGAACGAGGAAGGGGTCAAAGCTCCCAATTAACATCCCTGTGTTGTTGGAGCGAGATGGAGGCCGAGGCGCGCAGGATTATCTCCTCGCCGACCCCGCGACGAGCGGTTGGATCAGTGCGCTTCCGCCCCGCTTCGCGCCGTATCAAGGCGAGATCGAAGACCAGCTCGACTGCTGTTACTCGGCGCACAAGTTCTACAGCGACTTTAATAACAAAGCGCTCCAGTTCTTCGGCGCGCTGCGTCCGCCGGTGGCCGGTCGCGGCGCCATCCCGCGCCCTCGCGCGGCAGCCCGACGGCACGATGCTGCTCACCGTCGCCGCGGACGCCGGGCAGGACTACCGCGTGCAAGCCTCGCCCGATCTCGCGGCGTGGACGACGGTCTTTACCAGCACTGACTCCGGCGGCACCTTCGATTTCACGACAGCGGCGCGAGCACCTATCCCCGCCGCTTCTACCGGACCGCCTCGCCATGAAGTCCCTCCGGCGTTCGCCTTTGAGTCATCATTCTCGCTCCCAAAGTGGGGCTTTGGGAGCGCACTTGCGGGCGCAACTTCGTTGCGAGGTAACGGGCTGGAGAGTCGCTACGAGTTTCGGCTGCGCGCCTCGTCTTCGCCTCCGCCGCGCAAAGAACTTGCCCCGCACAAGCGCGTGCGCAAAGCCCCCACTTTGGGCGCGAGGAAAAAATGTGCTCCCCAATCCTTCGTTCTCGCTAAACGCTGGAGCCCAACCATCTTCGATTACTCGCCTCGGCCCGGCAAAATCAGTGCTTGAAATTCCCAGCCGCGTGAACCATCGCCGCAGCGTGCTCGATCTTCGATTTCACGTCAGCGCCGGACTTGGCTGATTCTATCGCGGCGTCCATCGCCTCCATCGCCCGGTGTTTGTGCTCACCAGCAGCGACCGCGTTGGCGGCGCTATGACGTTGGCCGATTCCAGCTGCCAGTGCGCGGTTTGCATCGGGGGCGGCCTTGAAGTGCTTGAACTCCACCCGAGCCTTCTGCAGCAGCGGCAAAGGTTCCGCGGAATCCTTTGCCTGATGAAGCAATTCGATGACAGTATTCTACCTTCGCCGGTTCCGCAAAGAGTTGCATAGGAATTCCGATGAAGAAACTTACGACGGTGAGAAGGTGAGACAAATGGCGTTTCATCGCTTTCAAAAACTCCCCAAACGCCGAAAAGCCGACACTTATTTAATCGAGCCAATATGCTCACACCTGCCGGTCTTTCTCCGATCACGACCGGAAGTGCGCACCCTCCTGCCACACTTGGCGTCGGCCGGCGGTCTTGTGCGCTGCTTTGAAGTAAGCCAGTTGGTTGAGCAGCCATTCGCGGCCTTCGGTGCGGATTTGCTCCAACAGGGCGGTGGCGGTGGAAGCGCTTGAAGGCGTGGAGCGTTCCGGCAAGGTCGCGGCCGGAGAGGATGGCGTGGAGATGATTGTCGAGGATGACCCAGGCGTGGATTTCCAGGCCGCGATGCTGCCGGCAGTGGAGGAGGGATTGTATCACTACGTCGCAACACGCAGATGTGGTGAAGACGGGCAGCCATTCGACGATGGTGCAGGTGATGAAGTGCGCAGCGTCGGGCTCGTGAATCCGGTAGCGGCTGCGCATTGCTGGAGCTGGGGCAACGGAGTTGCGGGAACAAGTGCGTTGCCAAACTCCTCAAGTTTGGGAACGAGGGAAAACACTGGATGAAACTCCGCTGGACTCAGAAGATAGAATGGCTTGGCGTTTTTGGGCGTCATGGCGGCTGACCGTGCTCATTCACCCATCTCCGGGGGTTCCTCGCGCAGCACGGAGGAACTTTCCAGTTCGGGCACATGCTCGTCCTCGTCTTTTTCGATGAGCACGTGCGTCTTTCCGGGGTCAGGTAACATGAAAGCTGTTCCCGATGGAGTAACGTGTGGGAAAAAATGAAAGGAACATCCATGAACTACGTTGGCATCGACATTCACAAGAAATATAAGCGTGAGTTCAACTTTGAAGTGCAACACATTCGCCTGTTGCGGATGAGCGACTTCCGAAGATTAAGGCAGTTCCGATTCGACGCAAAGCCCATAACGACAGTAGCTTGGGTTTCGCGTCGGATCGGAACTTCCTGGCGGGTCGCTACTTCGAGCGTGTTGCACTTACTTGTTGAATTCGCCTAGTGTGCTCTGCGCACAGGACGAACGGGGCCGGACGCTGCGAGAGTCTCGCATCGAGGCGAACTCAGCGGACGGCTTCGTTCGTCCTGTGCGCAGAGCACACTATATTTCTTGTGAATGTCGATGCCAACGTAGTTCATGGATGTTCCTTTCATTTTTTCCCCACACGTTACTCCATCGGGAACAGCTTTCATGTTACCTGACCCCTTACTACGGCGAGCGCGATGCCGAGCGAAACCAATGCAGTCGCGGCGAGGCGGCGCGCGTTCATGGATGGGGGCCGACGGAATCGCGTCCATCCGTCAGCCACTCGAGATTGAACCGCGCGAAATGCAGCTCATCCCAGAAGTGCGTGCTGCCCTTGTCGCCGCGTTCATACACGTAGCCAATGGTCATGTCATCGAGCACCACGATGTCCGAGTAGGAAGCGGGATGCGGCCAGATGGTTTTGCCCGCGCTCCACGTCGCCCCCTCGTCGTAGCTCAGGCGGACGGTGAGATTGTATCGGCCGTAAGGATGCTCCTGCTGCCGGAAGGGCGACGCGGGACTGGAAAAGAGCAGGCGGTTCCGGTCGTGCTTCGAGGCGAGCGTGAAGCGCTCGACGGCGCCGTGGCAGCGCGGCGTAATGAGTTCCTCGGCCCGCCGCAGCGGCCCCCACGTTTCGCCGCCATCCCGGCTCATGGCCGTGAGGTGTCGCAAGTTGTCCGGCGCGTCTTCGGGGCTTTCGTTGCGCGAAACGACCATCACGTCGCCACTGGCGAGTTCGACCAATTGGCACTCGCTCGTGTAGAGGCCGACGTTGCCGCCGAGCTTCCAGCTCGCGCCGCAGTCGTCGCTGTAGAAGGTGTGCGAGAAAGTGCGCAGGTGGCCCTTGCCCGTATCCTCGCGATGGCGCGCGGGCACGATGAGGCGGCCAGCCTTCGGGCCGCGCTGAAGCGCAATCATCGCGTTGCCCGGCCCGACCCCGTAGCGCTGAACCCAGCCTTTTTCCCACATGGCTGTCCGTCCTTTCGGCTCGGTTTGATCCTCGTCGCCTTTGCCGCGGAGCTGGTCCCACTCGGGCTTGGTGACTTGCGAGTGAAGCGAGACTGCACCCTCCCACGTCGCGCCGCTGTCGATGCTGGTGAAGCAAGCGTATTGTTTTTTGTCGCGCAGGAAAAAGAGCCGGAGCCGGTCGCCGACGCGGCCCACGGTGATGTCGGTGCAGACGCGATTCTCGTCGTCGAAGATGACCTGCTCGGCTTCCCACGTCCCGCCTTTGTCGCGGCTGCGTTTGAGGACGAGGTCGTGATTGCCGATGTCGCCGATGCCGTCGTTGCGCTTCTCGGCGAAGATGAGCACATCGCCGTTCGGCGCCTGGAGGATGGACGGGATGCGGTAGTTCGGCCGGTTCTTCGGTGCGGCGGGAAAGACAAGCGTGGTCTCGAACAGCGGGGCGGCAGCCTCGATGGCCGCTGGATTCGCGGCGGCAAAAGCGGCAACGATCGCCGCAAGCCACGAATGACGCCTCATGGAGTGGGCGGGCTGAAAGCGTGAATGGAGTCCACGGAATACACGGAAAGGGAGGCGCCTGAGGGCGGCAAGCGGTTTCACCTGGTGGGTGAGTTCCATTTCCTTCCGTGTCTTCTGTGGATCCTCAATCCGTGACGTAGAGCGCAAAGACGCGGGCCTGGCTGCTGACCGGGAATTTCACTTTCACGGCAGACTGCCTCCCCGCGGGCAATGCAGCGCCTTGCGGCCACACGATCAGCTGCCGCGTGCCGTTGTCCCCGATCGTCGCGGCATAGCCGGCGACAGGTCGATCAAGAGGATCGAGCAGCTCGACGGCGAGCGGCGCATCCGGCGTGATGCCATCGACATTGATGCTGAGCTTCGCGCTTTTGCCTGCGGTGAAAGTACTCGTCACGAACTCCGCGTCGTTCTTCTCGTCCTTGCGCGAGAGATGGCCAAAGCCGTCGCGGCGCAGCGTGGCGAGGCCGATCTCCATCGACTTCAATTTGCCGCCCGTGTCCCAGTGCGAATACCAGATCATCGTCTTGTCGCCCTCGTTCACAAAGGCGTGGCCTTGCAGGATCGCGATGTCGTCCCACGCGCCTGCGGGACCGCGCGGGATCGTTTTGAAACTGGGGACAGGTTCGCGGAAGTGGATGCCGTCGTTGCTCACGATGAGACCGAGATCGATGCGCACGCCGTAGTTCCAGCTCTCGCCTTTGGGCGGCGGGGACTCCGCATCCTGCCACATGCCGTGCAGACCCACCATCACGTTGCCGCGATTCCACAAGCCCGCGCCCATGTGCATCTGCTGGCCCTTCACTGGCGGATTGGCGAGCTGGCCCGGGCGCGCAAAGGCGAGCGCCTTTGCCTGCGGCCATGTGGCAAAATCCGGCGAACGATATGCGAGCATCACGCGGCCCGCATCGCTGCCATCGGCGCGCCAGCTCCACGGCGAGATGAGCTGGCCCGTCGTGTAATAGAAATCGCCGAAACGGTAGAGGCTGCTCACCTCGAAGCGTTCACCACCGGAGTTTGCAGGACGGTCTCCGACCACCTTCCACTTCAAGCCGTCGGCACTCGTCGCGCAGACGGTCGAGCACACGAGCCGCTCCTTCGTGCCGACTTTGCTCATGCCGCCCCGGATGTCGTCATACGGCACATGCGCGATGTATGCGGCCTTAAATCGCCGCGCGGGGTCCGGGTCATTCGGCTCGTGCAGGATGGAGAGAAAATCATCCACGCGCGTGAGCGAAAACGGTTCGCCTTCGATCAGGCAGATGTTGTTTTTCTTGCTGCCGTTGAACTTTACCAAACCCAGCTCCGGCTTCGTCCAATGCACGCCATCCGCGCTTTCCGCATAACACATCGGCCGCCACATGCCGGGCGCATTGCCCTTCACGATCTCCGTCTCAAACATCCCGAGATACCACATCCGAAATTTCGCGCCGTCCTTGATGACCGTGCCATAGAGCACCGCGTGCCCGTGATCCGGCGCGCCCTCCGACCCGCGCCGCAGCACGGGATTGTCGGGATGCTTCGTCACCGGCACGAGGGTGAGTTTCAAATTGTGCAGCCACGGAATGCTGAAGTCATCAAAGGCAAAGAACACGCGCTCTTCGGCGCGAGCCAAGCTGCACGCGAGGGCGAGGATGGCTGTTGTGAGTCGGAGTTTCATGGCGTTTTCGTCTTGATTATTGAGTCTCGCGAAACTGGTTCACGCGTTTTGCCACCCGAAGTGTGAATGGAAATTAGCCGGCGGCGCAAGCCACCGAATCTGGAAAAAAAACCGTGCGCCGCATCGGCACCCCCCTCGCCCCGTAGCTGCCACGCCCCCGTTGCAGGAGTGCCCGCGGCGCCTTGCGATCATTGAGATTGAGTCTGCCCTGAGGAGTAGTCGATGGTCGCTGGCTCCATGCGCTCGCTCCTTCTCCTCCTGCTCCTTCCGACCATGCTCCGCGCGGCCGCGCTCTCGCCGGCGGAGACGGCGGATTTGCTCGAGCATTTGCAGGAACATCGAGAAAAATTTCCTTCGCTCACGGCCGACTTCACCGAGGAGCGCGCCACCCGCCTGCTCAACAAACCGCTCAAGACCGAGGGCACGCTGGCCTTTCATGCTCCGAATAAATTCCGACGCGAAGTGAAAGGCGCCACGCCCAGTCTCACCGTGAGCGACGGACGGCGGCTCTGGATTTACTATCCCAATTTTAAGGAGGCCGAGCTCTACACGCTGGGCCAGCGCGCATTTTTCGACGACTCGATCGCCGCGCTCACCGCGGGGCTCAACTTTCAGCACGTCGCGGAATTCTATCGCTACGAAGCGGCGGGCGAAGGCAGCGGCTTTCGCATCGTGCTCACGCCCAAGACGAGCGGGCTCAAGCGGATGCTCCAGTCGCTCACGGTGTGGGTGGATCGCGACTACCGCATCGAGCGCACCGAGGTCGCGCTGCCCAAGGGCGACCGGCTCGTCACTCAATACCGCAACCAGCGCCCGACGCCGTTGCCCGCATCGACTTTCGAATTCACGCCGCCGCCCGGCGCGCACGTGTCGCAGCCGCTGGGCAAGTGAGCGGGCCCGGGGTTCAAAAGACATTTTACAAGCACGGTGGCGCCCATACCTTCACGCTCCTCTTTGCCTCATGGTGTAATGGTAGCACAGCAGACTCTGAATCTGCTTGTCTAGGTTCGAGTCCTAGTGAGGCAGCGTGCGTGACTTACTTCTCGGGCCAGTTGAGCCGGTCGAGTTTTGGCTCGGGCGCGGGCGCTTTGGGGGGCCAAGTGTGATTGCACGCCAAGCAAAAGTAATTCTTTTCGATGACCCCCGCCGCAGCGAGCACCGCCGGCAGTGCGCCGACGATCGTCTTGCGAGAGAACTGCGGAAATTCCACGCGCAACGAACCGCACTCCGGGCAGCGCACGGCGGCCGAGAGCACGGGGTCGCTGCTCCATTCCGCGAGCGTGGCCAGCGCGCGGTCTTCCTCGCCGGATGGCACGCGCACCTGGAGATGAGCGCGGGGGGTGAGGTTGAAAAATTTCAACTTCTGCTCCTGGCTTTCATCGTGCACATCGGCGGAAAAACCGGACTGGCGCATGCGCGCGGCCAGCAGGTCGGCGGGTTCGCGCTCGTTGAAAGCGGCGACGGTGACGAAGGATTCCATGAGCTTGATTGGGCGGGATGTTTCGTGTTTCTGGCAAGAACTTTTAAGCCGGGTATTTCTTTGCGATGGCGGCACGCGCGATCTTTGTGACGTAGGTGAGCGCGCAGAAAAATGCGACGAGGCCGATCGCGGTGAAAAGCATCTGGCCCGGCGGCGCCGCCTTTTCGCCGCTCGCCGCGGCGAGCGCGTCGTGCGAAGTGGCGCCGAACCAGACGAAGAAAAAATTTGCCGGAACGATCGTCAGCACAGTCGCGAGCAGGTAGGGCACGAAGCTCACGGCGGTGAGGCCGTAGCTATAGTTTGCCAGGCCGAATGGGAAGGGGCAGACGCGCAGCAGCGCGATGATCTTCCAGCCTTCGCGCCCGATGGCGGCGTCGATGAGCTGGAATTTTTCATGATGCGCGAGCCAGCGCGCGACGCGGCCGCGGGCAAGGTGCCGCGCAACGAGAAAATTAACCGCCGCGCCGATGCCAGTGCCGAGCGTGATGGCCGCAAACCCGCGCCCAACGCCAAAGATGAGCCCCGCCGCGACAGCGACCGGCGAGAGCGGCGCGCAGAGAAGCTGAACGACGACGATGAGCAGCGCATAGACGAAGACGCCCAGCCAGCCAAGGCCTCGGAAGAAATGTTCCCACTCGAAAAATTTTGAGCTCAGAGCGTTCACAGGCGCGTTGTAAACGCGGAACGCGGAACGCGGAACGCGGAAATGCGTTCCGCGTTTACAACACTCGGCTCGCAATGACACTCTGCGCCCGATGTCCTGCTCGAAGATCGATCCCGCGCTGCACGAGCCTCGGAAGCCCGACTGGATCAAGGTGCGCCTTCCGAGCAACCCCGTCTTTTTTTCCACCAAGGCGCTCATCTCCGACCTGCGGCTCCACACGGTGTGCGAGAGCGCGCAGTGCCCAAACCGCTGGGAATGCTGGAGCGCGGGCACCGCGACTTTCATGATCGCCGGCGACCGCTGCACGCGCGCGTGCGGCTTCTGCGCGGTGGCCACAGCCAAACCCTTTGCGCTCGAAGCTGACGAGCCGCGGCGCGTGGCCGAGGCCGTGCGGCGCATGAAGCTCAAGCACGTAGTGGTCACGGCGGTGGCTCGCGATGATTTGCCGGACGGCGGCGCGCGGCACTTTGCGGAGACCATCGAGGCCATCCGCGCGGCCGAGCCGGCGATGGTCATCGAAGTGCTCACTCCCGACTTTCACGGCAGGGAGGAATGCCTGCGCGCGGTCGCGGCGGCGCGGCCGCACATTTTCAATCACAATGTGGAGACCGTCGAGCGGCTCACCGCGGTCGTGCGCTCACGCGCAAAGTATCCGCTCTCCCTGCGCGTGCTGAGACGGATGAAAGAGATCGCGCCGGAGATCGTGACCAAGAGCGGCATCATGCTTGGCCTCGGGGAGCGGGAGTCGGAGATTTTTCAAACGATGGACGACCTGCGCGAGGCGGGCGTGGAGGTGCTCACCGTCGGCCAGTATCTGCGTCCCTCGCCGCGGCATCTGCCCGTGGTCGAGTACATCCATCCCGACACTTTCGACCTGTACAAAGAGGTCGCGCAAAAGAAGGGCTTTGCGCATGTGGCTTCCGGCCCGCTCGTGCGCAGTTCATATCACGCGGCGGATTTCCGGCCCGGGGAAGTGGCCGGATGATCGACCGCGCCAACGTCGCCGCGCTGATCCCTTCCTTTCTCGAGGAAAAGCACATCCGCGATGTGGCTGGCCGCGCGCGGGCGCAACTCGACACAGTGCTCGTGGTGGACGATGGCTCGGCGGATCGCACCGCGGAAGAAGCGCGCGCCGCGGGCGTCGAGGTGATTCGGCACGAAAGAAACGAGGGGAAGGGCGCCGCGATCAAGACGGGCCTTCGCGCGCTCACGGCCCGGGCCGGAGTGGAATACATCCTGGTGCTCGACGGCGACGGGCAGCATCTGCCCGAGGAGATTCCGTATTTCCTCGCCGAGGCCAATCGTTCGCAAGCGCCGATGATCGTCGGCAGCCGCATGGGCGATCTGGAAAAAATGCCGCCGGTCCGCCGGCTCACCAATCTGGCGATGTCCTGGACGATCAGCCGCGCGTGCGGCCAGCCGATCCCGGATTCGCAGTGCGGCTTCCGCATGTTCCGCCGCGACCTCGCCCTGGCCTTCCTCGAGTGCCCGAGTACGAAGTACGATTTCGAGACCGAGATGCTGGTGCTCGCCTCGCGCCGCGGCTGCAAGATCGCCGCCGCGCCGGTGAGCACCATCTACGGCGAGGAGACGAGCAAGATCCACCCATGGCGCGATACTCTCCGCTTCGTGCAACTGATGTCGCGGCTCCGGTGAGGACGAAACCATCAACCGGTGCTCATTGGCACGGGGAGACACTGTGAAAATCCTGAAGGGACACTAGACGGGCGGGGCAGTGCGGATCGGGGCGCGCCGCGGCTCCGCACCGCCTCCGCCCTCTGGGTCAAGAACTCCAGGGATTTGCCGGCGTCCCGCTCATCCCCAAACTGCGCTTCACTGAATGCCAATCCCCATCTGACCCTCACTCACGCTATCTTCAGCGCAATCCCGCGGCGCGCAGGCGTTCGTCGAGCCACGTCTCCTCTTCGGGCGCGACGGCCGGATCGGGCGCGCGCGTGTGGTCGAGCTGCCAGTAGCGGCCGACTTGATAGCAACGATCGACCAGCGGTTGCAGCGCGAGGGGCACGTCGGGGTCGGTGAGGCGCAGCGGCACGCGGATGGTGGGGAGCCGGTCGCGCAGCGGGCAGAGGTACACTTCGAGCCGCCACTGCCCAGGCACCGAGGAGCGCGTGACGCAGATGTGATGACAGGTGCCCGGCGGAAAGGTGAGCTTCTCGAGACTGATGGCGGTGACATGGTGGCCGCCGCGGACGAGATCGATTTCCACCAGGTTCACGCCGCCATCGGCGAGGTCGCGCTGTTTGCGGCGATGGGCAACCCAGCCGTCGTCGCGCTTGTTGGCCGGGCTGAGCACTTCGATGACGGTGATGAGCCGGCCGCGTGTGTCGCGGATTTCGATCCAGCGATGCGGTTCGAATTCGTCGATGAAAACGATGGGCTCCGCAACCTCGAGCGCCCCGCCGTCGCCGGGGCCTCCCTGCCGGAGTGGAGGGAAACCGCCGCGCCATGTTTCCACCAGAGCCACATCACCGCGATATTCTCGCGTCTCCGCTTCCGACTCGACGGCGATGTGTTCCTCGGTCCGTGAACTCAGGTCTTCGGGCAACTCTCCGGAGAGCGCTTCACGAATGTATGTGAGGAGGGTCGCATGCACGTCGCTCCAGTGCTGCTGCAGATACGGATTCATTCCCGGAAACGGGTTCTTGAATGCGGCCATGCCGGCAGGATAGCGTGCCGAGATCGAATGCCCAGCCCAAGTTCCCGCAGTGTGTCAGAACGAATCCTCCTTCACTCGCCCGTGAATTCTCCCACCCGCCGGAACTTTTCGTAGCGCTGGCGGAGCAACTCATCGAGCGGCAGCTTGCTCAGCTCATCGAGGTGGTGGACCAGCGCGCGGCGTAAATTTCTGATCGCGGCATGGTGGTCCTGGTGCGCGCCGCCCGCGGGCTCGGGGATCATTTCGTCGATGACTTTCAACTCGAGCAAATCGGCCGCGGTGAGCTTGAGCGCGGCGGCGGCTTCGGGCGCATGTTTGCGATGCTTCCAGAGAATAGCGGCGCAACCCTCGGGGCTGATGACCGAGTAGTAGGAATTTTCCAGCATCAGCACACGGTCGGCGACGCCGATGCCGAGCGCGCCCCCGCTGCCGCCTTCGCCGATGACCACCGCCACGCTCGGCGTGCGCAGCAACATCATCGCGCGCAAGTTCACGGCGATGGCTTCGCTGATGTGGCGCTCTTCGCTGCCGATGCCGGGATAGGCGCCGGGCGTGTCGATGAGCGCGACGAATGGCATCCCGAATTTTTCGGCGAGCCGCATGAGCCGGAGCGCCTTGCGGTAGCCCTCGGGATTTGCGCAGCCAAAGTTGCGCCGGAGATTTTCTTTGAGCTCACGGCCTTTCTGGTGGCCGATGACCACGCACCGCCGGCCGCCGAGCGTGGCCAGGCCGCCGGGCATCGCGCGATCCTCGGCGTAGAGCCGGTCGCCGTGCAGCTCCACGAAATTTGAGAACGCGAGGTGCAGGTAATCGAGCGTGTAGGGCCGGCCGTTGTGCCGCGCGATTTGCACACGCTGCCATGCGGCGAGGTTTGCGTAAATGGTGCGGCGCGTGCCCTCGAGCTTGTCCTCCATGCGGCGCACTTCGGCGTCGAGGTTCACGTCGTGCGCGCGCGAATGCTTTTTGAGATCGGCGAGTTTTTCCTCGAGTTCGACGATGGGTTTTTCAAATTCGAGGGGTTGGAGTTTCATCGCTATTCGAGGGTCACAGGATCGTTTTTGCGAAGCAAGGCGGCGAGTTCCGGCATGGCCTCGGGCGCGAGCGCGATGCCCGCCGGCGGCTTCTGCGCCGCGGCGTCGCCCGGCACCGGCTCGCCGTAGAGGGTGTAGCCGGGGATGCTCCATTGAATCCAGTGCGAAGCGTGCTCGTAGCCTTTGTCGGTAAAGATGACGCGCTGCCCATCGACCCACGCCAGCTTGCCCGTTACGCGCCCCGTGAGCTTTGGCAGCGGACCGGACGCGACCTTCTTCCCGTGCTGCGGGGGCCACGAGCGGATGGCGTATTGCTTGAAGAAACCCCCATTGTTTTGCAACACGACCTTGTCGCGTTTGCGGCTGATGAGCACGGAGAAAGCGGTCGGCGGCACCCACAGTTTCTGATCGACGCGGAGCATCGTGCCGGTGAGATGATTGGCCTTCATGATGAGTTCCGGCGTGGTGCGCGTGCGGGCCGCCACCTTGTTGAGCACGTCGCCGCTGCGCACCACATAAAGCACCTTTTCCGGCGCCGGAGCCGGCGAAAATACGAGGCGCGTATTGACTTCGCCGAGGGCCTCTCGCGCTTCATCGAGCTTGGTCGAGTCGCCGTAGTTCTCGACAAATTCCTGGAGAGCCGCGCGCGCTTCGATCCAGTTTCCCTGCCGCTTGGGCGCCATCGCTTTTTCAAACTCCGGGAGCGTCACATCCAACGGCGGGGGCGGCGGCGGGAGGGTCTTCTCGTGCTCGAGCAATTTCTTCGGCCGGATGAAGAGATCGTAAGTCCAATACCAAGCCCCGCCAAAGATCGCCGATGCGAGCAGAAGGATGGAAAGAATCTTGAGCGACAGACGCACGGGCGGGACGTGATTGGTGACTGGTGATTAGTGAATGGTGGCAGGCCCGCTTTCCATCCTTCTTACACCGATCACCGTTCACACGCGCACCGCCGCAAGCGCGGCCGCTCAAATCAATCCCCGCCGCTTCCAGTCGCCGAGATTCTCGGGCGCGGAGGATTCGATCATGTCGGTGGCAAATTTCAGCAGGCACACTTCCCAGCCTTCGTCCACGCCGCGGATGATCGCGCTCATGGGATCTTCGCTGCGGTCCACTTCGTCATTGAGCCGGCCCAGCATTTCCTCCACGGAGCAATGCACGAGGGATTCGGTGAGCTCGGTCTTCCGAAACTGAAAGCCGTACTTGAGCATCGCGAGTTGTGGCGCGTGGCGGCGGAGCCAGCCAACGAATTCCTCCGCCTGCTCGCCGAAGCCCTCGGCCAGCGTGCGCTGGAGATAGTCGGGCGTGAGAATCTGCGGCCGCTCCGCATGCAACTGGCCGCCGCGCACGCGCACTCGATCCACGTGATCCATGAGCTCGGTCACAAGATAAAAGCGGAACTTCGTGGTCCCGAATGTGTCGATGCGCCGCAGCGGAGCGCGGAAGACATGGGTGTTGTCGATGGCGTACTGGAAGGCGTCTTCGTTGAGCATGCGGCCAGCACTGATACCGCGCGACGCTCAACTCTCAACCCTCAACTTGCCTCGCTGCGTTGTTCAAAGAAAAATCGCCGCGGGAAAGGGGACGCGCCTTTTCTGAGGACATCCCGGCGCTGGCGGCAGCCGCTTTGGGCGCGCTCGATTGTCGCGCGGTTCACCGGCCCTGCAGCCGATTGGCGGCAACGCATTTGGTTTCCGATTGCCCTCTTCGGCCTTTCCCTGCGAGGTTCGCCGCCATGAACGCCTCCCTCTTCCGCACTCTCTTCCTCTCCTCGGCGCTGCTCGCCACTCCGCTGCGGGCGCACGATGCGACGACGGAGATGGCCGCCGCCGTAAAGAACTTTCTCGCCGTACTGACCGCGGAGCAGAAAGCGAAAACGCTCTTCGACTTTGCCGATGAAGAGCGCAGCAATTGGCACTTCATCCCTCGCCCGAGGAAGGGATTGCCGATCAAGGAAATGACCCAGGAGCAGCGGCTCCTCGCCCAAGTGCTCGTGGCCACGGGCCTGAGCCACGAGGGCTACAGCAAGGCGATGTCCATCATGAGCCTCGAGGCCGTGCTCGCCGAACTCGAGAAGGACAAGCCAACAAAAACGGTGCGCGATCCCGAGATGTATTTCATCTCCATCTTCGGCAAGCCCGACGGTGGCGCGCCGTGGGGCTGGCGCCTGGAAGGCCACCACCTCGCACTGAATTTCTGCACCGCGGGCGATGGCGCTCCTGCGATGACGCCGTCCTTCTTCGGCGCCAATCCCGGCGAAGTGCGCACCGGCCCGCGCGCCGGCACACGCATCCTCCGCGCGGAG
>JBBRXP010000024.1:0-45766 GCA_038238555.1 Chthoniobacterales bacterium | reverse complement strand
TTGCGCCACTCAACACTCAACACTCAACTTCCCTTCCAACTCCGCGACCATGCGTTTCACGCGATCGGTCCACGGCTCTGTGTTCACCTGGCCTTGCACCCACATGGCCCACAGCGGAAAGGCCAGCGGAGTGAGCTGCTCGGTGCGATGCAGGATGAGCGTCATGGTCTGCGCTTGCTCGAGCGCATCCCGCAGGCGGCTCACTTCCAACTGCCGCTCGACCACTTCGCGCCGGGCCTGTTCGAGCAGTCGATTGCCGGGATCGTATTTTGCAAAGACGTCGTAGAAGAGCCCGCTCGATGCCTGCAACTGGCGGTTGCTTTTTCCCGCGCCGGGATAGCCTTGAAAGACGAGCCCGGCGATGCGCGCGATCTCGCGAAATTTTCGCCGCGCCAGTTCGGTGGAGTTGAGGCAATCGAGCAGATCGTCGAGCAAGCGCTCCGGCGAGAGTGCGCTCCGCCATCCGGCTTCGTCGAGGTCGAGCGGATCGGGCGTGGTGAGCGCGAAGCCGTAGTCGTTCATCGTGAGGGTGAATGAGCGCGGGGCCAGCTTGCCGAGCCGATGCGCGACCAGCGCGGCGAGTCCTTCGTGCGCGAGGCGGCCGGCAAAGGGGTAGATGAAATAATGGAAGCCATCGCGCGAGGAGGTCCACTCGATGAGCAACTCGTCGGCATCGGGGATGACGGACCAGTCGGCTTGGATCTTGAGCACGGGCGCCGCGGCCCGCATTTCGGGCCCGTGAAATTCGCGGCGTTTGGCTTCGGCCAATTTGCGACGCACGGCGCGGGCGAGCTGGGTGGAGAGCGGCATGTGGCCGCCCATCCACTGCGGCACGCGGCGCGCGGGTTTAGTGGCTTTGCGCACCACGGCCGTCATGTCGCGCACGCGCACGAGCTCCAGCGCGCGGCCGGCAAAAGAAAAGCCGTCGCCTGGCCGCAGCCGCGCGATGAAGGATTCTTCGACTGAGCCGAGGTGGCCGCCATTTTGCAGCCGCACCGACATCGCGGCGTCGCTGGTGATGGTGCCGATCTGCATGCGATGAAAGCGCGCGATGTGCGGCTGCGCGACGTCGAAAAAATTCTCCCGCCTCTGCACGCGCTGAAAGTCGGGATAAGCCCGGAGCGCTTCACCGCCGCGCGTGATGAAGTCGAGCACCCACAGCCAGTCCTCGCCGCGCAGATCGCGGTAAGCGTGCGTGCTGCGAATCTCCGCGCGCGCTTCCTCTTCCACAAATCCGCCGCCGAGCGCGAGCGTGACGAGATGCTGCACCAGCACATCGAGCGGGCAGTCGAGCGGAGTGCGCGCTTCCATGTCGCCGCGGGCGATGGACTCGCGCACGGCGGCAAATTCCACGAGCTCGAGAGCGTGCGCCGGCACGCACACGATGCGGCTCGTCGCGCCGGGCTGGTGGCCGCTGCGCCCGGCGCGTTGCAACATGCGCGCGATGCCTTTTGGTCCGCCGACCTGGATGACTTGCTCGACCGGCGAAAAATCCACGCCGAGATCGAGGCTCGCCGTGCACACCACGCAGCGGATCGAGCCAGCGCGAAGCCGCGACTCGACGATTTCGCGTTCCGCGCGATCCACCGAACCGTGATGCAGCGCGATCTGGTCGATCCAATCCGGCCGCGCGGCGAGGAGGGCCTGAAACCAAATCTCAGTCTGCGAGCGGGTGTTGGTGAAGAGCAGAGTGGTCCTCTTGCTTTCGAGCTGGCGGATGACCGCGGGCAGCAGCTTCAGCCCGATGTGGCCGGCCCACGGAAAGTGCTCGATGCGCCGGGGCAGGAGCGTCTTGAGCGCGAACTTCTTGCTCACCTGCGCGGAGATGAGTCGCGCCTTTTTCCGATGAATCTCTGTGCCGATGAGGACGCGCATCGCCTGGTCGAGATTGCCGAGCGTGGCGGAGAGACCCCACACTTGCAGCGCCGGCAGCCAGCGCCGCAAACGCGCGAGACACAGCTCGGCTTGCACACCGCGTTTGGTGCCGAGCAGTTCGTGCCATTCATCCACGATCACGCAGCGCAGGCCGGCGAATTTTTCCCGCGTGTCCGCGTGCGAGAACAGCAGCGAAAGACTCTCCGGCGTGGTGATGAGCGCGGTGGAAAAGCGCTCGCGCTGTCTGCGCCGCACCGCCGCCGAGGTGTCGCCCGTGCGCAGTTCGATCGTCCACGGCATTTCCAAATCCGCCACCGGTGAGCGCAACGATTCAGCGCTGTCATTTGCCAGCGCGCGCAGCGGCGTGAGCCACAGCACGCGCAGCGGCTCGGCCTGCCGAGGCCACCGGGCGGTGTCGGGATTTTCGGCCAGCCACTCGAGCACCGGCCCGCCCCACACCGCGTAAGTTTTTCCGAGACCCGTGGGCGCGTGGACCAGCCCGCTCTCCCCGGAGCGATACGCCTCCCACGTTTGCTCCTGGAATGGAAAGGGGTTCCAGCGTTGCCGCTCAAACCAACGTGACCAGAGGTCAGGGATTGGATGTTGCACAAGAGATGTTCAATGTTCGCGCAGAACGATGCTCTACTTCGATCACAACGCCACGCACCCCATTTCGAAAGCCGCCCGCGAGGCATGGCTCGATGCCACCGAGCGCTTTGTCGGCAATCCATCCAGTCCGCATCGGTTGGGCGCCCGGGCCGACGAGGCTCTCGCACGGGCGCGGGAAAAATTCGCGGCGTGGCTCGGCTGCGAGCCGCTGGACATCGTGTGGACCTCGGGCGCGACGGAGGCCAATAACACCGCGGTGCAGCATCTGGCATCCACGCGCGAGGGGGAGGGCTGGATCTCCGCGATCGAGCATCCGTGCGTCATGGCCGCGACGCGCCGGCATTTCCCCCGTCGCCATCGCCTCCTCCCCGTCCGACATGACGGGGGGATCGACATCGACTACTTCCGCGCGGCACTCGCAAGAGAGCGGCCCGCCTTCGTCGCGGTGATGGCCGCAAACAACGAGACCGGCGTCTTGCAACCGTGGCGCGACACCGCCGCTTTGTGCCGCGAGCGCGGTGTGCCCTTCCTCTGCGATGCCGCGCAGTGGATCGGCAAACTGCCAGCACGCGGACTCGGTGCGTGTGATTTCGTGACCGGTTGCGCCCACAAATTCGGCGGTCCGCAAGGGGTCGGCTTTTTGAAATGTCCCCCAACGTTGCAACCGCTCCTCGTCGGCGGTTCTCAGGAGGAGGGTCGGCGTGCCGGGACGGAAAATATCGCCGGCGTGCTGGCAATGACCGCGGCACTGGAGGAACGCGAACTGGCAATGGAGCACGACGCGACGCTCGTGCAGCGCCGTGCGATGCGCGATCGCTTCGAGAGGGGACTCGAGCGTCAAGCGCCGGGAATCGAAATCGTGGGTGCCAGCTCGGATCGACTTTGGAACACAGTCTCCGCAATCATGCCCGAGTTGCCGGATGGCCGGCAGCGCTGGGTGGTGAAGCTCGACAAGCTCGGCTTTGCCGTCTCGACAGGCTCAGCGTGCGCCAGCGGGAAAGAAAATCCCTCGCACGTCCTCGCTGCGCTCCGCTTCACTCCCGCTCAGTCGGGCCGCGCGCTCCGCTTTAGCAGCGGTTGGGAAACGAGTGCGGCAGACTGGCGCGCACTTTCCGTAGGAGTGATGCAAGCTGCTGGACATGAGTTATTTGAATTCGGACATCGAGCATGAGGCCATCGCGCCGTGGCGCTTCATGACCACGCGCAACAGAGCGAGGTCCGCCGGCGTGATTCCACTGATCCGCGCGGCCTGCCCGAGGGTTTTCGGTTTCGCGCTCGCCAGCTTTTGCCGCGCTTCAGTCCGCAATCCTGAGAGATTATCGAAATCGAAGTCATGAGGGAAACGCCGCTCGTCGTCGGCACGGAGGCGATCGACGGCAAGATTCTGGCGAGAGACGTAGCCTTCGTACTTTAGATCGATCTCCAGGGAATCCCAGAGGTCCGTGGCAAATCCGCCACGAATTTGCGGCGCAAGAGTGCCCGCGGTATTGCCCGGGCGTTTGAGCCACCGGGCGAGGCTCAGACCGTCGATCCGCCCTGTCTCGGCGTGCTGGCGGAGGCGCGATAGATCGGAAAGTTTATCCGCAACCCGCTGGTAGCGCCCTTCATCCACCAACCCGAGCGAGTGTGCCAGTGGTGTCAGCCGCGTGTCCGCATTGTCGTGTCGGAGCATGAGGCGAAACTCCGCGCGACTGGTAAACATCCGGTACGGCTCCGGCGTTCCCTTGCTCACAAGATCGTCGATCAAGACGCCGATATATGCGTCCGCCCGTGAAAGGATCAGCGGGAATTTCCCCAATACTTTCAACGCCGCATTGGCCCCGGCCACCAATCCTTGAGCCGCAGCTTCTTCATAACCTGATGTGCCGTTGATTTGTCCGGCGAAGTACAAGCCGGGAATTCGCTTTGTTTCCAGCGTGTGAGCCAGCTGGGTGGGCGGGCAGTAGTCGTATTCTACCGCGTAACCGGGGCGCATGATTTCAGCGTTCTCAAGTCCCGCGATGGTCCGGATAAACGCGTATTGAACCTCGATGGGCAAGCTCGTGGAGGTGCCGTTGACATAGTACTCCTCAGTGTGCCGTCCTTCCGGTTCGAGGAAAATCTGGTGAGACGCTTTCCCGGAGAACTTCACGATCTTGTCCTCTATGGAGGGACAATATCTCGGACCGATTCCCTTGATCCGCCCCGCATAGAGGGGGGATTGGTGGAGATTGTCGCGGATGATTGCGTGAGTGCGTTCGTTGGTGGCAGTCACCCAGCAGGGAAGTTGTTCCATGTGGAACTTTCCGTCCTCCCAACGATTGAGGGAAAAAATTTCATTCTCCGATCGTCTGAGACGCTCCGGCATAAAGGTAAAGGTCTGCCCTCGGTCTCCCTCTTGCGCCAAACACTGTGCAAAGTCGATCGTCCGACCATGAATGCGACAAGGCGTCCCCGTCTTGAATCGCCCCAACTCGAAACCCAATTCCCGCAGGTTGTCGCTCAAAGTCGAGGAGCTGTCGCCCATCCTTCCTCCCGTTTGATTTTTCATTCCCACATGGAGAAGCCCCCGCATGAAGGTGCCGGTGGTGATCACGACTGCCCGCCCTAGAAAGCGCTGGCCCCAATGCGTTTCGATACCGCTTGCACCTCCGTCGTCCACGAGGAGTCGAGTGACGTCGCCCTGTTTGAGATCGAGCCGCGGCGTGCGCTCGAGCATCGCCTTTGCGCGGAA
Organism: Chthoniobacterales bacterium; assembly: GCA_038238555.1. Classification (GTDB taxonomy): domain Bacteria; phylum Verrucomicrobiota; class Verrucomicrobiia; order Chthoniobacterales; family Chthoniobacteraceae; genus JANNXQ01. Next base: position 40,569 of record JBBRXP010000024.1, on the reverse strand, counting down.
TTGGTAGGCCTTCTTATCGCACTGTGCCCGCGGCGACCGCACACTCGGTCCCTTGCTCGCGTTGAGCATCCGAAACTGAATACACGTCGCGTCGGCGTTCATCCCCATCATCCCGCCTAAAGCATCGATCTCGCGCACCATCTGTCCTTTGGCCTGACCGCCGACGGCCGGGTTGCAGGACATTTGCCCGATCGAATCGAGATTCTGCGTGACCATCAATGTCTCGCAACCGAGGCGCGCGGCCGCCGCAGCCGCTTCAATGCCTGCGTGGCCCGCTCCGATCACTATCACTTCATAGGTCTTAGGATGAGTAAATGGCATGTTCCACGTGGATCACGGATTATCTAGGATGCCCGCCTTTGGGCGAGGCAGAAGATCGATTACGCGAGCAGAAAAACGGACCTCGTGCAAATTAGCGGAGCAAATCTCCATCTCTGGCGCAAATTCGGCCAGCACCTGCCGGCATGCGCCACACGGCGTCACGGGCTCCCGAGAATCGGCCACCACTGCCATCGCCACAAAATCCCGTTCCCCCGCCGCGAGCGCCGCACAGACCGCCCCGCGTTCCGCGCAGATGGTCAATCCAAAGGACAAATTCTCCACGTTGCAGCCCGTGAATATCCGCCCGCTCCTTCCCAAAATCGCAGCCCCCACCGGAAAGTGAGAGTAGGGCGCATAAGCTCGGAGACGAACGGCTTTTGCTTCCGCGATTAATTCATCGAATTGCATGGCGCTGGATATATCGTGCATAAATTGTTCTCCTATAATCTATTAGTAATGCTGAGCGATAACCCCGCGCGCCTTTTGCTTGCACTTCGGAAACGAAATGGCACGATGCGCGCGTGGTTGCTCAACCATCCCACTATTCAGGAAAACTGATCGCTGTCGAGGGCCTCGATGGCTCGGGCAAATCCACCCAGATCTACCTTGTCAAGCGCTGGCTCGAATTGGAAGGTTATCGCGTCTTTTTCACGGAGTGGAACTCGTCGGTCCTAGTCAAGAAATCCACGACTAAAGGCAAGAAGCGTCAACTCTTGACGCCGACCACATTTTCTCTCATTCACGCCACCGACTTTGCCGACCGGTATGAGCGCCAAATCCTCCCCCTCCTGCGCGCCGGCTACATCGTGCTCGCCGACCGCTATGTCTTCACCGCCTTTGCGCGCGACGCCGTCCGCGGCGTGGACCGCGACTGGGTGCAGAAGCTCTACAGCTTTGCCGTGCATCCCGACATTACCTTCTACTTCCAGACATCGCTGGAGACTTCCCTCAACCGCATCCTGGAAGGCCGCCCCAATCTCAAGTATCACGAGGCCGGGCTCGACATGGGATGGAGCGCCGACCCCTACGAGAGCTTCCGCATCTTTCAGGGCAAAGTCTTCGCCGAGTATGAATCCTTGCGCGAGACCTTTGGCTTTACCGTCATCGATGCAAGCGAGGAAATCCATGTCCAGCAAGGAAAAGTGCGGCAATTGATCGCCGAGCGCATCGACTTGCCGGCGTATCGGAGGCGGCCATGCCCGTGAGCGAGAAGCGCTTCTTCGGGCGCCAGTTGCCTGAATTGAAGGACGCGAAATTTGCCGGCAAGCTCCTCGCCATCGAGGGCGCCGACGGCTCCGGCCGCTCCACGCAGATCGCCAGGGTGAGCGGCTGGCTCGAGGCCAATGGCTTTGCCGTGCGCACCATGGGCCTGCGCCGCTCGAATCTCGTGGCCGAGGAATTGGAAAACGCCAAGCAAGGCAACGTCCTCACGCACACCACGATGTCGCTCTTCTACGCCACCGACTTCTTCGACCAGCTCGTCCATGAGATCATCCCCGCCCTGCGCGCCGGGCTCATCGTGCTTGCGGATCGTTACGTCTATACCCTCATGGCGCGCGACCTCGTCCGCGGGGGCGCGCGCGAATGGGTGCGCAACCTCTATAGCCCGGCGCTCGTGCCCGATGTGGTCTTTTATTTCCGAGTCAGTGGCCGGCAACTCGTCGAGCGCAACTTTCAAAAAAACGCCACGCTCGACTACTGGGAGAGCGGCATGGACCTGGGCCTCTCGCGCGACATGTTTGATAGCTTCCTCAAGTACCAGCGCATGCTCCAGGTGGAATTCCAGCATATGCAACAGGAATACGGCTTTGAAGTCATCAACGCCAACCAGCGAGTGGACTTCATCCAGCGCGAACTCCGCAAGAAGATCGGCGCCCTCCTCGGCATCCTCGAGGCAAAGTAGAGGCCGCGGAAGCCGCGGAGGTTCTCACCCTGCCCTCGTCCCTCCGCGTGCCCCGCGCTCTCCGCGCGATGCTTCTTCCGTGCCTTCGGTGTATTGCGTGGATTCCCCTCTCAATCGAGATGAAAACCCGCGGGCACAGAGTGTGAGGCGCGCGGAGGCGCCCCCCTCTATCCCACTGGGGCAAGCCGCCTGTGCCCGTCCCCGTTCTCTTTTCCAGCGTTGGTGTCGGCGGGGGCTTCCGGAGCGCGCTTGGGGGCCGGGGGTGGTGTCGCCACCGGCAGGGTGAAGAGCACCGGATCGCTCGCCACGCCTTGCAGATTCTCATTGACCGCCTGCACCAGGATTTTCACGGTCTGCCCCGGCAGCACATCGGTGATCGACGCCATCGGCTCCTTTGAGCTCGCCGCGAGCCGGTAATCCGGCTGCACGCCCACGATCAACATCCGCCACCGATAACGCGTTGCCAGCGGCACCGCGTCGCATTGCACCACTATCGCCTCCGATTTCGAATGGCGTTATGCGCCGCCGGTGGATGGCGTGCCGCCGGAGCTTTACACCGAGCAGGAGCAGGTCTATACCAATGAGCTCATCGAACTCTACGGCACGCCTTATACCGATGACATCGGACCCGGCAAGACTTGGAATCAGGGTTATGCCGGCCCGGACCTTGTCCATTACATGTATGTGAAGATCACCGAGGATCTCACCCGGGGTTACTTTACTCCCATCGAAGAAAGTAACTACACGATCATGCTCGCTCTCGACCCGGACAAGCTCCGCAATGCCATGTCGGTGTCCGATGCCCTGGCTTCCGCCACGGCGATAGTCTCCGGCGGAAAAGTAACCAGCATCGCGGTAACCAATGGCGGCTCCGGTTATAAGTCCGACAGTCCGCCGCCAGTACTTTATCAAGGGCGATGGGTCGGGCGCCACCGCGACGGCTGTCGTGAATGCCTTGGACACGATTACCAGCATCACCGTGCCGGCGGATAATGGGTCCAGTTACACGTCGGCGAATACCTCGGTGGTTATCTCCCCGCCAGGCATCAATCTCCCGGTTGCTTACACCCTCGGCGCCATCAGCGGCCAATTCCGCACGCCATCGACCTGGGTGGGCCGGCGCACCAGTCCCGGACGAATGCAGACCGCGGTCTCCGACCTGCTCCTCGCGCGGCAGGAACTCTTCGGCGCGCTCTATGACTTCGACCGGCTCAACACCGTCATCCGCCAACAAATTCTCCTCTACCAATCGGCCGTCGCGGCGCACAACAAGACGCTGAGTCTGACGACCAACAACCAGATCGCGCAGAGCACCCTCGAGAGCCTTGAGACCGCCTCATCCAGCGCGGTGCTCATCATCGAGACAGCCCAGGGCATCGCCGATCGCGCGGAGGATGTCTTCCTCTACGGCCTGCCGAATATCCTGGGCTTATTAACCATTGACCCCAGCTTCCTGGCGCGCGCCTCCGCGGCTGCCGCCAGCACGGCGACTTGGGGTGGATTGGATGCCGCCAAGGTTATCTTGGAAATCGCGCAAAAGGTCGCGGAACAAACCCGCGCTTCGCTCCAGCGCGAACTGGAGATCAATCTCGCCAATACGGAATGGGCGCGCGAAAATACCCAGCTTCTGCACGACTTGCGCGAGTCGTTGCAGCATTACATCGACATCTCGGGAACGATCGACGCCACCTTGCGGCGGATGGATCAAGCGGAGCGCGATGTTTTTTCTCAGCAGGCAGAGGGCGACCGCATCCAGCAGCAGCGGCTCGTCTTCCGGCAACGCTCGGCGGCCTTGATCCAGGGTTATCGCACGCGGGACTTTGCCTTCCGCGCCTTCCGCAATGAAGCGCTCGAAAAGTATAAGACACTCTTCGACCTAGCCGCCCGTTATACTTACCTCGCGACGAGTGCTTATGACTACGAGACCGGCTTGCTCAATCCCGATGGCAGCAGCATCGCCCGCACTTTCTATGAGAAGATCGTCAAGGCTCGCGCGCTCGGCGTGATGGTCGATGAAGTGCCGCAATTTGGCGGCTCGACCACGGGCGATCCGGGACTCGCCGGAGTGCTCGCGCAGATGAATGGCGACTGGAGCGTGGTAAAAAATCGCTTCGGACTGAATAACCCTGACGCATACCGCACGACCTTCTCGCTACGCACTGAGAACTTCCGCATCGTCAATGGAACCAATGGCGATCAGGCGTGGAAGGATCAACTGGTGGCTTCACGGATGACTAACATCCTCGACGATGCAGACGTGAAGCGGCACTGCCTGCAAGTCGCCACGGCCGACGGCCAGCCCGTGCCCGGCATCGTCATCACCTTCTCCACCACCATCGGTACCGGCGTGAACTTCTTCGGCCTGCCGCTGGCTGGCGGCGATCATACTTACACGCCCAGTTCCTTCGCGACTAAGATTCGTTCCTCTGGCCTCGCCATCGCGGGATACATCGGCATGGATTCGCCACCCACCACCACCGGCACGACCGGCGGCGCGGGCGCCACCACGCCGCCCGATCCCAACACCGGCTTTACCGATCCGAACGCGCTCGCCGCCACGCCATACATCTATCTAATCCCCGCCGGCTCCGACTCGATGCGCTCGCCGCCGCTCGGCGACACGAGCATCGTGCGGACGTGGCAGGTGGTCGATGAAGCTATCCCGCTGCCTTTCAATATCGGTAACTCAGACTTCGCGACCAATCCCGGCTTCCTCTCGGCGAACTCCCTGACCGAGCAAGCCTTCACCGTCCGCAAACATCAAGCCTTCCGCGCCGTGCCCGACGGAACCGACTTCCCCAGCTCGCGCACTTTTACGAGCAGCCGACTTATAGGTCGCTCTGCGTGGAATAGCCGTTGGAAGATCGTGATCCCCGGCAACACCCTCCTCGCCAATCCCAACCAAGGTCTCGATATCTTCATTAACACGGTGAAAGACATCAAACTGCACCTTGATACTTACTCTTACTCCGGTAACTAAATGAGCGCCCGCGTCCTTCTATTCATTGCCATGTATCTTATGGCGGCGGTTGTACACGCCTATCCGCCGGCGCCTTTTCACAAGATCTATGGCACGGTGCGCGATGCGCATGGCAACGCGCTCAACACCGGGGAAGGCATCGCAATCCTCAACGGGACGGGCAACCTGGAGATCGTGCGGTCCACCACCGATACCACGCTCGGCATTGGGATAAATTACGGTCTTATGGTTCCGATGGACTCGGGCACCACCGCGCAACTTTACCAAGTCACCGCGTTGCGCCCTTTGTATCCTTTTACACTCAAGATCGTCGATGTAAGACCAAACGACGACATGGACGGCGACGGCTTGACTAACTTGCAGGAATACCTAGCCGGCACTTATCCACTCGATTCTTCGGACGGCCTGTTCCTGAACATCGTGAGATACGCCAATGGGATCGCGCAACTGCGCTTTCTCGCCATCACGGGACGCTCCTACACCCTGACTTACTCGCCGACGGTGACTAACTTCACCGATAAGTCATTTTCGCTCGACCCATCCGGCGCGCCACTCCTTCCGGCTTACCGCGCCACCGCCGTGCAGACCTTGAACATCTATGTTCCCGCTTCCGATCCCAAAGGCTTCTTCAAGCTCCGCGTCCAGTAGGCGCGTGCGCCGGCAGATGGCCGGCGCGCTGCTGCTGTTACTCGCAGCGGTCTGCGCGTGGATCGGCCTGGCCAGACACCGCATCGGCGTCCGGGAACTAACGATCTTCGAAGTCGATCGCCGCGATGGCTTGCTCTTCGCGCACGGCGAGAAGCAGCCGTTCGCCGGAAGATTGATCGAGAATTACTCGAAGAACGTGCGCAAGGCTCAGGTCGAGATAAGGAACGGGAAAGCCCACGGACTCTCGCGTGGCTGGTTCGATAATGGGCAGATGGAAGTGGAGGAAACCTTCGTCGAAGGCGTCTCCCACGGCCCGCGCACCCGCTGGCATCGCAACGGCGCGCGAAAATCGCTCGCGCAGATCGAGCATGGGAAGATCGTGGGCGAATACACGGAATGGCATGAGAACGGGAAGATGGCGGTGCGGATGACGCTGCGCGACGGCCAGCCCGATGGACAAATCGAAGCGTGGCATCCCTCCGGCGCACTGAAGTCGCGCGTGCGATTCGAGCACGGCAAACAAGTCAGCCGCCAGTTCTTCGACGACTCCACGCAGGCCGCGCGCGGGACGAAGGCAACGGCGGGCGCGTAGCGTTTTTTATCGAGGGCGGCGCGGGGCAACGACACAATCCCGTTCTCCTTCGTCGTCGAGCGCGCCAAGTCCGTGGACTCCGTGGCCCAGACGGGGCTGGCGCCGCGCGGCAGCTATCTGGAAGTCGCCGTGGACCGGATCCGCCGCGCGCCTCATGCCTCTGCTCGCGGGACTGCGAGGCCGCCTGACTGAGTGACGCACTACGCCGGCCGGACCGCCACGGCACACGCCTTGTAACTCGGCTGCCGCGAGTGCGGATCGAATGCGGGAAAGGTAAGTTCATTCACCGCCGCATAGTGCATCGGCAGGAAGAGCTGCCCGGCCGCACCGTCTCGGTGACGAACGCCGTCGCCGCGATCGCCGCGCGACGTGAAGCCACCGTCACGCGCGAGTTGGGCGCGATGCCGAGCCGCTCCGCGTCGCGTGGATTGATCTCCACGTATGCATTTGCCGGATAAAGCTTGCGCAGCACATCGGATTTTCCCGTGCGCGTATTCGTGTGCCACTGCGAGGAAGTCCCGCGCCCTGTGAGCAGCACAAAGGGATACCCCGCATCCGGCATCTCCGGCATCGCCCGCGGCGCATCGAAGAGAAAGAGCGCGCGCCCATCCGCATGAAAAAAGCGCCCGTCCTCAAACAGCCGCCGCTCCTGCGCAGGGATTCCGCATTCCGCATTCCGCACTTCGCATTCGCTCCACGGCCACTGCACTCCCCCGCATTCATCCAGCATCCGGTAATCCGCGATCCCCGTGATGTCGCACGGCTGCCCGCGCGAGCATTCCTTCAAAATCTGAAACACCTCCCCCGGCGACGACCACCGCGAAAACATTTCGCCGCAGCCCCAGTACTGCGCGACGAGTTTGCAGATATTGAAATCCGAAAGCGCCTGGCCCGGCGCGCGCGCGATCCGTTTCACGAGGCCGATGCGCCGCTCGCTGTTGATGAATGTTCCTTCCTTCTCACCCCAGCCCGCCGCGGGCAGCACGAGGTCGGCGCGCTGCGCGGTCTCGGTGGTCGCATACATGTCCTGCACTACGAGGAAATCGAGCTTCTTCACGAGTTCATTGAATCCGCGCTGGTGAATCCACGAATGCGACGAGTTGGTCGCGATGACCCACAGGCCCTTGATCTTCCCATCCTCGATCCCCTGCACAATCTGGTCGTAAGCCAGCGACGACTGCCGCGGGATCGCGCCTTCGTCGATGTGGAGAATGCGCGCGATCTTTTCGCGATGCGCGTCGTCCGCGAAATCGTGGCCGCCGATCAAATTCGTGATGTTCGAGAAGAGCCGCGAGCCCATCGCGTTGCACTGACCGGTGATCGAATTCGCGCCCGTGCCGGGCCGGCCGAGGTGGCCGGTCATCAGCGCGAGATTGATGATCGCCTGCGCCGTGCGCGTGCTCTCGTGGCCTTGATTCACGCCCATCGTGCACCAGAATGACACGCGCTTTCCATCCGCGATGGTCTGAGCGAAATGCCATAGCTCATCCGCGGTGAGGCCCGTCTCCGCGCAGACGCGATCGGTCGTGAAGCGTGAGACGAACGCGGCGGATTCGTCGTATCCCCTCGTATGGGTCCCAATAAACTCGCGGTCGATCCAGCCGCTCGCGATGAGGATATTCGCCAGCCCGTAGAGCAGCACGAGATCGCTCTTTGGCGCGATGGCGTAGTGCTGCGTGGCCGCCATCGCTGTCTCCGTCTTGCGCGGATCGACGACGATGATTTCCGGGCTGTGCCGGTTGCGCATCACGCGCTGCCACATGATGGGATGCGCGATGCACGGATTCGAGCCGATGAAAACCAGCACGTCGCTCTCCTCGAAATCCGCGTAGGTGAAAGGCGGCGCGTCAAAGCCAAAGGATTGCTTGTAGGCGACGGCGGACGTGGCCATGCACTGCCGAGTGTTCGAGTCGCCATGCACGAAGCCCATGCCAAATTTCCAAAGCGCGCCGAGGAACGCCATCTCCTCGGTGACGATCTGCCCCGTCGAGAGAAACGCGCAGGACTCCGGCCCGTGCTTCGCCTGGATCTCGCGGAAGCGCTCCGTGAAAAGCACGAGCGCGCGCTCCCAGTCGATCGGTTCGAGTTCGCCGGTGAGTTCGTTGCGCAGCAGCGGTGTCGTCGCCCGATCTGGCGCGCTCAACGGCGTGAGCGCTTCCCAGCCTTTCGGGCAGGCCATGCCGAGATTCACGGGGTAATGCGTGTCGGCGCTCAGGTTGATCGCGCGCCCGCCCTTGAGATGCACATTCAGGCTGCAGCCCGTGGAGCAATAGCCGCAGACCATCGTGGTGGTGTCGTCCGGCGCGAGCCGCGCGGGCACTTTGCCGAGGCCGAAGTGGCCGGGATGCAGCACGAGGTCTTGCGTGAGCGCGCCATCCCGCGCGCGGATGAGCGGACGAATTTTGGCGGCGATCGTTTTCATGCGGCAACGGCGCCCGGCATCCGCGGCGCGACGACCGCCGTGAAAAAGAAATAGCGCTCGATGAGTTGCGAGGCGGCGGTGGCGGCGAGCGCGAGTGTCGCGCACCCCGCAAGGCCGAGGGCCGTCGCCGCGATGACGAGCGCGGCATTTACCAGCAACAGCGGACGCCGGAGCCGCCACAGCGTCAGCGCGGCGCGATGAATGGGATCGTCCTCGCACGACAGCGCGCGACGAAACATGAACGCCTCCCACGCGAAGAGCATCGTGCGGATTGCCACCGCCGCAGGGCCCGCCCAAGCCCACACACAAGCCGCGCTGGCCGCGCCGAGCAGCAGCGTCGCGCCAAAAAATCGCGGCAGCGTGAGCCGCGCGGACCAAAAAGCGCGCCGCGTGTCGATGTAGATCATTGCCGAGCAGAAGACCGCCGCACCGCCGATGGCAGCGGTCAGGACCGCCAGCGGCGCCGCAAATCCGCGGAGCGGCGGACTCCAGGCCGCCGCCGTGGAAGCCGCGGCAGCTCCCGCGAGCATCCCAAAGGCAAGAATCTCCCGGCTCATCCACGAAGTGCGCAGACCCAGGAAAAACCGCCACGCGCCGAGCGGACGCCCAAGATGCAGCACGCCCACCGCAAGCCCGGCGAGGAGTGTCGCAAACGCTGCGATCACCAGCGGGGACGCAGCCGAGATCGCCAGCGCCGCAAACATCCCCACCGCCATCTGCGTGAGCAGGAGCATGAAGATGAGCGGCCAGTGCGCGTGCTCGAGCCGCAGCGCGTGCGCGTCCCCGCCCCGCGCATTTGCCGGTATCGCGCACGCGCTGCGGTAGCGCGTCGTGGGCTTCGTGTAGGTCGAAGCGAACGCGCCCGGCACGAGCGTTTCGTCGGGCCGCAGATCGCGCTCGAAGCTTTCCTTCTCGATGATCTCGATGCGGATCGCCTGCGTCGGACACGCCTGCACGCACGCCGGCGCCTCGCCCGCCGCGAGCCGGCCCGTGCACATATCGCACTTCCGCACGATGCCGCGCTTGGCCGAATATTTCGGCACATCGTAGGGACACTTGAGCACGCAGTATTGGCAGCCGATGCATTGATCGTCGAGATGCCGCACGATGCCGGTCTCGGCGTCTTTGTCGTAGGCCATCACGGGGCAGCCCTCGAGACACGCCGGCTCGATGCAGTGGTGGCACGCCATCGTCACCGCCTGCTGATATGGCGCCGCCGCGCTGCCGCCGTGAAGCGCGCCGACGTTGCGCCAGAGTTCGCCGTCGTCGAGTCCATTGAGCGAATGGCACGCGCTCACGCAGGCCTTGCATCCGGTGCAGGCATCGAGATCGACCGCAAAAGCATACTGCTGGCCGATCCGCGGGCGTTCGAATGGAATGAGATCGCGGTAATAACGCGATTGCGCCACCTCGCCGCGCTCATGTTTTTGAGCGAAGCGTTCGACCGCCGTGAGCCGCTGCTGCTCGTCGAGGAGTTCGTCGATGAGCGTGCGGGAAGATGCATCGTTGCTTGTCACGCGCACTCGTAGTTAGCTGCTCGCATGGGCCGCGTGACCGTAAAGATCAAACTCACAAACCGCTTCGCTCCTCAGCTCATCGTGATGGAAGTCGAAGCGCTCGTGGACACCGGCGCGACGTTTCTTTGCCTCAAGCCAAGTGTCATCGCCCAACTCGGGTTGCAGCAGTTCGACACGGTCCCTGTCACCACGGCCAACGGTTCGTGCAACGTCGGGAAGTACGGACCCGTATGGATGGAAGTAATGGGCCGCCACACCTTTGGCAACGCGCTTGAGCTGGATGAAAGCAGCCCGAATTTGATCGGGCAAATCCCGCTCGAAGACTTCGATTTCGTCGTCGATTGCACGGGTCAGCGACTCATCGGCAACCCCGCTCACGGCGGCGTGCAGATGCACGAGATTTATTGAGGCGATCGCCGGTGAAGGGTTGAGATGTCTGGCTGGCTGGCATTGATTGCATTCATGGGCCGCGTCGTCATTCCCATCACCGTCACGCACTACGAAGACTACGCGCGTCGAAAGGCCGGCGCGCCGAATCTTGCAGTCCGCACCGTCGAATGCGAAGCGCTGGTGGACAGCGGCGCGACGCTGCTGTGCTTGAAGCGGAGCGCGATCGAGCAGCTCCGTCTGGCGCTGCTGGATTCCGCCACCATTCAGACGGCGAACGGACCGCGAGCCACTGGCAAGTACGGCCCGATCTGGCTCGAGGTGATGGGGCGCGCGTGTCTTTGCAGCGCATGAGAAGTCTCTGAGGACACCCCAAATCTTCTGGGCCAGGTGCCGCTCGAGGAACTCGACTTTGTCGTCGATCTCAAGCGCCAACGGCTCATTGGAAATCCCGCGCATGGCGGAGTCCAGAGCGGTGACGTTTATTGAGCCGCTGCCGTGGTCACTCCTCATTCGAGAAAATCGCCTGGAGCGTGTTGAGGTCGTGGCGCTGGGTGAAAGCCTGGAAGGTCTCGCCGCCTGCGCGTTTGCGCAGATAGCCGCGCAGCATTTTTTCCATCGTCAGTTTCAAATCCTCGAACGCCAAGCCCGTGAAAACCTGCCGGCCCACGGCTTGATGTTTCCCGAATCCACCGCCGACGAAAACGTGATAACCCTCGACGCTCTCGCCGCCGACTTTCGTCTTCGTGCCGAGCAAACCGATGTCGCCCATGTAGTGCTGCGCGCAGGAGTTCGGGCAGCCGGTGAAGTGAATGTTGATCGGCCCGTCGAGCGCGACACGCTTCTCCAAATAATCCGCGAGCGCAGCGGCGTGGCCCTTGGTGTTGGACTGCGCGAATTTGCAGTAGCTGTTTCCCGTGCAGGCGATCAGCCCGCCGCGCAGGTGCGAGTGCTCGGTGCTGAAGCCCATTTTTTTCAGCGCCTTGCTGACCGTCTCCACATACGCGTCGGCCACGTTTGGGAGGATGAAATTCTGCCACACCGTGAGCCGCACTTCGCCGGAGCCGTAGAGGTCGGCGATCTCAGCGAGGCGGATCATTTGCTTCGGCGTGATCTGCCCGACGGGGAGCAGCGCGCCGACGTAATTGAGTCCGCGTTGTTTCTGTGGATACACGCCGATGTGGGCGTGGGAGGGAATTTCTGATTTCTGATTTCTGATTTCTGATTTCTCTTCCACCGCGCGCTGGAGCTGATACCCGAGCAACTTCTCCGTCTCGCCGAGATACCGCTCCAGCGTCCACGTCTCGAGCAGATGCTTGAGCCGCGCCTTCTTGCGGTCGCCGCGATTTCCATTGGCGATATACACGCGCACGATCGCGGCGATGACCTCGTTGAGTTCCGCCGGCTTCACCAGCACGCCGAGGTCGCGGGCAAATGCCTGATGCCCCGTCGCGCCGCCGAGCGCGATGCGGAAGAAAATTTCGCCGCCCACTTTCACCGCGCGCGCGCCGACATCGTTGGTGTCTTCCACCGTGCCGATGAGTCCGCCGCCGTCGTAGGCGATGTTGAACTTGCGCGGCAGGTCGTAGAACGCGCGGTCGTTGATGATGATCTGCGCCATCTCGTGGCACAGGGGCATCGTGTCGATGAGTTCGTGCGGGTCGATGCCGGCGGTGGGATTGGCAGTGAGGTTGCGGATGTTATCCGCGCCCGCGCCGCGCGTGTGGAGGCCGACGGACTGGATGCGCCGCAACACCTCCGGCGCGTCCTTCGGCTGGATGAGGCGGATTTGGAAATTCGCCCGCGTGGTGATCTGCACGTAACCGCTCGTAAGTTCCGCCGCGATCTTCGCGATCTCGCGGAGCTGGAAGCTCTGGAGTTGTCCTCCGGGGATGCGCAGCCGCGCCATGAAGGCTTCCTTGTTCGGCGTCAGGAAAAAGAGGCCGTTCCATTTGAAGCGGAAGATTTCCTCCTTCTCCGGCGCCTTGTTTGCCGCGGCGTGATCGAGCAGCACGGGATACGCATCGAGCGGATGCAGCTCGCGCTTCACGCGCTGGTCGAAGATGAGGTCATCGAGCGCGACCGTCTTCTCCGGCTGCGGCGTCGCCTCCACGTCGCCAAAGTGCAATCCGCGCGCGGCGGCGCCGGCGAAGAACCCGGTGAGGTAGCTCGATTGCTCGTCATTGAGCGGCAAGCCGGCGATGGCGGTGAGAGGCAGAGCGGCGGTGCTCATGGGGTGAGGTTCCGGGGAGCACAGGCCGCCGGCCTGTCGTTCGCGGCGGCCCGCCGCGAACTCCGAACGTGAACAAACGTCGTTTCGCTGAGAAAATCGTTCGACGTTCGGTGTCTTCGGCGGGCCGCCGAAGACGACAGGCCGGCGGCCTGTGCTCCCCGATCCTTCGACTTCATGCGCTCAATACACATCGCGCTGGTACCTCTTTTCGGATTTCAACTTCGCCACGTACTCTGCGGCGGCGTCTTTGCTCATCCCGCCAGCGGTCTCCGCGACCGTGTGCAGCGCGGCGTCCACGTCTTTCGCCATGCGGCTCGCGTCGCCGCAGACGTAGAAATGGGCGCCGGCTTCGAGCGACGACCACAGCTCGGCGGCTTGTTCGAGCATTCGATTCTGAACGTAGATCTTCTCCGCCTGATCGCGCGAAAAGGCCAGGTCGAGCCGCGTGAGATGGCCGCTCGCGAGCCACGCTTCGAGTTGTTCGCGGTAGAGGAAATCCGTCGCGCGTTTCTGGTCGCCGAAGAGCAGCCAGTTGCGGCCCTTCGCTCCGGTCGCGAGCCGTTCTTCGAGGAAGGCGCGGAACGGCGCGATGCCCGTGCCGGGGCCGCACATGATCACGGGCACATCGCCATTCGCCGGCAGCCGGAAGCCGTGCGACACCTGCACGAAGATGGGCACCGCGCCGTCGCCCGCGCGATCGGCGAGAAAGGTGGACGCGATACCTTTGCGCACGCGCCCATGGCTCTCATAGCGCACGGCGCCGACGGTGAGATGCACTTCGCCCGGATGCGCCTTCGGGCTCGATGAAATGGAGTACAAGCGCGGCTGCAATTTCTTGAGCAGCGCGATGCATTCGCCCGCGCTGAAGACCGCGCTCATGCCGGCGAGCACGTCGATGATCTCGCGGCCCCAAAGATACTTCCTGAGGTCGTCCTTGCACGCGGGATCGAGCAGCGCGGCGAGTTCGGTGTGGCGCGCGGCGGCGGCTTGCAGCAATTCCGGCGAGGGTCGCGCGATGTCATAGTGCTGCGCGAGCGCAAGCCGCAGCGAGGTCTCCGCGCCGTCGGGCGTCTTCACCGCCTCTTCGCCGTCGCAGCCGAGGGCGCCGAGCAGATCGGAGACGAGCGCCGAGCAGTTGGACGGCATCACGCCGAGCGCGTCGCCGACTTCATACGTGAGGCCCGAGCCTTCGAGCGAAATCTCGAAGTGCCGCACTTCCTTGGCCGAGCCGGCGCCCGTGAGCACGCGATTGGTGACGAGCCGCCCGGGGAAGGGGTTTGCGCGGGAATAGGCCTCGCGCAAAGGGCGCAAAGAACGCAAAGGACGCAAAGGATTTTCTTCATCCTTTGCGTCCTCTGCGCCCCTTGCGCGAGGCACACCGGCGAGCGCCGCGAAGACGCCCTCCGTCCAAGACCTCGCCGGCACATCGTAATCCACATTGCAATCCACCCGCGGATGCACGCGCCGCGCGCCGAGTTGTTCCAGGCGCTCGTCGCAGCTTTTTCCAAACTGGCAGAAAGCCGGATAATTCGTGTCGCCGAGTGCGAGCACCGAGTAATGCAGATGCGCGAGCGCCGGCGCGGAGTCGCCCTTGAGATAATTCCAAAAGGACTGCGCGTTATCCGGCGGTCGCCGTCGCCGTAAGTGCTGGTGATGACGAGCACATTTTCCTCCTTCGCAAGATCGACCGTCTCGTGCTGCTCCATGCACACGAGCTTCGGTGCGAAGCCGTGCTTCTCCGCTTCCTTCGAGGCCTTTTTCGCAACTCCTTCCGCCGTGCCCGTCTGACTGCCGTAGAGCAACACCAGCGGCTTCTTCATCGCGCCGCCCTCGCACGCCGCCGACGCCCCGGCGATGGCGCCCGAGGCGTCGGAGAAATATCCCGCCAGATAGCCATTCAACCAATGCCGTTGCTCGGCGGTGAAGGGCGCGTTGTCGGGAATGAAGGGAACCTGCGGCATCTCGGAAAGGAAACTGGGCCGGTTAAGTTTCCCGCCGCCCCGCAGCGACGCGGAACGGCGGGATAACCCCACCAAGAAAGGACTAGAAGGTGAAGGTGGCCTGCACATAGCCGAAGTCCGCGTCGTCGTGCGCGCCGGTGTCCCTTAAGTACTCGCCGGCGAAGAAGTGGCTGTAACCTGCTTCGAGGGTGACGTTCTTATGCACGGCCCATTGCACCAGCACGTCCACTTCGGAACCGGCGTAATTATCCGCGTTGCGCGCCAGCGGCGTCAGCGGGCGCACCGCGGTGACTCCATTGGCGCGATACCAGACGTCGTCGGTGCTCGCGAGAAAGAAGGCGTGAAAGTCCGCCCGGATCGTCACCGGTTTGACCGGCTTCACGCTCAGGTTCGCCTCAATATCGTGAATGTTCTGCCACGAGAAGAAATCCGCCTGCCCGTAGATGTGGTTGGTCGGAAAGAGATTTTGAAACGTCTCGCTGTTCCCATCCAGCGGATCGCCATCGCCGGAACCGGTGCTGTAACCGACCGCGGCACGCGGCAGCCACGGCACATCGAAGGTGTAACCCAAGGCGCCGTGCACCGCCCAGGCCGTCAGGTCCAGCCCGCGCACTTCGCCCGTCTGAAACGCGCCCTCAAATTCGTAGTCGAAGCCGACCGGCTTCTTCTTCAGCGCAGGCAGCGGCGCCGACTTGCCGTCGGCCACCGTCTTGCCATCAGGCGCGGGCGCCGCGGGCGCAAAGGCGCCGGGCTTGGATTTGATGCGCATCCCAAAGGTCGCGAAGTGCGTGTCGCCGATCGCCAGCGGCAGGAATTTCGGATTCGGATTCTCGTGCAGGTGAAGGGCGTAGAGGTCGATGCTCTGCGGGCCGAGCGCCACGGTGCTGAAGTAAAGGCCGCTGAAGACCTGTTGGCGCCCGTTCTCATTGCCGTTGAGGAAGTCGGATTGATTATACTTCCCGCGCGTCGGAACCACCACCGTGGAGGCAAATGCCTCGAGCCACCACGTCTTCTCCTCCCAGCGCAGCTTCACGGCATCGAAGGTGCGGCCGATGTTATTCCAATCGAACGCGCCGATCAGCCGCTCGTCGCCGTAACTTAGAATCTGCCGCCCCACCTTCAGCGTGAGCGGGAATTCCTTGGGATTCCCTAACTCCACATAAGCCTGCCGCAGATCGAAGGCATCGTCGCCCTCCGCTCCGAGCACGCCGGGAAAGTCGGGACGGTCCGAGTTGATCTCGCGGGCATCCTGGCCTTGCACGTAAAGTTTGAACCAGTCGCACGGCTTGATCAGCATTCCGACGCGGACGCGCTGGAGAAACCAGTTATCGTCCGTGAGCGCGTTTACGGCATCGTTGAAGTCGAAGTTATTCTCGCGAATCTCCCAGCGCAGCCGCTCCTGCACATCGAATACCAGCGCGCCTCCCAGGAAACTCAGCGGGTTGCTTTCCGGCGCCTTGGAGACCACGGTTTTTCCACCGGCGGACTGCGTGTATTCAGCGCCGGCAAAGGCGTGGGTGCAGCTTCCTGTCAGGAGGGCGGCCGCCAGCAGCGCTCCATTATTTTTGTTGCGTGACTTCGTCATCGTTTGGGTTGGGTGCGGCATGTTCCGCCGCGATTGGTTGAGCCGGGAGCATGAGCGGGAACATCCGGTTCATGCGGTGGCGATCTCCGCCGCGTTGGGCACGGCTTGGTTTGCGGGTGCGCCGGGGAACGAATCCCCGGAGAGCTTTTGCCGGCGCGCGCGGAACTCGAGGAAGCCGATGAGTTCCTGGCGCAGGCGCGAGTAATCGGGATGCTCCATCACGGCCTTGCGGTCGCGCGGACGGGAAAAACGGACGGACAAAATTTCACCGACGGTCGCCTCGGGTCCGTCGGTCATGCACACCACACGATCGCTCAGGTAGAGGGCTTCATCCACATCGTGCGTGACCATCATGGTGGTGATCCTTTCCTTCCGCCAAAGCTCGAGCAGCACGGCCTGCAACTCGTAACGCGTGAGCGAATCGAGCATCCCGAAAGGTTCGTCGAGCAGCAGCATCTTCGGCTTGAGCGCAAAGGCGCGCGCGATGCCCACGCGCTGCCTCATGCCTTGGGAAAGTTCGCCCGGATACTTATCCATCGCGTCGCCGAGTCCGACGACGGTGAGGTAATACTCGACGATCTGCCGGCGCTCTTCCTTCGTTGCAGTGAAAAAAACCTGGTTCACGCCGAGCATCACATTTTCCCGCGCCGTCATCCACGGCAGCAGCGAGGGAGATTGGAAGACGATGCCGCGATCGGGCCCGGCGCCCGTGATTTCCTTGCCGCCGATGACGATCACGCCCTCGGTGATCTCGGTGAGTCCGGCGAGCATCATCAGTTGCGTGGATTTGCCGCAGCCCGAGTGGCCGATGACGGTGACGAATTCGCCCTGCGCGATCTTGAGGTTGAAATCCTGCACGATCACCGACTGCCCGCCGCCTGGCTTCGGATACGCCTTCATGAGCTGCGAGATGTGGACGTGGGCGCTCATACTTCGATCTCGACTCTCACGGGTTGCAATTCGTGCGGACGCCTGGCCTTGCGCCGCGCTCCATCCAACGCGCGCGCGGTGGTGAGCGAGATGTCCTCGGGCTGGATGTCGGGCAGCACCAGCTTGCGCATCACGGCGGCGGTCGGCTTTTTCTTCGAGGCCACGAGCTGGTCGATGATCTCGTTGCGCAGCCGCTTGAAGTCGCAGCATTCGAGCAGCGTCCTGTGTTCGCGCGGCCGCTCGATGGTCACGGGGATGGAGGCGAGCAGCGTTGCCTGCGGCCCGGTGGTGAGCGGGATCACGCGGTCGGCGAGCAGCAGCGCTTCGTCGGGGTCGTTTGTGATGAGCACCACGGTCTTGCGATCCTCCTGCCAGATGCGGCCGATCTCGTCCTGCAACGTGGCGCGCGTCAGTGCGTCCAGCGCGCTGAGCGGTTCGTCGAGGAGGAGAATGCGCGGATTGATTGCGAGCGTGCGCGCGACCGACACGCGCTGGCGCATCCCGCCGGAAAGTTCGCTCGGAACTTTCTTCATCGCGGGTTCGAGATGCACCATGCGGATGTACTTCTCCGTGTGCTTGCGCCGCTCCTCCGCGCTCCACTGCGGAAAGACTTGGTCCACCGCGAGCGCGACATTTTCATACACCGTGAGCCACGGGAGGAGGCTGTAATTCTGAAAAACAATCCCGCGATCCGGCCCTGGTTCGCGCATCTCCTTGCCTTCAAGCTTCACCGTGCCCGTATCCGGCTTGATGAGTCCCGCCAGCAACGACACAAGCGTGGTCTTCCCCGAGCCGGAGTAACCGATGATCGCGACGAACTCACCTTCGTCGATCGACAGGTTGATGTCGTGAAGGACGTTTGTCCTCTGCCACGCCGGTCCGTAGCCTTTGCTCACGCTACTTACTTCGAGGAAGGACATGCTCAGGCTGTTTTGAATCTTTGCTCGACGACACTCATCAACCGATCGAGCACCAAACCAACGACGCCGATGGTGAGGATGCAGAGGATGATCCGCGAGTAACTCCCCGCGTTGTATTCCTGCCAAAGAAAGCCGCCGACTCCGGGACGACCCGTGAGCATCTCCACAGCGACGATGACCAGCCACGCGATGCCGAGCGAGAGGCGGAAGCCGGTGAACATGTAGGGCAGCGTCGCCGGGATGAGCACTTTGAAGAGCGTCTTGCTGCGCGAAAGTTTCAGCACCTTGGCGACGTTCAAGTAATCCTGCGGAATCGCGCGGACTCCGACCGCGGTGTTCATCACCGTGGGCCACATCGCGCACACGGCGATGGTAAAGAGCGCGGCGGCGTCCGACGCGCCAAATGCGGTCCTGCCCGAGCCATCGACCAGCTTCACGGAACTGAAGAGCACCAGCCCGAGCGGAAACCACGCGAGCGGCGAGACGGGCCGCAGCACCTGGATGATCGGGTCGGCGGCTTTCGTGAACGTCTTCGACAACCCGAGAAAGAAACCGAGCGGCGTGCCGATAACTAAGGCGTGATAGCAGACAGCTCCGCGCCTTCTCCGTGCTCGCGCGCACCGGCAGTTTCACGCGCACCGCCCAGGAACTCCACCTCACCCAGAGCGCCATCAGTCACGCCATCAAGGCGCTCGAGAGCGACACCGGTTGTCGGCTTTTGGACAGGGTGGGCAAAAGCGCCGTGCTCACGCAGGCCGGAGAACAACTGCTGGTGCGGGCCCAGCGCATCCTCGGCGAGATGACCAGCGCGCGCTCGGAACTCGGCCGGCTCGGCAAATGGGCAGCAGCCGCCTGCGCATCGGCGCGAGCACCACCGCCTGCCAGCATGTGCTGCCGGGCGTGCTGCGCGAGTTCAAGAAGAGCTTCCCTCAATGCGCGATCTCGATCCAGCCGGGCGACACGCCCGAAAACATCGCGGCGTTGCGCGCGCACCAGATCGACCTCGCGGTGAACCTCGAACCGCGCCGCGAGGTGCAACTCGACTTTCGCCCGATGTTCACGGACGAGTTGCAATTCATCGTCTCGCCGCAGCATCCGTGGGCGAAGAGCGGACGCGTGGTGCGCGACGAGATTGCGCGGGAGCACTACATCCTCTACGGCAAGACGAGTTACACCTTCCAGATGATCGAGGCGTACTTCCGCGAGGAGAAGATCGTGCTGCACTCGCTGCTCGATCTCGGCAACATGGAAGCCATCAAGGAACTCGTGAAGCTCGGTCTCGGCATCAGCATCCTCGCGCCTTGGACGGCGCGCGTGGAGTTGAAGGAAAAGTCGCTCGTGGCGCTGCCGCTCGGGCGGCGGAAACTCAAGCGCCGCTGGGGCGTGCTGCACTGGCGCGGCCGGCGGCTCTCGCTGGCGGAGGAGACGTTTGCGGGGCTGTGCGAGAGCGTGGCGGAGCGGTTGGGGTGAACGGGTTGACGCCTTGGCGAACGGGAGTAAATCTCGCTCCATGACTGCCGACGCTGTTCGTGAAAAACTTGAGGCCCGTCCGTTCGCTCCGTTCCAGTTGCGGCTGCCTGATGGCAGGGCACTGCCGGTCCCGCATCCGGAATTCATGTCCATCGCTCCGGATGATCGGATCGCCATTTTGTGGAAGGGAGAAGGCGCTCGTTATTGGACCGTCGATATGGAATCGGTGAGCGACATGGAACCGATCGAGGACACGCGGACGAAAAAAAAGCGCCGTTAAACGCGACGCGCACTTTTCCAGATTGGAACGTCGCGCTTCATGCGGTCGATGGCTTCGCCGCAGAAACGCAGCGCCTCGCCGCGGTGGGCCGCGAGCACGCGGAGGAAAAGCGAGGCCTCGCCCACCGGCACCCAGCAGAGGCGGGGGATGAAGGTGACCGAGTGGCACGGATGCGCGTGCGCGAGTTCGTCGAAGATGCGGCGCAAGTGGCGCACGGCCATCGGCTCGTAAGCCTCGTAGTGCAGGCCGGCGAGGGCGCGTTCGCCTTCGATCTCGCGGACGATTCCTTGGAACTCGACGCACGCGCCGATCTCGTGAGTGGGCAGCGTCAGCGCCGGCGGCGCGATGGGCTCGTGGGTGAAGAGGATGGTCGCGGTCATATTCGGGTAGCGCGTCATTTCTTGAGGGCCATCATTCAGCCTCCGCTCACGGGCGGAATCAGCGCGAGTTCCTGTGCCGTGCCGATGGGTGCGTCCCAATCGCGATACTCGCAATCCACGGCCACGCGCAAACCGTGCGGCACGAAGCCCCGGGGCGACGCGCGCAAAGAGAATGCGCGGCGTGTCGGTCGCGGCGCATTCGACGATGCGCTCGTCCAAGCCGAGCTGGTCGCGCGTGTGGGCGAAGGCGAGGACTTTGAGGTGCACGGGGTTGAGTGTTGAGAGTGGAGTGTTGAGTGTGCGCGCAGCGCCATTCTTTCATCACTCAACACTCAACTTCTTCCCCCATGCTCTCTCTCGACCAGGCGCGCGCCCTCATCGCGCAAGCGGTGCTGCCGCTCGGAGCACTTCCGCGTGGTCGCGGCGATTCAGCCGGGCGCGGTGCCGGAGCTGAATCTGCGGAGCGGCGAATGTGCGCGCATCTTCACGGGCGCCGCGATTCCGGCCGGCGCTTCCCAAGTCATCATGCAGGAGGATGCGAACGGAAAGGCGACTTCATGATGCCGGTCCGCCGCACCACCGCGACGCACATCCGGCGGCGCGGCGAGGATGCGCGCGCGGGCGCCGTGCTGCTGCGCGCCGGGACGCGACTCGGGCCGGCGGAGCTTTCACTGCTGGCGCAACTCGGCGCCACCGAGCCGCGCGTTTCGCCCGCGGTGCGCGTGCTGCATTTCACCACGGGCAATGAACTCGTCGATCCCGCGACCCAGCCCGCGGCGGGGCAGATTCGCGATTCCAATTCCACGCTCATCGCGGCGTTGATCGCGCAATGCGGCGCGCAGCTCGTGCAGCAGAGCCGTTGCGGCGATTCGCTCGATGCGCTCGCCGGTGCAGTCGAAGCAGCGCACGCAGCCACATGGGATGTCCTGCTCATTTCCGGCGGCGCCAGCGTAGGCGATTTCGATTTCGGCGCGCGTGCGCTCGAGCGGCTCGGCTTTGAGATTCACTTCCGCCACATCAATCTGCGCCCCGGCAAGCCGCTCATCTTCGCCACGCGCGGGAGGCAGGCGGCGTTCGTCATTCCGGGCAATCCGGTCTCGCACTTCGTCACCTTCCACACCGCCATCGCGCGCGCGCTCGAAGCTCTCGAATGCGCGCCCGCCGCGTGGCCGCTCGCAACGGTGAAGCTCTCCCACGCGTTGCACGAGCCGCCGAGTCCGCGCGAGACGTGGTGGCCTGCGCGCGTCTCGCTCGCCGCCGGAAGACTCAGCGCCGAAGCGCTCGTGAGGCAAAGCTCGGGCGACCTTTGCGGAATGAGCGCAGTCAACGCGCTGCTGCGCATCGCTTCCGGCGCCGGAGAGTTCGCGACGGGCGCGGAGATCGAATGCCTGCTGCTCGCCCTCGCGTAGCTGCGACGCCCCGTCGCAGGAAATGCCCGCGGCGCCTCGCCGCGTGTCGAGCGCTTCCGCGGGCCTGTGCCACCAAATCTACGAACGCGCCTTGCTCGTCGCGGAATTCGTGAGGCCGCGGTGACTGCCCTGCGCACCGCGCTGGCCGCCAAGCTCGCCGACGTGGACAAACTCCCTGCCGCACTCCTGCGCGCGGCCTTCCAGCCCGGAGGGCTGACTGGAAATTAGCCGGTGGTGAAGCGAGTCCGCGAGCGGGAACCACCGGATTACGTCCAGAAAACAAATGCGCCCCGAAGGGTGCGCCGGAGAGCCTGGCGAAACCTTCCCGCGCACCCTCCGAGGCGCATACGGGTTTCATCCGCGTGTTCCGGTGGTTTCGTTCGTTCCTCACTCCACCCGGCTAATTTCCGCAACGCCTCCGGCGTCGTGCAGACCGTTGACCGTTCCACAAAGAGTATGCGGCCCGGCACCGTCTTCTACAACCCGATGCGCATCCTGCACGGCTCCATCGCGCTGCTCGACGAGGACGACGCGCCCGGCATCACCAGCCCCGATTACGTGGCCATGAGCGCCGTGAAAGGCACGCTGCACCAGCGCTGGTTTTACCACTGGTTCCGATCGCCCGCAGGCGCGGAGTTCATCAAATCCCTGACCCGCGGCGCCGTGCGCGAGCGCCTCCTTTTCAACCGCCTCGCCCAAGGCGAAATCCCCGTCCCCGCCTGGCCCGCTCAACTCGCCGCCGCCACCCAATTCCGCGAGATCAAACGCACCCGCGCAGCGATTCAAGCGCGCCTCGCCGCCTTGGAGAAAATGCCCGCGATGCTCTTGCGTGCAGCCTTTTCCCCTGCGAACGGAGCCGGCCGGTAAGCCCTGCGAAAGAGTTCTTTAATTCGCTCGCCGGCAGGTAAAGAAAGTTGCAGCTTTCTTTAATAAGCACCGACGCAATAAAAGGAATCTTTACCAGCCCGCCCGGAGCGAAAGATGAAACCGCAAGACTTTAAGAGCCGCGATGCCGGGCGCGTGTTGAAGCTGCCGCAGGGAGTTTTCGCCTTTGTGCCGGCTCCGCTGCCGCCCAAGCTCGCCTTTGACGCGCCGCTCGCCGTGGCGCAGTCGCGAGCCGACGCGGCGCTGAGCGAACTGGCCGGCGTGGGGCGGCTGCTGCCGAATCCGCATCTGCTCATCGACCCGCTGATGCGGCAGGAGGCGGTGCTTTCGAGCCGAATCGAGGGGACGCGCGCCAGCCTCTCCGACGTGCTGGAGGCGGAGGCGCTCGATTTGCACAGCGCGGGCGACGTGGGCGAGGTGCGCAATTACATCGCGGCGATGGCCCACGGAATCGAGCGTCTGCCGAGCCTGCCGTTGTCGCTGCGGCTCGTGGGCGAGTTGCACGAAAAACTGATGCGGGACGTGCGCGGACACCACGCGACGCCGGGCGAATTCCGCCGTTCGCAAAATTGGATCGGGCCGCAGGGGAGCACGCCGGAAACCGCGCCTACGTGCCGCCACCTGTGGAAGAACTCATGCCGGCGCTGGGAAACTGGGAGGAGTTTTTGCGCGAGCGCGACACACTGCCGGATTTGATCCAATGCTCGGTGATGCACGAGCAGTTCGAGGCGATCCATCCTTTCCTCGATGGCAACGGGCGGGTGGGCCGGCTGCTCATCACGCTCTTTCTGGTGGAACGCGGAAGGCTGACGCGACCGCTGCTTTATCTCTCGGCGTTCATCGAAGCGCATCGGAAGGAGTATTACGACCTGCTCCAGCGCGTGCGCACGCACGGCGATTGGGGGACGTGGGTGCGGTGGTTTTTGCGCGGCGTCGAAGTGACGGCGCGCGATGCGGCGGAGCGCGCGGCGAAGCTGATGGCGATGCGGGAGCGGTATCGGGCGAAGCTGGCCGGCAAGGCGACGGCGACGCGCTTGCTGGACGAGCTTTTTGTGAATCCCTACGTGAGCGCCGCGCGCACGAAACGCCGGCTCGAATGCAGCATACCCACGGCGTTGAAAGCGATTGCAGAGCTGGAACAGCTAAAGATCGCGACCGAAACGACGGGGCGGCAGCGGAACCGTGTGTATGTGGCGCGGGAGATTTTGGAAGTGCTGCAAGCTCCCATCCGCGCATGAAAAAAACGACGAGCGGCGGTAAGCGCCACGCCTCCCAGCAGTCGCTCAATGGCGCAGTGAAAAGCATCTGCGACATCATGCGGCGCTCGAATTGCGCGGGGACGCTGCAATACGTTCCGGAGCTGACGTGGATTCTTTTCCTCCGCATCCTCGACGAGCACGAGGAGCGCGAGGCGGAGGAAGCGCGGGCGCTGGGACTGGCTTTCACGCCGCGGGTGAGCGCGCCGTTCCGCTGGCGGGATTGGGCCGATCCGCAGTGCGCGCGGCGGCGAAATACGAAATGGAGCGCGTGGAAATTTGTGCACGAGGAAGTGCTCCCGCATTTGAAGGGACTCAAGGCGCAGCCGCGGGCGACGGCGCGGCAGCGCGTGGAAGGGCCAGGAGGCCTTAGGGGAGTGGCTGGGGCCGGAATCGAACCGGCGACACGTGGATTTTCAGTCCACTGCTCTACCAACTGAGCTACCCAGCCGTCGCGAAAAGGCCGCGCACTATTGGTTGTCGGCGCGGGCAAGGCAAGCGGTTTCCCGTGGAGGAGCTTTGCCGTGGATGCTGCGAGGGAAGTGGCTAAGCTTGGCGGGCCAAACAAGTTTATCTACCGCACACGATCCCACGCTTATGTCCCTTGGAAAAAAACTGTTTCTTGTTCTCGGTCTCGCCTCGCCCGCTTTGTGCGCAAACGTTCTCGCGCCGGAGATGGCGAAAAAACCGGCGCCGGAATCGCTCCCGGCTGGGACGCATATCGCGAGTCTCGATGTGCAGCCAGCCAAGCTCGTGCTTACCGGGAAATATGAAGCCGCGCAACTCGTCGTGACGGCGCGGCTGGCATCGGGCGATACGGCCGATGTCACGCGCATCGCGAAGCTCCAGCTCGAGGGTGGGGTGGCGGAGGTCACGCCGACAGGCCAGGTGAAGCCGCTGAAGAATGGCACCGGTGCATTGCGCGCGGAGATCGGCGGGCAGACGGCTTCCATCCCGGTCGAGGTCGTGGAGATGAAGGACGCGCAGCCAGTGGATTTCATCCGCGACATCAATCCGGTGATGACCAAGGTGGGCTGCAACGCGGGCACCTGCCACGGCGCGAAGGACGGCAAGTTCGGCTTCAAGCTTTCGCTGCGCGGTTACGATCCGATCTTCGATGTGCGCTCCCTCAAGGACGATCTCGCGGGGCGGCGCCTCAATGTGGCGTCGCCGGACGATTCGCTCATGCTGCTCAAGTCCACGGCCGGCGTGCCGCACGAGGGCGGGCAGCGCGTGAAGATCGGCGAAAAATATTACGAGATGCTTCGCGCGTGGATCGCCGATGGCGCGAAGCTCGATCTCGGCGCGCCGCGCGTGACGAAGATCGAAGTCTTCCCGCACGATCCCGTGGTGCAGCAGATCGGCGCCCGCCAGCAGGTGCGCGTGGTCGCGACTTTCAGCGATGGCAAGACGCGGGACGTGACGGCTGAGGCATTTCTCGACAGCGGAAACACTGACGTGGCCAAGACCGACGGCGGCGGGCTCGTGGAGACGCTCCGCCGCGGCGAGGCTCCGCTGCTCGCGCGTTACGAAGGCAATTACGCCGCGACCACGCTCACCGTCATGGGTGACCGCTCGGGCTTTGTGTGGAAGCAGCCCGACACGTGGACGCGCGTGGATGAACTGGTGGCCGCGAAGTGGGAGCGCATGAAGATCGAGCCCTCCGGCTTGTGCAGCGACGCGGAGTTTCTGCGCCGCGTGTATCTCGACCTCGCCGGCTTGCCGCCGACCGCGGAGGAAGTGCGCGCCTTCCTCGCCGACACGCATCCGCCGCGCGAGAAGCGCGACGCGATCGTGGACAAGCTCATCGGCTCGCCCGACTTCATCGAGCACTGGACTAACAAGTGGTGCGACATGCTCCAGGTGAATTCGAAATTCCTCGGCGGCGAAGGCGCAAAGCTCTTCCGCGAGTGGATCAAGAAGCAGGTCGCGGCCAACACGCCTTACGACAAATTTGCCGCGCAGATTCTCACCGCGACTGGCTCCAACAAAGAGAACCCGGCCGCGAGTTACTGGAAGATTCTGCGCGAGCCGGCGGAGGCGATGGAGAACACCACGCACCTGTTCCTCGCCACGCGCTTCAACTGCAACAAGTGCCACGACCATCCCTTCGAGCGCTGGACGCAGGACCAGTACTACAAGCTCGGCGCATACTTTTCCCGAGTCTCGCTCACCGCCGATCCCGCCAGTGGCAAGCAAGTGATCGTCGGCTCCGCGGTGGAAAAGGCGCGCCCGCTTTTTGAGATCGTGAAGGACGCGCCGACGGGCGACATGATCCACCTTCGCACCAATAAAGTCGCCGAGCCGACCTTCCCCTATCCCGTGAAAGCCGAGGCGCAAGGCAGCCGCCGCGAGCAACTCGGCGCGTGGATCACGAGCGCGGACAATCGTTACTTTGCCTCAAGCTACGCCAATCGCCTGTGGGGCTATCTCACGGGCGCGGGCATCATCGAACCGCTCGACGACATTCGCGCCGGCAATCCGCCGACCAATCCCGAGTTGCTCGATTATCTGACGAAAGAATTCATCGGCCACGGCTTCGATGTGCGGCACGTGATGGCGCTCATCTGCAAATCGCGCAGCTATCAGCTCAGCGTCGCGACCAACAAATGGAACGAGGATGACAAGATCAATTACTCCCACGCACTCGCCCGCCGGCTGCCCGCCGAGGTGCTCTACGATTCCGTGCTCAAAGTCACCGGGGCCGCGCCGAAGCTGCCCGGCGGCGGGCGCGCCCAGATGTTGCCCGATGCCGGGACCGATCTGCCGAGCGGCTTCCTCGCAAATCTCGGCCGGCCCGCGCGGGAGAGTGCTTGTGAATGTGAGCGCAGCAGCGATCTGCGGCTCGGCAGTGTGATGGCGCTCTTAAGCGGCGCGGCGGTGGGCGACGCAATTGGCGATGCGAAAAATGCGCTGGTCAAACTCGTCGCCGCGCAACCCGATGACACCAAGCTCGTGGACGAAATTTTCCTCCGTGTCCTGAGCCGCCCCGCGACTGAGGTCGAGGTGAAGAAGACTCTCGAAGCCTGGGCGACGATCGCTCCCGAACATCGCACGCTCACTACTACTTGGGAGGGCAAGGAAACAGAGCAGGCCCCGATCATCGCAAAGATGGAAGCCGACCGCCTCGCCGCCACCGACGCCGCTAAAAACGAACTCTTCCGCTTTGAAGCCGAGATCGCTCCGAAAGTTGCCGAGGCCGAAACGAAAAGGCAAGCCGCCGTGGCCGCCGCGGACACAGCGGTGAAGGCCTACGAGAAGTCCAAGCTCGCCGCCGCGCAGGCGAAGTTTGAAGAGACGGTGCCTGTCGCGCGCACGCACACGGGCTGGCAGTTGCTCGAGACCGCCGACGCGAAAGCCTCGAACCTCGGCACGCTAGTGAAGCAGCCCGACGGTTCGATCAAGGCCGGCCCGCAACGCCCGGCCACAGTCGATTACAACGTCACGTGCGACACGAAAGTCGCCGGCATCACCGGCATCCTGCTCGAAGTGCTTCCGAGCGCCGAGGAGCCCGGGTTTGGTCCCGGCCGCGCGGCTGGCAATTTTGTGCTCGGCGAATTTTCCGCGAAGTCCGAACCCAGCGGCAGCAAGGGATCGCAGACCGACGTGGAATTCTCGAACGCATTTGCAGACTACAGTCAGGATAAATTCGAAGTGAAGTCCGCCATCGACGGCAAAAAAGGTGACGCGAAAAATGGCTGGGCCATCGCCAACCAATTGGGCGTGCCGCATTACGCCGCCTTTGCCCTCAAGAAGCCGCTCGGCGACGACAAGGGCACCCGCCTCCGCATCGAGCTCAACCAGCCACGCACCGGCGGATTCAGTATCGGCCGCTTTCGCCTGTGGGTAACCACCTCGCCGCAGCCGCTCGCCATCGGCCTCCCGCTGCCCGTCGCCGATGCCCTCAAGAAACCGACAGCCACCCGCGGCAAGGAAGACAAGACCGCGCTCGCCGCTTACTGGAAAGAGAGCGACCCCGACTTCCGCAAACTGCAACTTACGCTCGGCAAGAACCAGCTCCCGCTCGCCACCGATCCCGGCGTCATCGAGCGCCGCGCCGCTTTGATCAAAGCCGAAGAGCCCATCAAACTCGACCCGAAGCTCGTGCAACTGCGGCAGGATTCCGCGCAGAGCAAACTGCAAATCGCCAACAAACGTCTCACCGCCGTGCAAGACCTCGCTTGGGCTCTGGTGAACAACCCGGCGTTTCTCTTCAATCACTGAGGGTAGCGTTGGAGTTCTTAGGCTGCCAGGGCACGCTGAAGCGAGGACTCCAGCAAAATTCCAGCGCATTGGCTCAGTCGCGCTCGTCGAGCCACTCCGGCTCTTCGCACAGCCAGTGGGCGATGTGCGGGCCGATGACTCTTGTCGGCCAGCCGTCGGGATATTTCGAGTGGATCCGAAAAGGCCGGCCGCTCACGCGTTCCACGGCATTGATGTCGTAGCCTCCTTCGACTCGGTGAATCGGCCCACGCGCGATCCACTCCGATAAAGTCTGGCCGCGAATGTTTGTAACACGGAGGCAGGTGTACTTCGTCGTCGTGCAACCGCAGAGCCCAGCAAGGCACGCGACGAGGAAAAGAAGCCGGAGAAAATGCACGCGCCGACTTATGCCACACGCGCCGCGACCGGCAAGGACAAGGCGATCACTCTTCGATCATGCAGCGGACCCGCGCGTAACTCTCCAGCACCGGCTCGCCATCGTCGCGGACGATGAGCAGCACGGGCACTTCTCCCTGCGTAATACTGGCGGGAATGATGAGCCGGGCGCGCGCCGCGTCGGGGGCTTCGATCTTGCATCCGGCCGCGAGCGCTTCGGACGAGTCGATCGACCAGCGGAAAAAGAGTGCGTGGCCGTCGGGATCACGCGAATCGGTGGCATCGATTGCGAGCGTTTCGCCGGGCTTTAGCGTGCGCTGGGTTTCGCCAGCGATGCTCGCGGAAGGTGCGTGATTGGCTTCGGCCCGTGGCTTCACGCACCAGTCGAGCCGCGCCTGAAAATCCGCCTGCACCGCCGCGCGCCAGCGATAGACCGGGGCGATGCGCGGGTCGGGATCGCTCGCCGGGCCGGGCTCTTCGCGCGAATCCACCGGCCGCAACTCCGGCCCTTCGAGCCGCCCGCCCCAACTGCTCAGGCCCACCCGGTCCGGCGCGTTGAGGCCATTCGGCACGAGGGAAAGAAAGCTCGGCGAGCCGCTCTCGCGGACGCCTTGCACGAGCCCGAGCTGCCGCGACCACACGTCGGTGCCGCGATGGCTCGGGTAGAGTTCGCCGAGAAATCCGCGCCCGCCGCGAGGCACGCTGGCTATCCATTCGTCGGCGACGAGCGCCTGATCGCCGCCACGATACATCCCGCGAAACGCGACCTCGCGCAGGATGTAGTGCAGCGTCGGAAAATTTTCGCGCAGCCACGGTCCCGTGGCGTCCTGGTCGCCGATCGCGTGCACGCGGAGTTTCGCCACAAATTTCAGCAGGTCGCCCTCCGAGCGCGTGTCGCGCACTTTCCACAGCGCCTGCGCGAGATCGGCGGTGCCGCCCAGCGCGCAAATCCAAAGCGGGCGCGGATCGGATTTATCGGCGGCGGCGATGATCCAGTTCGATGCCTCGGTGTCGCGCAGGCGGCCGATGGAATCATTGACCCGCACGTTGAAGCCGGCCACGGGCTGGCCCGCTTTTACGAGCCGCATCAAATCCTCGGCGGGCGGAAAATCCGGCGAATGCAAATGCAGATTCTGCTGCACGCCCTTGTAGCCTTGGATGGCCGCGCGGAGGAAATCGGGCCGCACCTTTTGCCCGTGATCGAGCCCCGAACCGGCCACCAGTCCTTCAATGTCCAGCACGTCGCTGTAGAGCAACAGGCGGATGATGGATTGCGACGCCGAGGTGTCGCCTTCCGCGGCCTTGAAGCTGTTGATATCCGCCAGCACGATAAGACGCGGCCGGTCGATCGCCGCCGCATTCAGCGCGAGGAAGAAGAGCGAAACAATGAGGAGACGCATGGCGGCCCGCGCTAGATAGCCGCGCGCAAGCGGCTCGGCAAGAAGGGCCGCGGAGCCGGCCCGCGGAGCGCCGCCGCCCCCCGTGCGGCATCGCGCCGGTCGCGGAGCGCCAACTGCCGCACGAGGACGGCGGCGCTCCGAATGATTGATTGCCGCGCCACGCCGATTGTCTGAGCGTTCCCGCTTCGCATGAAACGAATTCTTCTCCTGCTCCTCGCGGTATGTGGTCGCCTTTGCGCGGAGAGCGGCCCGGCCGCGGAACCCGCTGTCATCGCCGTTTCCCGGGCGATGCCCGCCGTCGTGAACATCAATACCGAGCGCGTGGTGAAGCACACGGTGCGCGATCCTTACGACGAATTCTTCAACCAATTCTTCGGCGGACCGATGCGTCCGCCGCGGACTTTTTCGCAGAAGCTGCAAAGCCTCGGCTCCGGCTTTCTGGTCGATCCCGCGGGCTTCATCATCACCAATGAGCACGTGGTGCAGCGCGCCGAGGGCTTGAAGATTTCCGTGAAGACCCACGATGGCCGGAGCTTCGATGCCCGCTACATCACCGGCGCGCCCGAGAGCGATCTCGCCTTCATCAAGATCGAGAGCAAGGAGTCGCTGCCTTTCATCAGCGTCACCGATCTCTCGCCCGGTCTGCTCGGCGAGACGGTGCTCGTGCTCGGCAATCCGCTGGGCTACGGCAGCTCGGTGAGCCGCGGCATTCTTAGCGCAAAGGGCCGCACTGTGGTGGTCGAGCAGACCGAATACAAAGACCTCATCCAGACCGACGCGGCCATCAATCCCGGTAACAGCGGCGGCCCGCTCGTCGATATCGATGGCAAGCTGGTGGGCGTGAGTTCGGTGAAGCTGGCCTTCACTCCGCAAGGCGTGCCGACGCAGGGGCTCGGCTTCGCGATCCCGGCTTCCGTGGTGCGTGAAAAAGTCGCCGCCTTCAAGCGAGTCGCCGCTGGGCAGAAGACGACGAAAGCGCCGGCCATCGCCACACTCGCGCGGAAATATTTTGGCCTGCACCTTCAAGACCTCACGCCGGAGTTGAGCGAAAGCTTCGGCTACGAAGCGGACTCCGGCTTGCTCATCGCCGACGTCGATGCCGGCTCGGCCGCCGAGGAGGCCGGCATGAAGCGCGGCCTGCTCATCGCGCAAGTCGGCCGGTATCGCGCTTCGAGCGTGAAGCAAGTCGAGGAATTGCTCGCCGCCGTGAGCGCGGGATCGCGCGTGGATTTTATGCTGCCGGTCGTCCGCCCCGCCCGCGGCCTCCATGTGCGTCAACTCCAGACCGTGACGCTCACCGCGCGGTAGCTGCGACGCCCTCGTCGCAGGAAGTGCCAGCGGCGCCCTCGCCGCTCGTCTGCCCGCGCGGCGAGGACGCCGCGGGAACTACCGGCGGCGGGGACGCCGCCGCTACTAATAACTCTTCGCCCACACCACGCGTTGCGCGCTGGGGCGGCCGGTGAAGGGGCACGTGCCGGGCTCCATCGACTCGCTGCGCGGGATGCAGCGGATGGTGACTTTCAGCTCTTCCTTGATCCGGTCCTCGATCTCGCGCGAGCCGTCCCAATGAGCCAGGGCAAAGCCTCCGTGCACCTCGGGCTTTGCCGTATTCTTCGGAGTGAAGAAGGTGCGGAAGTCCGCCTCGGTGTCGATCCTCACAGTGTGCGCATCGCGATAAGCGGTGGCGCGCGCGAGCAGTGTGTCCTGCATTTCTTGCAGCATCCGCGCGGCGTTCGCGATGAACTCGGTGGCGCTCGGAAATTCTTTTTCCTTCGGCCCGCGGTCGCGGCGCGACACGGCGACGACGCCTTTTTCAAGATCGCGCGGGCCGATCTCCGCGCGCAGCGGCACGCCTTTCTTGATCCACTCCCACGTCTTCGCGCCGCCGCCGATGTCGCGCCGGTCGATCTCCACGCGCAATGGCTCGCCGGCGAAGCTCTCCGCGCGCAGGCCGGCGGCGAGCGCGTCCACGGCGGCGAGGACGGCGTCGCGTGTCTCGGGTTTTGGCGTCACTGGAATAATGACGACCTGCGCGGGCGCGATGCGCGGCGGGAGGATGAGACCATCGTCGTCAGCGTGCGCCATGATGACGGTGCCGATGAGGCGCGTGCTAATACCCCAACTCGTCGTCCACGCGAGCTCCTGTTTATTTTCGCGGGAGAGAAACTGGATGCCGCTGGCCCGCGCAAAATTCTGGCCGAGGAAGTGCGAGGTGCCGGCCTGGATGGCCTTGCGATCCTGTACCATGGCCTCAATGCAGAGCGTCTGCACTGCGCCTGGAAAGCGCTCGCTCTCGCTCTTCTCGCCGGCAAAGACCGGCAGTGCGAGGTAGTCGCGCGCAAAGGTTTGATAAACGCGCAGCATTTGCTCGGTCTCCGCGATCGCCTCTTCGCGGGTCTCGTGCGCGGTGTGTCCTTCCTGCCACAGAAATTCCGTGGTGCGCAGAAACACGCGCGGCCGCATTTCCCACCGCACCACGTTGGCCCATTGATTGATGAGGATCGGTAGATCGCGCCAACTTTGCACCCAGCGCGCGTAGCTCGCGCCGACGATCGTCTCGCTCGTGGGCCGCACCACGAGCGGCTCGGTGAGCTGCGCGGAGGGCGCGGGCCGCAGACCGCCGGCGCCATCCGACTCGAGCCGATGATGGGTGACGACCGCGCACTCCTTGGCAAAGCCCTCGACGTGCTGCGCTTCTTTGGCGAGATGCGAGAGCGGGATGAAAAGCGGGAAGTAAGCATTCTTGTGGCCGGTCTCCTTGAACATGCGATCGAGCACGCGCTGCATCGCTTCCCACAGTCCGTAGCCCCAAGGCTTGATGACCATGCACCCGCGCACTTCCGAATTCTCCGCGAGATCGGCGGCGCGGACCACTTGCTGATACCACTCCGGAAAGTCTTCGTCGCGGCGAGGCGTGATGGCGGTGGCAGGCTGGCTCATGGTAAAGGACCGCGAAGTTAGACAGCCCGCTCCCACCGGGCAAGCTGCCGATGCGTGCAGGCGATTTGCAGTTTCCGCGCGCGCTGATAGCAAGGCGCGCGTGATCCCCGCATCGGCTCTTCTCGCAGGCTATCGCCAGGGCATCTTTCCCATGGCGATGCCTAGCGGCGAGATCGGTTGGTATTCGTCCGACCCGCGCGCGATCGTTCCGCTGGAAAGCTTTCACGTGCCGCACGGGTTGCGGCGCGTGCTGAAAAAATCGCTGTTCGAGATTCGCATCGACACGAGTTTTGAGAGCGTGATGCGCAAGTGCGCGGCGCGTGACGAAACGTGGATCAACGAGGAGATCATCGAGAGCTACGTGGAGTTGCAGCGGCTCGGCCACGCGCACTCAGTCGAAGCGTGGCGCGAAGGGCGGCTCGCGGGCGGACTCTACGGCGTGGCGATCGGCGGCGCGTTTTTCGGCGAGTCGATGTTTCACGAAGTCACCGACGCCTCAAAGGTGGCGCTGCACGCGCTGGTCACGCGCCTGCGCGAGCGCGGCTTCACGCTGCTCGACACGCAATGGATAACCCCGCACCTGGCTCAATTCGGCACCATCGAAATTTCGAAGACGCACTACCGCCGCCTGCTCGCGCCGAGCGTGCGGCTCGATCGCCGGTTTGTGGATTGAAGGCGGCTCGGGCTCGCTATTTTCCTACGCGCATCGGCCGCCACGCGCGCGAAGAATTTCTTGCACGCGCCATGGATGAAAATCTTCCTTCCCCTTTCGAGGCCACGCGCCGGCAGTTCATCGCGCAAGTCACGGTGGCGGGCGCGGGCGCGATGGTGATGCCGAAGATCATTCAAGCCGCGACCGAAGCGCCTCCGGAGCGGCTCGAGGTGAAGCTGCGGGTCAATGGCGCGGAGCACGCTCTGGTGCTCGATCCGCGGGTCACTCTACTCGATGCGCTGCGCGAGCGGCTTGGGCTCACCGGCAGCAAGAAAGGATGCGACCACGGCCAGTGCGGCGCGTGCACCGTGTTGATCAACGGCCGGCGCATCAACTCGTGTCTCGCGCTCGCGGCGGTGCACGACGGCGATGAGATCACCACGATCGAAGGCCTCGCGCGAGGCGAAGAATTGCACCCACTACAGGCGGCCTTCATCAAGCACGACGGCTTCCAGTGCGGCTACTGCACGCCCGGCCAGATTTGTTCGGCGGTGGCGCTCCTGGAACGCGAAGGCTGCCCGCGTTCCGACGAAGGCATCCGCGAACTGATGAGCGGCAACCTCTGCCGCTGCGGCGCCTACAACGGCATCGTCGCCGCGATCAAAGAAACGCGTGATGCAACTGCTGCCCAACCCTAGTTTCACCACATGATCGAAGACATCCGTCGTTTACTGGAAACCCGTCCCTTTAAGCCGTTCTCCATCGAGCTAAGCAGCGGGCAAATCTACAACGTTCCGACTGCTGGGCACGCCGCCATCAATCCGCTCGGAGATCGCGTCATCGTTTGGTTTGACGATGGCCCCGGGGTTACGCTCATCGGCCCACATATGGTCGGGGTTCATGAAAAAGAGCCTCGCTTGGGATGAAACCGTTTGCCTTTACTCGCGCTGCCGACGAGTCCGCCGCGATTCAGGCAGTCGCCGCGCAACCGACCGCTCGCTTTCTCGCCGGCGGCACGAATCTCATCGACTTGATGAAGGAAGGCGTCGAGCAGCCGGACCGGCTTGTGGATATCAACCGGCTGCCGCTCGCGGAAATCCGAGAGCACGCGGGCGGCGTGCGGCTCGGCGCGCTGGCGCGCAATGCCGAGACGGCGCGGCATCCGCTGGTGCGCGGGCATTATCCGCTCCTCGCGCAGGCGCTGCTCTCGGGTGCGTCTGCGCAGCTTCGCAACGCGGCCACCGACGGCGGCAACCTGATGCAGCGCACGCGATGCTACTATTTTTACGACACCGCGCTGCCGTGCAATAAGCGCCAGCCCGGCAGCGGATGCGCCGCGCTAGAGGGTTTCAACCGCATCCACGCGATCCTCGGCGCCAGCGAGCAGTGCATCGCGACTCACCCGAGCGACATGTGCGTGGCGCTGGCCGCGCTCGATGCCGTGGTGCAAGTCGAGGGGCCGCACGGCGCGCGCAGTATTCCCTTCGCGGACTTTCATCGCCTGCCCGGCGACACGCCGCAGCGCGACACAAACCTCGCTGCCGGCGAACTCATCACAGCCATTGATCTGTCCGCCTCGCCCTTCGCCGCGCATTCGCACTATTTGAAACTGCGCGACCGCGCTTCGTATGCCTTCGCGCTCGTCTCGGTCGCCGCCGCGCTCGAACTCGATGGCGGCAAGATCAAGACGGCTCGCGTGGCTCTCGGCGGCGTAGCTCACAAGCCGTGGCGCGCCAAGGAGGCCGAGGAAATTCTCGCGGGCGCGAATGCCGACGAAACCACTTTTCAAAAAGCCGCTGACGCCGCACTGCGCGATGCGCAGCCGCGCCGGCACAACGCTTTCAAAGTCGAGCTTGCCCGGCGCGCCATCGGCGGCGCGCTTACCCTCGCCACCGCCGGCACGCAGCGGATGGATTTTTACGTCTGAAATCACAAACCAAAAAAAACATGAACACCAAAGTACCATTCCAAGCACCCGACTACCACACCGTCACACCCGTCATCGCCATCAAGGGCGCGGCGGCAGCGCTCGACTTTTACAAGCGCGCCTTCAATGCCACTGAGCTCTACCGCATGAAGATGCCCGACGGCACCGTCATGCACGCCGAAATCAAGATCGGCGACTCGCGCATCATGATCTCCGACGAGTTCCCCGACTGGGGCGTGCTCTCGCCCAAGACCGTGGGCGGCGCGCCCACGACGCTCTACATTTATTTCGAAGATGTGGACGCGATGACCAAACAAGCCATCGCCGCCGGCGCGAAAGAATTGCAGCCGGTGATGGATCAATTCTGGGGCGACCGCTCGGGCAAAATCGAAGACCCCTTCGGCTACCGCTGGGGCCTCGCCACGCACATCGAAGACGTGTCGCCCGAGGAGATCGACCGCCGCGGCAAGGAGTGCATGAGCGGGGAGAAAAAATGAACGCCCCCGGAGAGCGGGCGACTTCAGAACGGCGCAATCAGCGGGATCGCCTGCCGCCCGCGCCGTCGGTAGATCGTGAAGTCCCCGTCGGTGGTGAAGACAGAAAGGTCGTCCGCGCGCTCGGACATGAGGACCAGGCAGGCATCGGCAAAGCTCATCGGCACATTCGCATACCGCTGGATGAGCTTCGTCGCATCCGAGCAGCGTTCCGCGAAAGAGAAGTCCGTGCGAACCGCGCCGCGATTCAGAATGTTGCACAGCTCGTCCTTCCCGGAACCCGCTCGTTCCAAAAGGAAGAAGGCCTCGCTCACCACAGCCTCGCAGGTGGTAAAGGGGCTGCGGGACTTCGCAAAGTGCTCCTTTGCCCATGCGTGATGCCGATCTTTCCGACGCACCATCGCCACCAACGGCCCGCTATCGATCAGAACGAGCTTTGCCATAGTCCTTCAGGTGCGCCTTGTTACTGGAAAGGTCCGTCGGGCCGTTGTCCCACGGCACCACGAGATCCTCGATCAAATCCCACATCGAAGGCGCTTCCTTCCCATTTGTCCGCACGGTTAAGCGTTCGCGGGCGATCTCGGATTTCGACACGTTGCGGACCCGTGCCGCGGCGGCGATTTCCGCGAAGAGCTGATCGGACATTTTCACGGTGAGAGTCTTCATGATCGCGAGCGTATTACCACTCTGCCCGACTGGCAATCTTCCCGATTTTTTATGAACGCAACCGCCCTCGGCCAGCCACTCGATCGCCGCGACGGTCGGCAGAAAGTTACCGGCACCGCGCGTTTCGCCGCGGAGTGGCCGGTGGAAAAGATCGCGCACGCCGTGCTCGTGCCGGCCACCGTGGCGCGGGGCCGTCTGCGCGGACTCGATACCGCGGCGGCGGAACGAGCGCCAGGTGTGCTCGCGGTGCTCACCCATCGCAACGCGCCGCCGATGAAAGCGACGAAACTTTTCGAGCCGGGCAGCGACGAGCCAGGCTCGGCGGCGACATCCGTCGAGATTTTGCACACCGAGGAAATCGCGTGGGACGGGCAGCCGATCGCGGTCGTGGTCGCGGAGACTTTTGAGCAGGCGCGCCACGCCGCGGAGTTGGTGCGCGCGAGTTACGAGGCGCAGCCGCACCGCGTGTCGCTCGAGGCAGAAAAGGAGCGAGCGTTCGTGCCGGACAACGTCATCGGCGAACCGCCGGAAATTCGGATCGGCGACGCGGAAGGCGCGCTGGCGCAGGCCGCGGTGAAGATCGACGCGCGCTACACCACGCCGCGCGAGAACCACAATCCGATCGAGCCGCATGCCACCATCGCGCAGTGGGACGGCGATCGGCTCACAGTCTATGACTCCAGCCAGTTCATCTTCGGCGTGCGCAAAATGCTCGCGCAGAAATTTTCGCTGCCCGAGGAAAACGTGCGTGTGCTTTCGCCGTTTGTCGGCGGCGCGTTTGGATGCAAGGGGCTGGCGTGGCCACACGTCGCGCTGTGCGTCGCGGCGGCGAAGGCCGTGCAGCGTCCGGTGAAGCTCTCGCTGCCGCGTCAGCACTACTACCGCACCGTCGGCGGCCGCACGCCGACCGATCAGCGCGTGGCGCTCGGCGCGGGCAGGGATGGCCAGCTCACGGCGCTCATTCACACCGGCGTCACGGCCACCTCGACGAGCAACATGTTCACCGAGCAGTTCACCTTTCCCGCGCGGCACCTCTACGCCGCGCCGAACCTCATGGTCGGGCAAAAGGTCGCGCGGCTCGACATCGTGCCGCCCACCTTTATGCGCGCGCCCGGCGAAACACCTGGCACCTTTGCGCTCGAGAGCGCGCTCGATGAGCTGAGCTTCGCGCTGGGCCTCGATCCCATCGAGCTGCGCCTGCGCAATATCTCGAACAAAGATCCGACCGCCGGCACGCCTTACTCGATCCGGCACGCGCGGGAAATGTTCGCACTCGGTGTGGAAAAATTCGGCTGGGCGCGGCGCAACCCCGAGCCGCGCTCGATGCGCGATGGCCGCTGGCTCCTCGGCCAGGGAATGGCGTGCGCTTACTATCCCGTCTATCAAAGCCCGACTCACGCGCGTGTGCGCATCCACGCCGACGGTACCGCTCTCGGCATGAGCGGCGCGCACGAGATGGGCATGGGCACCGCCACCGCCCAGACGCAGAACCTCGCCGACGCGCTCGAGCTTCCCGTGGAAAAAGTGCGCTTTGAAATCGGCGACACACGCCTGCCCTTCGCGGCCGTCGCCGGTGGTTCGTCGCAGACTGTGAGCATCGGCGCCGCCGTGCTCGCGGCTTGCGCGGAATTGAAAAAGAAACTCGCCGCGCTCGGCGGCCAGCCTGGCGAGAGCTTCACCGCCGTTCTCCAGCGCGCCGGCCAGCAGTCGCTCGAGGCCGATGGACAAAGCGATCCCGGTGATGTGGCGAAAAGGTTTTCCCTCGGTTCCTACGGCGCGGATTTCTGCGAAGTGCGCGTCGATGAGCAGTTCGGCACGGTGCGCGTGGCGCGCTTCGTCGCGTGCTACGACGCGGGAAAAATCCTGAACGCCAAGACCGCCTCGAGCCAGTTCCGCGGCGGCATCGTCATGGGCCTGGGCATGGCGCTCATGGAAGAAACGCTGCTCGATGAGCGCCCCGGTCGCATCATGAATCCGAACCTCGCCGAGTATCATCTGCCGGTGCACGCCGACGTGCCGGACATCGAAGTCCACTTCCTCGACAAGCCCGATCCGCACACGCCGATGGGCGCGCACGGCGTCGGCGAGATCGGCATCACCGGCGTCGCCGCCGCCGTCGCCAATGCCGTCTTTCACGCAACCGGCCGGCGCATCCGCGACCTGCCCATCACTTCAGACAAACTACTCGGATGAAAAAAATCGCACTCGTCACCGGCGCAAACAAAGGCATCGGTTTGGAAATCTGCCGGCAGCTTGCGGCGAAAGACTTTCACGTTCTGCTCGGCTCGCGCGATGAAGCGCGCGGGCGGAAGGCGGCGGAGAAACTCGGCGCCGAGGTGGAAGCAATAACGATAGACGTCGCCGCGCCTGCGACCTTTGAAGCTGCCCGCAAGCGGATCGAAGAAAAGTTTGGCCGGCTCGATGTGCTCATCAACAACGCGGGCATCGGCGAAGATTGGCAGAGCACCGCCGAGAACGTGCCGATCGATGTCTTGCGAAAAACTTTCGACACAAATTTCTTCCGCCTCATCGAGCTCACGCAGCGCCTCCTTCCGCTCCTGCGCCGCAGCGATGCGGCCCGCATCGTCAATCAATCGAGCGTCCTCGCCTCGCTCACCGAGCACAGCGATCCGAAGAGCGACATCGCCGACATGCACGCGCTCGCTTACGACGCGAGCAAGACGGCGCTCAACGCCTTCACCGTGCATCTCGCCAAGGTGCTCCGCGGCTCACCGATCAAGGTCAACTCCGCGCATCCCGGCAGCGTGAAGACCGACCTCAATCCGAGCGGCGAGCTCACCGTCGAGCAAGGCGCGCGCACCGCCGTCGAGCTCGCGACTTTGCCCGACGACGGACCGAGCGGCGGATTTTTTCATCTCGGAAAGACGCTGCCGTGGTGACCATCACTCTCAAGATCAACGGCGCGGTGAAGCGGCTGGAAGTCGCGCCGTGGACTTCGTTGCTCGATGCCTTGCGCGAAACGCTCGGGCTCACCGGCACGAAGAAAGGCTGCGACCACGGCCAGTGCGGCGCGTGCACGGTGCTCGTCGATGGCAAGCGCATCAACTCGTGTCTCACGCTGGCGGTCATGAAAGATAGCGCGGAGATAGTCACCATCGAAGGTCTCGCGGAAGGCGACGCGCTGCATCCGTTGCAGGTGGCCTTCATCGAGCACGACGCCTTTCAATGCGGCTACTGCACGCCCGGACAAATCTGCTCCGCGATCGGCTTGATGAATGAAGGCCGCGCGAAAACCGCCGACGAAATCCGCGAGTCGATGAGCGGCAATCTGTGCCGCTGCGGCGCGTATCCCAACATCCTCGCGGCGATCCAGGAGGTGATGGAACGATGAACGCATTCACCTACACACGCGTCCCCGATCTCGCCGAAGCCACGCGCGAACTGGCCGCAAACCCTGATGCCAGGCCGATCGCCGGCGGCACGAACCTTCTCGACCTGATGAAGGAAAACGTCGCGCACCCCGCGCGGCTCGTGGATATCAACCGCCTGCCGCTCGCGCAAATCGAGGAGACCGCGAGCGCCGGACTGCGCCTCGGCGCGCTCGTGACCAATGCCGACACCGCGTATCACGCGGAGGTCGAAAAGCGTTACCCGCTTTTGTCGCGGGCGATCCTCGCCGGCGCATCGCCGCAGCTCCGCAACATGGCAACCAACGGCGGCAACTTGCTCCAGCGCACGCGCTGCAACTACTTCTACGACACCGCCACGCCGTGCAATAAACGCGAGCCCGGCAGCGGCTGCCCCGCGATCGCCGGCTTCAATCGCATCCACGCCATTCTCGGCACGAGCGA
>JBBRXP010000023.1:0-45906 GCA_038238555.1 Chthoniobacterales bacterium | reverse complement strand
GGATGATGCACGAGGTTGATTTCCTGGGCCGCTATCTGCCGGAATTCGGCCATCTCACCTGCCTCGTACAGCATGAATATTTCCATCGTTACACCGCGGATGAGCACACCCTGGTCTGTCTGGACAAGCTCGATGCCCTGCGTGAAACCAAGGATCCAAAGCTGCGGTCTTATCAAGAATTATTCGAAGCGCTACGCGACCCCTACGTTCTCTATCTCGCCCTGCTGCTGCACGACACCGGCAAGGCTTCGGGCGCGCGCCGTCACGCCGAGGCCAGCGCCGAGGACGCGCAGAAAGTTGCCCGCCGCCTGCAGCTCACGCCCGAGCGCCGCCGCGCGCTCGTGCTGCTGGTGGACAATCACATCGCGCTCTCGAGCGCCGCGCAGCGCCGCAATCTCGACGATCCGGCCACCATCTCGGAGTTTGCGGGCGTGGTGAAAAATCAGGCGCACCTCGACGCGCTCATGCTCGTCACGCTCGCTGACGGCCAGGGCACCGGCGACGAAAAGTGGAGCGACTGGAAGGAATCGCTGGTGTGGCAACTTTACCGCAGCGCGTCGCTCTATCTTGAAGACGGCGAGGCCTTCTACCGCCAGCGCACCATCGAGCGCGCGGAGCTGCGGCTCGGCGTGCTCAAGAAAATGCCCACCGATTTCCAGGAGGAGATCGACGCGCATTTCGAGTTCATGCCCGACCGTTATTTTCAGACTTTCGGCGTCGCCGACATCGTCGAACACGTGCGCCTCTTTCGGCAATTCCTGGCCATGCGCGCCAGCGACGAGAGCCTGAATCTCGCGCCTGCCGTGCGCTGGATCGCCCACCCGCACCGCGGCCACAGCGAGTTTTGGTTTTGCGGCTGGGATCGCACGCAACTCCTCGCGCGCATCGCCGGTCTGCTCTCCACCGTGCAGCTCAATATCCTGGGCGCCGACGTCTTCACGCGCGGCGACAATCTGGTGCTCGACATCTTCCGCGTCTGCGACACGCAGTTTGAAGCGGTGACCGATGAACGAGACATGGCGCTCGTCGAGAAAATGCTGCGCCTCGCGTTCGAGGATCCGGCCTTCGATTTCGACGCGCTGCTGGCCCAGGTGCGCCGCAAGAGCGGCTTTCATCTCTCGCAGGAGCTCGATTTTCCCACGCGCATCTCCATCGAAAACGGCGCGCACCCGGTTTACACGGTCGTGGAAATTCAAACCCCCGACCGCCTCGGGCTGCTCTACCACTTGCTGCGCGCCTTTGGCCAGGTGGGCGCGCAGATCGCCCTCTCGCGCATCGCCACGGAAAAGGGCGCGGCAATCGACAGCTTCTACGTGACCGATTCGGAAGGCCGCAAGATCAAGAGCGAAGCCGCCATCCGGCGACTGCAGGGAGCGTTGAAGGGGAGTTGAGCGGAGTGCCGCCGTCCTCGTGTGGCAACGTTTCGCCGCACGAGGACGGCGGCGCTCTGCTTTCAAAACGACCACAGGACGCACGAGATGCGATTCACCGAACATGTTACTAATCATTGCCATTATTCTTCTGCTGCTTTGGGGCGGCGGATTTGCGTTTCATCTCGCCGGCGGGCTCATTCACATCCTGCTCGTGATCGCTCTCGTGGTGTTCATTCTCCACTTCCTCCGTGGCGGAAGAAGCGTCTGAACCACGCAGCCGCTCGGGCTGACCTTCCAAATTCCCGTCGCGCTAAAACGATTTTTCGCGGCGGCGGCGTTGACTCGGGTGATGAAACAAAAACCAACCCAGCTCCTCGCCGCGCTCGCGTTCCTTGTTGCGTCGCCGGCAGATGGACAAGCTGGCGAAGTCTCCCGTGTGCCGGTCGTTTTCTCGGGCGGTCACGAGACCGATCCGCGTGATGGGGGAAGGCCGGTGGTCCTCGTCGCCGGAGCGTTCGGTGTGGCGTCGGATGTTTTTCGAGAAGCCTTCAGTCACGTGCGCCCCGCGCCGGCGGGGACCGAGCCGGACCCCGAACAGGTGCGCAAAAACAAGTCGGCGCTGATGGCCGCTCTCGGTCGCCACGGCATCACCAACGAAAGACTTGATACGGTATCGAACTATTACCGCTACGTGCGCGGTCGCGGCGAGATGTGGCCCACCAAGCCGGCGGTCGCCTTTGCGCTGGTGAAGGATGGTGTGGTCACTGGTTATGAGATCACTAGCGGCGGGTCAGGATACAGCTCGGCTCCGGCTGTCAGCGTGCCCGGGGTGAAAGGAAGCAGGGCCGAAGTGCAACTCTCTTTTGACAAGCTCTTCGAGAAAAACGGTGCGGTCTCAACCATCGCCGGGGCGCGTGCCAAGAGCGGTTGAGAGTTGAGAGTTGAGAGCCGCGCCGGTTTGGTCGTTGGCGCGCGGTTCACGACCGATGGCTCTTAACTCTCAACTGACCACTCTCCACTTCTTCCTCCGCCATGTGCGGCGGCATCGGCTGCTGGCGCTCTTGAACGTGGGCAGCATCGCGTTGGGCATCGCGGTGTATCTCGCGATCCAGATTGCCAATCACAGCGCCAACCGCTCCTTCGCCGCGGGGATCGATCTCGTCGCGGGCAAGGCGCAACTCGAGGTGCGTGGCGACTTCGACGAGACGCTCTGGTCCGCCCTCGCACGGCAGCCGGGAGTGCTCGCGGCCACGGGCACGGTCGAGGGCGTGGTGACGCTGCCGGATTTTCCGGGCGAATACTTGCGCGTGCTCGGCATCGACATCTTCAGCGGCGAAGCCTTCCGCACTTTTCCACTGCACGGCTCGGGAGAGCAATGGCTCGCGCGCCGCGGCGGGATCGCTCTCGGAGAGGACTTTTCCCGCCAGCGCGGCATCGAGATCGGCGGCCAGCTCCGCGCGCTCGTGAATGGCAG
This sequence comes from Chthoniobacterales bacterium, assembly GCA_038238555.1. Taxonomy (GTDB): domain Bacteria; phylum Verrucomicrobiota; class Verrucomicrobiia; order Chthoniobacterales; family Chthoniobacteraceae; genus JANNXQ01. The sequence continues at coordinate 43,059 of JBBRXP010000023.1, read as the reverse complement.
GATCGAGGCGCTCACCGTGCTCGCGCTCATTCCCGCCGGCGATTCGCCAGCCGCTTCGCAGCAGCGTTTCGCGGTCATGGACATCGGCTGGGCGCAGGAACTTCTAGGAAGCGTGGGCAGGCTCTCGTCGCTGCTCTTTCTCCTCGAAGATCCCGCGCGCGCCGCCGCCGTGGCGGCAGAGATGCAGCCGCTGCTCCCGCCGGATTTGCAAGCGGCGCCGCCACGCCAGCGCAGCGCGCAGATCGAGTCGATGCTCTCCGCTTTCCAACTAAATCTCACGGCGCTGAGCATGGTGTCGCTGCTCGTCGGCGTGTTCCTCATTTACAACACCATCTCCGCGTCGGTCGCGCGGCGCCGCGTGGAGATCGGCATCCTGCGCGCTCTCGGCATGTCGCGTCGCGGAGTCCGCGCGCTCTTTCTGGGCGAAGCGTGTGTCTTTGGCGTGCTCGGCATTGTGTGTGGGGCAGTGGGCGGCGTCGCGCTGGCGCATGTGCTCACGCGCGCGGTTGGGAAGACGATTACTTCGCTCTATGTGCTGCTGAGCATCGAGCGCACTTACTTGCACCCCGCGCAGTTTGCCGCGGCGGCATTCTTCGGCATCGCCTCCGTGCTGGTGGGAGCGTGGATGCCGGCAAGTGAGGCGGCACGTATCGCTCCGGTCGAAGCGTTGAGCGGGCGCTGTGCCGTCGTCGAAAAACGTTCGCTGCGCGCGTGGTGGCTCGCGGGGATCCTCTTTGCCACGGCATTCGCAGCCGGTTGGTGCGCGCTGCGCATCGGACCGCCGGCGCTGAGTTTCGCCACCGCGTTCTGCGTGCTCGCGGCGTTTGCGCTCCTCGCCCCGGCGGCCACGTGCTTCATGGGAATGCTCGCCACGCGCGCTCCGGGTGCGGGCATTCTTCTTCGACTCGCCGCGGAAAATCTCCACCGCTCGGTGCATCGCAACGGCATCACCGTGGCCGCGCTGGCGACTGCAATCGCGATGATGGTGGGATTGATGGTGATGATCTTTTCCTTCCGCCGAAGTGTGAGCGACTGGATCGAAGGCAGCATCACGGCCGACCTCTTCATCGCGCCCGCTTCCAATGAAATCGCCGGCCTCGGCGCCGCCGTGCCGCCCGCCGCGCAAGCATGGCTCGAGGCGAGACCCGAGGTGCGGGAAGTGGATACATTCCGCGAACAATCCGTCGCGGTCTCCGCCGGCGGTCGCGCGCCGGAGCAGGCGCTGCTGGCGGTGGTGAAAGGCGCGGAGGGTCGCCGGCTGCCGTTCCTCGGCGGCGACGGGGAGCGCAAGATGGCGCTGGTTTTTCAAGCAAGCGGTGTCGCGGTGAGTGAGCCTTTTGCGCGCCGCTTTCGAGTGCGTTCCGGCGACACGCTGCGCATCGAGACGCCGCGCGGGCCGGCGGAGATTTTGGTTGCCGGCATTTATTCCGACTACACGCGAGACCAGGGCGTGATGCTCATCGATCGAAAAACCTACGAGCGTTACTGGGACGATCCGCGCGTCTTTTCCCTCGCCGTCTATCTGCGCTCCGGCGCCGCGAGTGAGCCGCTCGCCGATGCGTTTCGAGCCGAGTTCAGCCGCGCTGGGGAGTTTGCGATCTACTCCAATCGCGCGCTGCGCCGCCGCATCTTCGCGATCTTCGATCAAACTTTCGCGGTCACTTACATCCTGCGCACCGTGGCGATCGTGGTCGCCATCGCCGGCATCTTTCTCTCCGTCACCACGCTCGTGGCCGAGCGCGTGCGTGAGATCGGAGCGCTGCGGGCCGTGGGCGCGTCGCGCGGGCAAGTGCGCGCGTTGTTCATGGCGGAGGCGGGCTTGATCGGCCTGGCCGCCAGCGCACTCGGGGTCGCCGCCGGCGTGCTGCTGGCGATGGTGCTCACATGGGTGGTCAATCCCGCGTTTTTCGGCTGGACCATCGGCCTGCATTTTCCGTGGCCCGCGCTGCTGGCCACTCCGCTGTGGATCGTGCCGGCCACGCTGCTCGCCGCGTGGTATCCCGCGCAACGCGCGAGCCTGCAACCGATCGCCAAGGCGGTGCGCGAGGAATGAAAGCGCTGCCCGGAGCGCCGCCGTCCTCGTGCAGCCCACGCCAAGAATGAAAGCCCTGTCGCTGCTGCTGTGGCTCGCGCTGGAGGTCTCGCTCCGGGCCGACGACGGCTGGGCGCGCGCGCTGCCGGGCTGGGTTTATGAGTTTCCGCGCGATCATCGCTCGCACCCCGCATTCAAGACCGAGTGGTGGTATTTCACCGGACAAGTGAGCGACGCGCGAGACCGCCGCTTTGGCTACCAACTCACCTTCTTCCGACAAGGCCTCCGTCCGCCGTCCGCGCGCGGCGGTGAGACTTCGCGCTTTCTCGTGGACGATCTGAAGTTCGCGCACTTCGCTGTGACGGATGTGAACGCCGGACGATTTCGTTTCGAGCAAAAGCTCAGCCGCGGCGCATTCGGCGAAGCGGGTTTTGACGACGGACCGAAGCTCGCGTGGATCGATCAGTGGTCACTCGTCCTCAACGCCGACGGAACCCTGCGCCTGCACGCGGCGGATGCACACACCGAGCTCGATCTTTCGCTGCAAAGTGCGAAGCCGTGGGCGATCCACGGACGCGACGGCATCAGCGAAAAAGCGGAGGGCGCAGGCCGCGCATCGCACTACTACTCCGGCACGCGCATGACCACGCGCGGCTCGCTGGTGCTCGATTCCCGGCGCTGGGAGGTGAGCGGCGAGAGTTGGTTCGATCACGAGTGGGCGACCAATCAACTCACGCCCGAGCAAGTCGGCTGGGATTGGTTCAGCGTGCAGCTCGACGACGGCACCGAGCTCATGCTCTACCGGATGCGCACGCGTTCCGGCGGCATCGACTCGCACTCGAGCGGCACGTTCCTCGCAAAGAATGACGACACGCGCCACCTCGCCCGCGACGACTACACACTCACCCCGCTCCGATACTGGACGAGCCGCGAGACAGGGGCGCGCTATCCCATCGCGTGGCAACTCGCCGTGCCGGGTCTTGCGTTGAGTTTAAAAATCGAGACGCCGGTGAACGCGCAGGAGCTCGTGCTCAAACCCATCGCTTATTGGGAAGGACTCATCGACATCGAAGGCACGAGCGCCGGCAAGGCCGTGCGCGGCCACGGCTACATGGAACTCACCGGTTACGCCGGCCCCCTCGTGGGCCTCTCGAGCGAGGGGTCAAGACGTTGATCGCGAGGCGTGCGATCAGATCAGTCCGAGCTTCATCTTTCCGGCTTCACTGATCATCGCTTGATTCCAAGGCGGGTCCCACACCAGCTCCACCTCCGCCTCGCCGACTCCCGCGACGCTGAGTACTTTCGATTTCGCTTCCGCCGCGATGGTCGGACCCATGCCGCACCCCGGCGCGGTGAGCGTCATCTTCACGTCCACCTTTGCGCCGTGGCTGTCGCGCGGCGTGATGGTGCAATCATAGACCAGGCCAAGATCGACGATGTTGACGGGGATCTCCGGGTCGTAACAGGTGCGCAGTTGATCCCACACCGCCTTGTCGTCCACGGGTCCGCTTGCGACCGGCGCGGAGGGCTCGGCGGATTTCGCCATGGGCGTGAGACCGAGCGCGTCGGCGTCTTCATCGTTGACGCGCGCAAGACCCTGGTCGGTCGCCACGGTGTAACTGCCGCCCAGCGCTTGCGTGATGAGGACGCGAGAGCCGGCCGTGAGCGTGATCTTTTCGCCGCTCGGGATGCGCGTGGCGGCGGTGTCACGGCTGAGAATTTTTTCGGTGTTTTCGTGCATGATTTATTGGCCCGGTGGTTTGAGGACGATCTTCACTTTGCGTTCCGGACTGGCCGGGGCAGTAAAGCTCTCGATGAGTGTGGACGCGGAAGGTGCGGTCTTCGATGGCTCGCCGGTGAGCGCGGAACGCAGCGCGCCTTCGACGAGTTGCGCGCAGTGGATTTTCATCGGCGGCAGCGCGCCGAGCGGAGCGGAGAGTTCTGCGCCGGACATCGAGAGCGCTTCGTCCACGGTCTTGCCGGCGACCAACTCGGTGGCGACGCTCGCCACCGCGATGGCCGTCTCGCAGCCGAAGGTCTGAAAGGTCGCGCGGTCGATGACTTTGCGGCCCGCGCCGTCGTCTTTGAATTTCACCCACATCCGCAGCATGTCGCCGCAGTCCGCGCTGCCGACGGTGCCCACGGAATCCGCGTCGGGCATTTCGCCGAGATTTTTGGGATGAGCGATGGCATCGGTGATGCGTTTTTGGAGATCGTCGGGCATGGTCATTCGAGTTCGTAGCGCGGCACATTCGGATCGACCTCCTGGCTCCATGCGTCGATGCCGCCGCGCAGGCATCGCACATTTTCCAAACCATGCCCGGAAAAGTAAGCGCACGCGTCCATGCTCCGCGCGCCGGTGTGATCGACGAAAACGATGAGGGTGGCGCGGTCCCACGCGCCGAGAGAGTGCATGAGTTCCTGCGTGAAGAAGGTGGAGCCCTCGATGTGGACCGCGTCGAATTCTTCGCGCGTGCGGATGTCCACGAGCGTGGCGCCGCCCGCCGCGACGAGCGCCGCAGCCTCGCCTGGCGCGATCTGCGTGAGCCGATCGCTCTCGTGGCTGGCCACGATGTGCGCGGCGACTTCGGGCACCGGCAAGCCGCCATTGCGCGCGCACACTTGCTCGAGCGTTTCCTCCGGCTGGAAACCGCAACTCGCGCAGCCCCCGATGTGGTAGCGGCGGAACAGTTCGCGGTGCGCGCCGGGATAGCGTGCGAGCAAATCGCGCATGGGGAGTGTCGGGTCGAGGGCGGTCGTCACGGGCGCACACCGTAGAGCCCCGCGCCCGCCGCGGCAACAAATCCAAAAGTTTCCCGTTGCCATGCCTGGCGAATCCGCTTACTCCTACCGCCCATTTTTCCCTGCCCACTATGTCCACAGAACTGATGACGGAACTTCTTGAAGCCGGTGTTCACTTTGGCCACCAGACCAAGCGCTGGAACCCAAAGATGAAGCCCTTCATCTTCGAGAAGCGCAACGCCATCTACATCATCAATCTCGGCGAGACCGTGCGCCAGTTGCAGGTCGCCGCGGATTTTCTGAGCGAGGTGGCGGCGCGCAATGGCAGGGTGCTTTTTGTCGGTTGCAAGAAGCAGGCGCAGGAGGCCATCAAAGAAGCGGCCACCGCGTGCGGGCAATTTTACGTGAACCAGCGCTGGCTCGGCGGCACGCTTACCAATCTCGCGACGATCCGCAAAAGCATCGCGCGGCTCAAATACATCGAGGAGCTCGAGAAGCAGCCGGAGTATTCCAAGATGGGCAAGCAGGAGATCGCCGCCATCAGGCGCGAGGGCGAAAAGCTCAAGCGCAATCTCGAAGGCATCCGCACGATGGAGAAACATCCTGACGCCATCGTCATCATCGACACGATGCGCGAGGGCATCGCCGTGGCCGAGGCCAAGCGGCTCGGCATCCCGACCGTTGCGATCGTGGATACCAACGCCGATCCCGACCTCATCAACTATCCCATCGCCGGCAACGACGACGCGATCCGCGCCATCCGCATCGTGCTGCAAAAGCTGGTGGACGCAATCGTCTCGACCAACAAGCACGGCTCGAAGAAGGATCAGGAAGCGCTCGCGGGGGTGTCGGAGTAGTTGAGCGGTGAGAGTTGAGTGTTGAGTGGCGCTCAATCGACTCACTCGCCCATCCTCCAAACACCATCTCTCAACACTCAACTCTTCCGCACATGTCCACCGTCATCGATGCCCAGCTCGTAAAGACTCTTCGCGAGAAGACCAACGCCGCTCTCATGGAATGCAAGCGCGCGCTGGGAGAGACCGGGGGCGATCTCGAGGCGGCCGTCGACGTGCTGCGCAAGAAGGGCGCGGCCACCGCGGCGAAGAAGGCCGATCGCGAGGCAAAGGAAGGCATCATCGCGCAAGCGATCCTGCCCGGCGCGAAAGTGGGCGTAATCGTCGAAGTCGATTGCGAGACCGACTTCGTGGCGAAGAACGAGCAGTTCAAGTCATTCACCGACGAGATCGCGCGCAAGATCGCTGCGGAACCCGACGTCGATCTCGAGCCGGGTCGCGTGGCCGCCGTGCAGCGCATCGGCGAGAACATTCAGATCCGCCGCCATGCGCGCGTGGAAGTCACCGGCAACGGACTGGTCGCCGCCTACATCCACACCGGCGGGAAAGTCGGCGTGCTCGTGGAAGTGGGAGCCGACAAGCAGGAGACAACCGCGCACGAAGATTTCAAACAGCTCGTGCGCGACATCACGCTCCAGATCGCCGCCGCCAATCCCGTTTGCATCGGCCGCGCCGAAGTGCCCGCCGAACTCGTCGCCCGCGAGCGTGCGATCTACGCCGGCCAGGCGCCCACCGACAAGCCCGCGCAGATGATCGAGAAAATCGTCGATGGAAAGATGGGCAAGTTTTACGCTGGCGCCTGCCTGCTCGAGCAGCCATTCATCAAAAACCCCGACCAGACCATCGCCCAGCTCATCGACGCGAAGAGCAAGGCGCTCGGCGACAAGATCGCGATCCGGCGCATCGTCCGATACATGGTCGGCGAGAAGGTGTAGCTGGCCGTCTCTTTAGGGAAGGGCCAAGGAGCGGCGATTTGAAATCGCCGAACCAACCGCTTCGAGCGGTAGCGAGCACTTCCCTCGGAGAGCGAACGATCCAGCCTCCGCGTCGCCATTGCGAGCGCGCTCCGCGCGATAGGTTTGGTTCGGCGATTTGAAATCGCCGCTCCTTGAGAAACGCTCGGCGAGCTTTCTCTGCAGGCTAGCCTTCGCGGTTTGAATCCGTCGCCGCCACGCGCCGGTCGTGCTCGGCTTCTTCCATGCCGTCTTGAACGAGGCGTTCTGCCATGCTGCCTTCGTCTTCGAGCGGCACGCGGCCGACGCGGTGCCCGGACTCATCGGCGGGGGCGTCCCACGCGGTCAGGCTCGCGATTTTCGGGTCGCGCGTCTCGGGTGCGGCCGGCGGTTCCGCCGCGGAGGAGGCCAGCTCCGCGGCAGCACGATCGAGGTCGGCGTCCGTGGGGAAGGCGCGCCCATCGATGTGCGCCAGCTCCAGCGCGCGCCGGTCGATATCCGTGGCGGCGGCTTCTCCCAAGCCGGGCGTGCCCGCCTTGAGCCGATCGGGAAGAGTGGGTTCGCGGGAGGTCACGTTTTGGAAGGAGGTTTGGAAGGCTTCGGAATCTTGTGGGTCGGCCATAATCCTAGATCGCAGATATTCCGATGGAGTGTGAACGGCCTGAGTCTTTCATTCACAATTTTCATCGGACGCCGGCGATGCGATGCGCGGGTGAAAGTCGGGGGAGAAGGAGTTGAGAGTTGAGTGATGAAGAAGGCGCGCCGCGCGGAGCGCCATTCTCTGGTCACTCAACACTCAACTCTCAACACTCAACTCCCCTTCAGCCAGCGGCCGGCGTAGTCGAGCCACACTTCCCAATCTTCTCGCGTCATCGAATGCTTGCCAGCGCGGATGTAGTAGCCGAGCCGCGACAGAAGAAGACGGCCCACATCGGGCATCTCCTCCGCGCCGAGGCCATCGTTGCAAATGAGGCGATAGACGGGATCGGCCGCGCGCAGCATTTCAAATTGTCCAGCGGGATTTGCCCACTCGTCTTCCGTCGCGCAGGAGAGCAGCACCGGCCGGGGCGCGCAAAGCGCGATGAGGCAGTGCTGGTCAAAGGGCAGCTTGTCGGTGACCCGATTGAAAGCTTTGAAATTTCCCGCGAACCAGTGGGGAAAGCTCGTGTTGATCCGCTCCACGGTCTCGGCGATCGAGCGTCCGTTTGCCTGGATGGCCGCGAGTTCCGGCGCCACGCGGCTTGGAGCGCTGCCGCCGCATCCGGCCTGGCTGGGAATGACGAGCGCGATGCGTTCATCGAACGCGGCGGCCAGCAGTGCGGCCTTGCCGTTGCGCGAGTGGCCGACCACGGCGATCCGCCGCGGGTCGATCTCCGGCACGGTCACGAGATAATCCACCATCCGCGAGAAGGCGCCGGCCCATGCCATGATGGTGGCAGTGTCGGAGCCCGGGGAGCGCAGCTTTTCCAACGCTACCTCGGCCAGAGATTTTTCGTCGGGGATCACGTCGCTGTTAAAAAAAGTGGCGACGGCGTAACCGCGGTCGATCGACTGCTCGATGGCCCACGTGTCTTTCTGCGAACCGCGCAGGGTCTCGCTCGCGCGGTGGGGCACGCTGCCCGCATATTTTTCCGAGACCCACCCGCGCGGCATTTGGATTTTCGGATCGTCGAGCAGCGCGTAGTTGCCCGCGAAGTTGAGGCCGAGGAAACACGCGGCCGCCTTTTCGCGCTGGTTGGGAATGACCACCAGCAGATGCACCGGCGTCTCGAAGCCGCAACTCACCAGCACTTCGCTCAGCGTGGCCTTGCCGCCGAGCGCAGCCCGATCTTCGCGCAGAAGCTCCGCCGTCATCGCCGGAGCCGGAAGCTGCGCGCCGTACATATAGTGTTGGAAGAGTGCGCGCAATTCGGGCGCTCGCTTCGTCCGCCAGGCGGTGGCGGTCGTGATGCGCGTGCCGTCACGCATCAGCAGCGGGTCCGGCAGCGTGCTGCTGGCGGGCAAGGTCTCGGGCGCGGGAAAGTCTGCGGAAAATGCGGTCATGGCGGCGAGAACGAGGGCGAAGGCAGGACGGTTCATCGAGGAAATGCGAGGAAGCTATCGTCGCGAAATTTTCTCGTCCAGTCCGCCCGCGCTCCCATACTCCCGCGCTTTCCCGATGAAAGACTACCGCCTCAATCGCCTCTTCAATCCGCGCTCGTGCCGTTGCTTCGATGTCGCGGTCGATCACGGCTTCTTTAATGAACTCGCCTTCCTGCAAGGCATCGCCGATCTCGCGGCGGCAGTGCGCACGCTGGTGGATGCCGCACCCGACGCCATCCAGCTCACCATCGGCCAGGCGCATTACCTGCAATCGCTCCCCGGCAAGAGCAGACCCGCGCTCGTGCTTCGGACCGACGTGGCCAATGTCTATGGCCGCGAACTTCCGCGCTCGCTTTTCAGCCGCATCATCGACGACGCCGTCGGGCAGGCCGTGCGCGTCGATGCCGCGTGCGTGGTCGTCAATCTTTTCCAGATTCCCGGCCAGCCCGAGATCGCCGACCAGTGCATCCAAAATATCGCGAGCCTCAAGACGCAGTGCGACCGCTCGTGCATGCCGCTCATGATCGAACCGCTCGTCTTCCGCCCAAATGCGGAGGCCGGCGGTTACATGGTCGATGGCGACGTCGGAAAAATCCTGCCGCTCGTGCGCCAGGCTTGCGAGCTCGGCGCCGACATCATCAAGGCCGACCCGACCGACGACGTGAGCCTTTACCACCAGGTCGTGCAGATCGCCGGCCGCATCCCGGTGCTCGTGCGCGGCGGAGGTCGCGCGGCGGATTCCGAAATCCTGGAGCGCACGGAGAAGCTCATCGGGCAAGGCGCGGCGGGCATCGTCTATGGGCGCAACATCATCCAGCACGCTGATCCGGCGGGGATGACGCGCGCGCTCATGGCCATCGTGCACGAAGGCGTGACGGCGGCGGATGCGGGCCGGTTCATCAAGGCCGCGAAGTGAAGACGCTCAAGGTCGGCATCATCGGCGGCGGCCTCATGGGGCGCGAAGTGGCGAGCGCGATCGGGCGCTGGTTTGCGCTCACCGATTTCCCCCTGAAACTCGAGCTCACCGCGGTGTGCGATCTCGTGGAAAAGACGCGCGAATGGTTCCGCCAAGTGCACACGGTGACGCTTCTCACCGCCGATCATCACGAGCTTCTGCGCGGCGACGTGGACTTCGTTTATGTCGCCGTGCCGCATCATCTCCACGAGGCGATCTATCTCGATGTGCTCCGCGCGGGCAAAGATTTGTTTGCCGAGAAACCTTTCGGCATCGACCTCGCGGCGGCGCGCAAGATTCGCGACACCGCCGCGGAACTCGGGCGTTTCGTGCGCTGTTCCTCGGAGTTCCCTTTCCTGCCGGGCGCGCAGAAGGTTTGGAAATTTCTGCGCACCGCCGAGCTGGGGCGCGTCATCGAAGTGCGCTCCGGGTTCTGGCACGCGAGCGATCTCGATCCGGCGAAGACGATCAATTGGAAACGGCAGACGAAATTCTGCGGCGAGATCGGCGTGATGGGCGATCTCGGCATGCACGCCGTGCACCTCCCGCTGCGGCTCGGCTACCAGCCGCGGCGCGTGTATGCGCAGTTGCAAAAAATTTACCCCGAGCGCCCCGATGGCCGCGGCGGCATGGCCGCGTGCGACACGTGGGATAATGCGCAGCTCCACTGCGACGCGGAGATCGGCGGGCACGACACGCCGCTGCATATCTCCACCAAGCGGCTCGCGCCGCACGAGATGAATACGTGGTTCATCGAAGTGCTCGGCACCGAGCGAGGCGCGCGCTTTTCCACCAAAGAACCCAAAACCGTGCAGCTCTTCGAGCGGCGGCGCGAGCAGGTGTGGGAACGCTACGACGTGGGCCACGCCGAGAGCGCGTTTCCGGTCATCAGCGGCGGCATCTTCGAGGCCGGGTTCTCGGATTGTTTTCTGCAAATGTGGGCCGCCTTTGTGGCCGAGCGCGAAGGGTTGCTCGGCGACCGCTTTGGCTGCGTGACGCCCGAGGAAGCCGTGCTCAGCCACGAGCTATTCGCCGCCGCGCTGCGCTCCCACGCCGGGAAGCGGGCGATCGAGGTCTAGCGCAGCAACGCTTGCACTCCGGCCGCCAGCGCGCCGCCGAGGAGCGGGCCGGCCACCGGCACCCAGGCGTAACTCCAGTCGCTGTCGCGTTTGCCGGGAACCGGCAGAAAGGCGTGCACGAGGCGAGGGCCGAGGTCGCGCGCGGGATTGATGGCGTAGCCGGTGGTGCCGCCGAGCGAGAGCCCGATGCCGAAGACGAGCAGCGCCACGGGAATGAGGCCCAGGGTGCCGAGGCCCACGGCCGCGTGCGTGCTGGAAGGCGTGCCGCCTCCCACAGGCCACACGACGTGCGCATCCGTCATGAGAAAGATAGGCAGGATGAGCAGGAACGTGCCGACCACTTCGCAGAAAAATGCCTGCGTCAGCTTGCGGATCGCGGGCGCTGTGCAGAAGCACCCGAGCTTGTCATCCGCGTTGGTCGAGATTTTGAAGTGCTCGCGGTAATAGGCAAAGACCAGCGCGCCGCCGACGATGCCGCCGAGCATTTGCGCCGCGATGTATCCGGGCGCCCTGGCTGCGGAGAGCTTGCCGGCGAGGGCCATCGCGAGAGTGATGGCGGGATTGAGATGCGCGCCGCTGAAAGGCGCGGAACAGAACGCGCCGATGAAAACGGCGAAGGCCCATCCGGCGGCGACGACGATCCATCCGCTACCGCTTCCTTTCGTGCGAGCCAGCACCACGTTGGCGACCACGCCGTTGCCGAAGATGACGAGGAGGGTCGTGCCGATGAATTCCGCGAGGTAGGGGCTCATGAAGGTGGAAGGCAGTTTTACTTTTCAACTCGTCCTGTCGAGTGCTCCTCCCAATCGCCCGCGCGCCGCAGCGCTTCCGACCAGCGCGCGCGGCGATGCACGGCTTCGTCGCTTTGCATCCGCGGCTCGAAGACGCGATCGACCTGCCACGCGCGCTGAACTTCGTCCCGGCTCTGCCAGAATCCTGTCGGGAGGCCCGCGAGGTACGCCGCCCCGAGCGCAGTGGTCTCGATCACGCGCGGCCGCACCACGGGAACTTGCAGCAGGTCGGCCTGAAATTGCATGAGCAGATCGTTCGCGCACGCACCGCCGTCCACGCGCAGTTCGTCCATGGCGATGTCGGAGTCCTGCTTCATGACCTCGAGTACATCGGCGACTTGAAACGCAATGCCCTCAAGCGCAGCGCGCGCGAGGTGGCCCGCGGTGGTGCCGCGCGTGAGGCCGGTGATGGTGCCGCGCGCATACTGATCCCAATGCGGCGCGCCGAGTCCGGCAAAGGCCGGCACAAGGTACACGCCGCCGCAGTCCGGCACAGTGGCCGCGAGCGCCTCGACTTCCACGGAGGACTTGATGATGCCAAGCCCATCGCGCAGCCACTGCACCACAGCGCCGCCGATGAAGACGCTGCCTTCCAGCGCGAAGTCCGTCCGTCCGTCGAGTTTCCACGCGACGGTGGTGAGCAGCTTGTGCCGCGAGATTTGCGGCTCGGCGCCAATGTTCATGAGCATGAAGCAGCCGGTGCCGTAGGTGTTCTTGGCCAGCCCGCGCGAGAAACAATTCTGTCCGAAGAGCGCCGCCTGCTGGTCGCCCGCGATCCCCGCGATCTTGATGGGCGCATCGAAAAGGCCGGGCGCAGTCTCCGCGTACACTTCGCTCGAAGATCGCACCTCCGGCAGCACCGCGCGCGGCACGCCGAGAAGGCGCAAGAGTTCATCGTCCCACGCACCGGTGCGCAGATTGAAGAGCATGGTGCGCGATGCATTCGAGGCATCCGTGAGGTGGCACGCGCCGCCGGTGAGCTGCCACACGAGCCACGAGTCGATGGTGCCAAAGGCGAGCTCCCCGCGCTCGGCCCGCGCGCGCGCGCCGGCGATGTGGTCGAGCATCCAGCGCAGTTTGCTGCCGGAGAAATACGCGTCGATTACCAATCCCGTGCGGCTCTGAATGAAGTCCGCGTGTCCCGCCGCCTTCAGCTCATCGCAGAAGCCCGCCGTGCGCCGATCCTGCCACACGATGGCATTGCCCACTGGCTCACCCGTCTTGCGATCCCACAGCACCGTGGTCTCGCGTTGATTGGTGATGCCGAGGGCCGCAACATCCGCCGCCTTCAGCCCCGCCTGCGCCAACACCTCCCGCGCCACGTCGAGTTGCGTCTGCCAAATCTCGCGCGCATCGTGTTCCACCCAACCCGCCCGCGGATAAATCTGCCGGAACTCCCGTTGAGCGACGGCGACGATGGCGCCCTCGCGGTTGAAGAGGATGGCGCGGGAGCTCGTGGTGCCTTGGTCGAGTGCGAGGATGACGGTCATGGAGGGGCCGAAATAGTGAAGGATGAGATGGAGCCCACAAAACATTTTCGTCAGTCCGCAAACGTCATTCATCATTCGACTCACGGCACGCCCCGCGCTTTACCCTTCCCTATGCCCGACGACATCCCCACTCTCCGCGCCGAAGTGGCCGCCCTCCGCGTGGACCTCAAGGCCCTCCAACTCGAACACCGCTTGCTGCTTCGCATGGTGGGCGTGCTTCCGCTCGACAAGGATGAGCCGTGGCCCCAGTACCTCTCCCCCGAAGCCGATTGCCTCGCCATCCGAAACAGCCCGCTGCGGATACCCATAGTCATGCGGGCCGATGAAGATCGCGCCTACATCGCCTTCATCGATAAGAACCACCGCACTCGGGCCGAGCTCTCCATCGACGACAACGGCCCGCGCTTTGAGATGCACAATGCCGCCGGCGAGCTCACTTTCCAACTCGCCGAAGCGGTGGACGGCAGCGGCCAGCTCTGCGTCTGCTCCAAGTCCGGCAAGCCGCGAGCCGGGATGCGCGTGAACGAATCGGGAGGCGTGGTCAATGTGATCGATGACGACGGCAAGCCGCAGGCCTTTCTCCTCGGCACGCCGGAGGGCGGGGAAATCTTCGTTGTCAATTCCATGCATCGCGCCGGCGCCGCGCTCAAGGCCACCCCGCTGGGCGGCCAGGTCACGGTCAACGAACCGAGCGGGCAGCTCATGGGGTTTCTTTTTGGCACCAACGAAATGGGAATGCTCTCCGTCTATGGCCCGCACGGAGCAATGGCCGCGACGCTCGCGGGCAGCGAGGCCGGCGGCCGGCTCGCCTTCAACAATCTCGAGGGAGACCTGGAGCACGTGCTGCCGTAGCAGTCTGATTTGTTTCGGATTTCGAGATTGGGATTTCGGATTTTTGTGGGTAGTCCAAATCGCGGTGCTCCGAATTGGATTTTACCCTAAATCCGTAATTGGAGGTCCACGGAATGCACAGAAGGCACGAAAGAAGGACGCACTCACCGAAAGGGTGAAGAGTTGCTTCTTCGCGAGCGCCTTCTTTTCCGTGTATTCCGTGGACTCCCATTCCCGCTTCAAGGTTCACATGAAACTTCTCCATCCGACGATCCTCTTCATCGCGCTTTTCAGTGCCCTTACCCACGCTGCCGACAAGGCGCCCGCCGCGATGTCCGCGGCGGAACTCGCCTCCCGCCTAGGTGCGGTGCTGGAAGACGGCAACTCGTTTGTGCGCGTGAGGCTGGAAGTGAAAGGCGCGTCCAGTGACACGCTCCAACTCCAGATCAAGCAGCGCCGCACGAAGAGCTCGAGCGAAGTCGTTTACCAGGTGCTCTGGCCGAAGGAGCGAAAGGGCGAAGCGCTCTTCCTGCGCAAGATGGGGAACCGGTCCGCCAGCGGCGTGCTTTTTTCGCCGCCCAATAATATCCGCAAGCTCGACGCGGGCGACATGAAAGAACCGCTCTTCGGCAGCGATCTGGCCCTCGACGATGTGGTCGAGAATTTTTTCGGATGGGATCGGCAAGCCTTCGTCGGCGCCGGGGAAGTCGATGGCGTGTCCTGCCAGATCCTGGAATCCAAACCGGGCCAGAACGGCCGCTCGATCTACGGCAGCGTGCGCAGTTGGATCGACACCCGCCGTCTTGTGCCGCTCCGCGTGGAAAAATATTCAAACTCCGGTCAACTGCTGCGCCGCATCGACACCACGCGCGTCGTCGGAGTGGATGGCCGCCAAATCCCCGCCAACTTATCAGTGCGCCGGCCTGGGCAAAACTCGGTGACGACTTTGGATGGCTCCAGGATCAAACACGGCGTGACTTACGCCGACCGCGAATTCACGTCCGACGGCCTCAAGGAACTTAGCCCTCCCCGCGACGCGCCTGAGTAGCGCGGCTGCGACGTAGCGATGGAGCGGTGGCATAGCCTGCAAACCGAGCGGTCAATTCGGCGCCGGAGGCATCACGGAAATAAGCGGGTGGAGAAGCGGGGCACGAGCGGAACTGGATTCGAGACTCGGAATTTCATTCCTCATTCGCCATTCGTCATTGGTCATTCACGATCAGCCCGTCCTTCATTTCGACGATGCGCGTGGCCTGCCGCGCGATGCCCATATCGTGAGTCACGAGGACGAGGGTGATGTTTCGCTCCGCGCGCAGTCGGACGATGAGGTCCATGACGAGGCGCGCGCTTTCGCTGTCGAGATTGCCGGTCGGTTCGTCGGCGAGCAGGATGGAAGAGCCGTTGGCGAGGCTGCGGGCGATGGCCACGCGCTGGCGCTCGCCGCCGGAAAGTTTCGCGGGAAAATGGTGAAGCCGTGCTTCGAGTCCGACGGCTTTGAGCAATTCGATGGCTCGCTGCTTTCGCTCGGATGCAGACCGGTCGGTCTCGAACATGGGAATCTGCACGTTCTCGAGGGCGGTGAATGTGGGGAGCAAGTGGAAGGATTGAAAAATGAAGCCGATCTCGCGCGCGCGGTAGGCCGCGAGATCGGGCGAATCGGGGAGCGACGCGCCGCGGTAGAGCAGCGATCCGGCGCTCGGCTGATCCAGCGCGCCGAGCAGTTGTAGCAGCGTGGTTTTTCCGCAGCCGCTGGGGCCGACGATGGCCACGAACTCGCCTTCGTGAATCCGAAAATCCGCGCCGCGCAACGCCTGCACCTGGCCGTCGTCGAATTGCTTTTTTACGCCGATGCCTTCGAAGATCGTCATGGGGCTCACCGCGCGCGCCATTGCGCGCCGACTCGCGGATCGGCGAGCTCTTGCATCAGGTCGTGGAAGGCTTGGGCGTAGCTCGGAAAGGGCGGACGATCCTCCGGCGATTTGGGTTCGAGTTCGTCCGCGCGCCGCGGCAATTCCGCGTGCGGCAGGCCCGAGTAGCGGTGATGCACGCCATGAAACGGTTCGTGGAGCAGCGTGAAAGACACGAGCCGTCCGAGCCACCCGCGCGCGACGATGCTGCGCGTGGAGCTGTTGATTGTGGAGCCGGTGAGGCCCACGTGCTCGATGTATTTGCGCACGCTTTGCATGTTCGCGGCGAGGCTCGCGGGAAGCAGGTGCAGCCACAGGAAGTAGGTCCACGCGTGCAGCCAGGCGACCGCGGTGAGGATGCCCATCCACACGAGCGCCATCGCTGCAAGTTCCCTCCAGATGCGGCGGCGCAATTTCCGATTTCGAATCGGCGAACCGGCGCGCAGAAAAGTGCGCACAAATAAAAATGGCGTGAAGAACAGCCCCAGCGTGAGCTCGCAAATCGCGGCCCAAATTCTCACGGCGCGCGGCATCGCGGGTTCGACGAAAGGCCACAGCTCCTCGTCCCGCGGAGTGGCCAGATGCGCATGGTGCAACTGATGGGCCGCGCGGTAGAGGCTGAAGCTCATGAAGCTCAAGGTGCCGATGAGGAGCCCGTCGATTTCATTCAACACGCGGCTCTTTCGCAGCAGGCCGTGCGAGGCTTCGTGAAAGCCGATGAGCATCCCGTGCATAAGATGGCTGGAGACGAGGACGAGCGGAACGGCGAGCCAGTAATTCGCGCGATACACGGCCACGGCCAGCGCGGCTTGCGTGATAAAGAATGTCGCCGCGAGAAACGGAAATGCCGCGCGGCTTACCCAATGCGGCTCATGAGTTTCGTCGGTGGAGTTCATCGCGTGGACGCTGTCAGCACCCACTCAAACATGCGGCCCAGGTTTTCGATTTCTTCGCGCGGAAATAATTGCGGACGGAAGAACCACGCGACTTCCAGCCGCTCGCCTTCCTCGGTGATTTCGCACGCGAGAAGAAAACGCGCGGTGCCCGGCGAGCGCATTCGCAACCTGGCCGAAAGCCCGGGCAGCGCCACATCCGGGATGGGATGGTTTTGCAAAGCGAAGCGAACCTCGAAGACAGGATTGTGCCCCGGCCGCAGCGAGTCGCCGAGCGCCTGCACAAGTTCCGCAAAGGGCATCGCGTTGGCGAAAGCTTCGAGGGTGTTTCGATGCACCTCGCGCAGGCTCTCGGCGAATGGACGATCGCGTTCCACCGCGGCGCGCAACGGCACGACACCGGAAAAGTAGCCCATCGTTTCCCGCACCGCTTGCTTGCCGCGATTGGCCACCGGTACGCCGACCACGATGTCGTGGGCGCCCGTCCACTGCGACAGCGCGATTTGAAACGCCGTGAGCAGCGTGCTGAAAAGCGTGGCCCCATTGTGCCGGGCCAAGTCCCGCGCGGCGTCGGCGAGCTCGGCTGAAAAATAGGAGAGTATTCGCAGTGGCGCGCCGGACGCCGTCTCCGGCCCTTCGAGTCCGCTCCACAGGCGAGCAGTCCGCGCGAGTTTTTTTTTCCAAAATGCGGCGCGCTGCTCGAGTTCCGCGGGTTGCCAGAAGGCGCGCTCCGCGGCGCCCCACACGGTGTAGGAAAGCGGGACTGCCGGAAGCGGCTCGCGCGCGCCTCGCACCTCGTGCAGGTAAGCGGCCACCAAGTCCTGCACGAAGACGCCGAGCGTCCAGCCATCGGCGATTGCGTGGTGAATGGCGAAGACGAAAACGTGGTCCTCGGCGCCCCGCGAAAGCAGCTCGGCGCGATACAGCGGCCCTCGCACGAGATCGAACGGCGCGCTGAAAATTTCCTGCTCCAGCTCTTCCACGCTCTCTGCCGGAGACAGTCTGCGGCTGCGAAAAGATGCGGGCACGTCCTCGCGGATGACTTGCACAGGCCGGTCTTTGCCCGGCAGGAAGGAAATGCGCAGCGCCTCCTGCCGTTGCACCACTCGTTGCAGAGCGGCCTCGCAGTCGCGTGGGGTGATCGCGCCGCACACCTCGATGAGGCAGCAGATGTGATTGGCCACATCCGCCGGCGGCACCGGCGAGGCCTCCCACAATTCACGCTGCGGAAAGGTGAGCGGTTGGAGATTTATTTCCCCGTCCCGCAGCCGTTGCTGGAGAAGAGCGCGTTTATCGGCGGACATCAGGTTTTTCCGGTGGAGCGCCGCTGTCCTCGTGCGACACCGGTACCAAGCCGCGCGGGGATGGCGGCGCTCCAAGGCCCTGCGCCCTCTCACTACCGAGCAACTGGTCGATGTCTTCATCGGTCAGCGCTTCCAAATCCACCTCGTCGGCAGACGACGCTTCAACCGAGATCGCGGGTGCGGCGGGCGCGGGCTTGCCGCCCATGTGGCTGGCGATGAGCGTGGCGATCTGGCCGATGGTGCGCGCGCGCATGAGGCTCGTCGGGGGAAGGGCGACGCCGATGGCGGCTTCGAGGGAGTTTTCGATTTCCACGCCCATCAACGAATCCAGGCCGAGGTCGGTGAGCGGCTGATCGTCGCGCAAGCTCTCCGGTTTCACGCGCAGCACGGAGCCGACGACTTCACGCACCGCCTGCGCGATCACGCTTTCCTTTTCTTCCGCCGCGGCGGAGTCAATTTTCTGCCGCCAGTCGCCGGTGACGCCGCCGGCCTCCTGGCCTTCGAGTGACGCGAGGATGCGCTCCAGCAAAGGATTCCCAGTCATGCCGCGAAAAAACTGCCGCCACTTTGCCCAGTCCACGCGGATCGCCATGACCTGCGTGTTGCCGGCGACGAGCGAGGATTCCATGAGCGACATCACTTCGCCCGGCGAGAGTTCCGTGGTGCCCTGCCGCGCGAGGAATTCGGCCACGCGTTCATTGCGCGCCACGTAGCCTTCGCCGCCGAGCACGCCCCAATTCATCGTGAGCGCGGGCAGCCCGAGCGCGCGGCGGTGGTGGGCCAGTGAATCGAGGAAGGCATTGGCCGCGCCGTAGTTTCCCTGCGCGGGATTTCCGAAGATGCTCGAGACCGACGAGAACATCACGAAACAGTCGAGGTTCATCTCGCGCGTGCCTTGGTGCAGCAGCCAGGCGCCATGCGCTTTCGGGGCCAGCACGGTCCGCATCCGCTCGCGCGTGAGCGCGGAGAGCAGCGCGTCGTCGATGACCATCGCGAGGTGGAAAAGTCCGCGCAGCGGCTGATCGCCGGCGCGGATTTCATCGAGAAGACGGGAGACATCTTTGGAAGATCCCGCGTCCGCTTTCACGATCCGCACTTCGACTCCGCGAGCGCGCAAATCTTGTACAAAAGCTACGGCCTCCGGCGTGGCGGCGCCGCTGCGACTGCTGAGCACGAGATGGCGCGCGCCGCATTTCACCAGCCATTCGGCGACCACTTTTCCGAAGCCGCCAAACGCGCCGGTGATCAAGTAGCAAGCATCCGGCTTGATCGAGAAGGGAGCGGGCAATGGTTCTCCGCGTCGCGCAACAAACGGCGGCGGAAACGCGACGATGACTTTGCCGATGTGTTTGCCGCCGGCCATCAAACGGAAGGCCGCATCGACACGGCTCGCCGCGAAGGAGCGGTATGGCAGCGGACGCAGCGCGCCGGCTTCCACCAGTCCGGCGAGTTCGCCGAGCATTTCTCTCGTCAATTCCTCGTCGCCTTGAAAGACGGCGTCCATCGCGATGACGTGGAACGATGCGTTGCGGCGCAAGGGCCAGAGCGGGATGCGCGCGTTTTGATAGATGTCGCGTTTGCCGATTTCGAGGAAGCGGCCGAACTCCGCGAGACACGAGAGGCCCATCGGAATGGCTTCCGCGGCGAGCGCGTTGAGGACCACGTCCACTCCGCGCCGATCGGTGAGCGCCATCACGGCTTCCGCGAAATCGCCGCGGCGCGAGTCGATCACGTTCTTCACGCCGAGCGTCTCGAGCAGCGCGCGTTTGGCCGGGCTGCCGGCGCTGGCGATGACTGACGCGCCGAGATGATGCGCGATTTGAATCGCCGCCATGCCCACGCCGCCCGCGCCGGCGTGGACGAGGATGCGCTCGCCCGCGCGCAGCCGCGCCACGTTTTTCAGCGCGTGCCACGCGGTCATGAAGACGACGGGCAACGTGGCTGCTTCTTCAAACGAGAGACCAGCGGGAATGCGGCGAACGTCGCCTCCGCGCGCGAGCGTGTGCGTGGCCAAACCAAAGACCGCCAGACCGAAGACGCGGTCGCCCGGCGCCACGTGCTCGACGCCGGCTCCGACGGCTGCGACCACGCCGCCCACTTCATCGCCGAAGATGCGCGCATCGGGCGCTTCGCCGGGATAGAGCGCGAGGGCTTTGAGCACGTCGCGGAAGTTCATGCCCGCCGCGCGCACGTGGATGAGCACTTCGCCGGGACCGCACGGCGGCAGCGCGAAGGGCGCGAAACACAGCGTGTCGAGATGCCCGCGCTCGCGCGATTCGAGCCGCAGCGGCACCGCGGGATCGAGCGTTTGCTCGACGGATGGACGACCGCGGCCGATGCGCTGCACGTAGCGCGCTTCGCCGCGAAAGGCGGTCTCGCGTTCGCTGTCCGTGCGCAGCAGTTCGCTCCAGATCAAGGCTGCATCGGCCTCGGATGGCAGCGGCGGCAAGTCCACGCCGCGGCAGGAAAAATTCGGATGTTCGTTGAGCATCACGCGCAGCAGGCCCACGGCGGGCGCTTGCGCGACCGCGGTCGGCGTCGGCTCGCGACCCACCGGTTGTGCGCCGCGTGTCACGGAGTCGATGCGCAGGTTGGCCGTCGGCATCACGGTCTCGAGCGCCTGCCTGAGATGGAGCAAGGCGTCGGTGCCCATCACCTCGTCGTCTGTGGAGGCGTCCAGATTCCACAAATAAACAATCCGCTCCGGCGGCGCGTCCTCCGCGAAGCTCTGCAAAAGCTGCGTCCAATCTTCCGGTGTCTCCGCGCGGAGCGCGACCCCGCGGCGCACGAGGCGGCATCGAGCGCCCGCGGTGCGGAGGCGCGCAGCGAGTCGATCGCCGAGGTCGGACTCGTCCGCAAAAATGAGCCACGATTTTTCCGCCGGAACTCCGGCGACGAGATCGAGCGCGGGAAATTGCTGCCAGGTCTTGCGCGCGAGGAGGCCGATCTGGCCTTCGCCGCCGGTCGGTCCGATGAGCCCCGGCAGTGATGCGGTCTCGCTGAAACCAGACTCGCGCAAGACGCGCTCCCACGTCGCGCGTTCGAGCAGCGGTTGATGCGGACGCAGGTCGCGGTCGGTGAAACGCCACCAGCCACTGGTGAGGCCGAAGACGGTTTCCGTCCACAATTGCGACGTGGCGGTGTCCATGAAAACGAGGCTGCCGCCCGGCGCGAGCAACTCGTGCACGTGAGCGAGCGCGGCGCGCACATCGCTGACTGCGTGCAGCACGTTGGTGCCGATGACGAAGTCAAACGCGCCGAGATCGAAGCCCTGCTCCGTGCCCGATCTTTCGAGGTCAAAAATTTTCATCTCCACTTCCGGGAAAGCCGCGAGCTTCTGCATCGCGCCGGGAAAAAATCCGGCGGAGATATCGCTGAATGTGTAGGCGTGGAGCCCGCGTGCGAGCAGCGGTAAAACCTGGGCGGCGAGGCCGCCGGTGCCGGCGCCGATTTCCAGGATGCGCAATCCGCGCCCCTCTGGCAAATGGCGCGCGGCTTCCCGCACCGCGGCGCCGATGGCCGCAAGCCAATGACTCGTGTAGAGCCCCTCGCCGTAAAATTGATCGAGCAACTCCGCGCCCGCACCGGCGAAGAGCACCTGCACGGCGTCAATTTCTCCGCGCAAAATCGGGCCGAGTTCCGCGCAGTTGCCGGCGCAGAGCAGTGCCTCGGGGAGGTGGCCGGAATGCTGCGTGACAAAGGATCGGAGCGCTTCCCGCGCGGAGTCCGCGGTGCTCGCGAAAGCAGGCGTCGGTCGGAAAGCGGCGGCTCTTTTTTTCAGCAGTCCGCGCTTTACCAAACTGGCCATGAGCCGCGCGAAGACCGGCTGCATTGACGCGGCCACGCGCAAGGAATCGACGGTGAATTTTGCAGCGGGCGTTGCGCCCATTTCGCGGAGGCCGAGGACGAGCTGGCTCGCGGCGAGATCGTCGCCCGCGGCCATCGCCGCTTGCAGTTCAGCGCGTCCGCGAGTGGCGATCACTTCTTCGAGCGCCTGCTTCGCAACCTCGCGGAGAGTCATCAAAGACGGCTGCGCGACAGGCGGGCGCGACGTGGACGGCGTGCGTTCCCAATCGACGTGGTAGATCACGTCGCGCGTTCCACCCGGCGCGCCGGAGCGGCGCGCGACGCCGATGGCGCGGAAGCCATCCACGAGCACGCACGGCTGCCCCGCTTCGTCGTGCAGCGCGATCCGGCCTTCCATGAACTCCGCGTTGCACTGCAACACAGCAGCGCGTACGAGACTGGATGCGCCCGGCGAGCGGAGGAAGAGAATGCGGGCGAAGCGCACCGGCAGTTTCATCCGCGACCCGCGATCCTCGACGGTCGCCGCGCCGGCGGAGAGAATTTGCAACGCGCCATCGAAGAGGACGGGATGCAGCGGATACTCGCTCGCTCGCTGCGCGATTTTTTCCGACAGCGAAACTTTTCCAGACGACTTTCCGCCGCCCGCGGCCAGCTCGCGGATGGGCCGGAACTCGTCGCCGTAACGCAGGCCGCGATCGCTCATGTACCGATAGAAGCCCGCGATCTCCACGGGCTCGCCGTCCGCGCTCGGCAACTCGGAGGAGGCGAACGGAGACTCGGTGCGCTCGCCGCGCATCGAGCCGGCGACGTGCAAGGACCACGCCGCGCCTTGATGGAAGCGGCTCTGGATGGCGAAGGTGCGTTCGGTCGGATCGTAGGCCAGTTCGAGGTGAACGCCCGACGCCGGCTCGGGCAGGATGAGCGGTTTGCGAATCTCGAAATCTTCCACTACGAACGCGCGCCCCTCGAACAACTGCACGCCGGCTTCGAGCACCATATCGACGAAAGCTGCGGCGGGGAAAATGACGTGGTTTTCGACTTTGTGATCCTTGAGGAAAGCCATGTGGCGGCCGTCGAGGCGCGCTGTCCAGGTGGGTGTCGCGCGCGTGAGGCGGAGGTCGAGGAAGCCGCGTCCGCCGGGCGCGAGCCGGCCTTCGCGCCAGTCGTTCGCTTCGTTCCACCAGCGGCTTTTGTCCCACGCATACGCAGGGAGCGAGAGCAGGCGGCGCGAGGGTGTGATCGCCGTGAAATCCAGCGCCACACAGGCGCGGTGGAGATCCATCGCGGTCTCGAGCAGCGACTCGTGCTCGCGTTCGCGGCGCGCGGAAGAGAGCACCGGCGCCTTGCCGCCGCGGGGCGCCAGACATTCCTGAATCGAGTGCACGAGCGCGGGATGCGCGCCGATTTCCAGCCACACGTCTGCGCCGAAATCCGCGAGCGCATTCACCGCCGGCGCAAACTGCACTGGCTGCCGCACGCCGCGAGCCCAGTGCGCGGCGTCGCATGTTTCGCCGGCGCACTGCGCGCCGGTCACGGTGCTGAAAAATGGGATCGTGTTGGGCTGGGGTTGCAGGTCGGCGAGCGCTCCCTCGAGCTGCTCGGAAGCCGGCCGCATGAGCGGGTGATGGAAGGGATGGTCCACACGCACGAGCCGCGCGAAGACACCCTGCGGCTCGATCTCCGCGAGCATCGCCTCGAGCGAAAAGCGCGAGCCGGAGAGCGTGAGCGAGCGCGGTCCATTGAACGCGGCGATGGTGACCGTGCGATCGTGGCGGGCGATGAGCGCGCGCGCTTCGTCCTCGCCGAGACCGACGGCGAGCATGGTGCCTTCGTCGCGCGCGCAGTCGCCCATGAAGCGCGCTCGCAGCGCGATGACCCGCGCGCCTTCTTCCAAAGTGAACACGCCCGCGACGCACGCTGCCGCGATCTCGCCGACGCTGTGCCCGACGACCGCGGCGGGCTGCACCCCCCACGACTTCCAAAGCGCCGCGAGCGCCACCTGCATCGCGAAGATCGCGGGCTGCGCGATTTCCGTTTGCTGCATCCGTGAGGTTTCTTCGGTGCGGGCAAGTTCATCGAGGAGTGAAAAGCGCGCCCACGGTTGCATCGCCGCCGCGCATCGCTCGATGGTCTTGCGGAAGACCGGCTCGCGCCGCATGAGCTCGCGGCCCATGCCCCACCATTGCGGTCCTTGCCCGTTCATGACGAAGGCCACGCGCGGCGGCTGCTCGGGGCGCGGGGCAAAGGCGGCGCGCGCTTTCGGGCTCTGCTCTTTGATCGCGAAGCCGTCGAGTCCTCGCGCGAGTTCTTTCGTCGAAGCGGCCACGATCGTCAGCCGGTGCGCGTGATGATTGCGCCGGGCGCCGAGGCTGAAGACCAAGTCTGGTAGCGTGGGCGAGCTGCCGTTGGCGTGCGAGCGCTCCTCGATCCACGCGGCCAGGCGCAAGGCCGATCCGCGCAGCGCTTCCTCGGAACGCGCGGAGAGCACGATGGGCCACGCGCGCTCCGTGAGATCCTCCGGGTGTTCCGGCTGAGGACGCACAGGCGGCTCCTCGAGGATGACGTGCGCATTCGCGCCGCCGAAACCGAAGGAATTCACGCCGACGAAATGCGCGCCATCGTTCTCGGGAAAAGGCTCGAGCGCAGTGGGCACGCGGAGTTTGAGCGCCGCGAAATCGATGTGCGGATTGGGCGTTTCAAAATGAAGACTCGCCGGAATCTGCCGGTGCTGGAGCGCGAGCACGGCTTTGACGAGACCCGCGACGCCGGCGGCCGTTTCCAAGTGCCCGAGATTTGTTTTCACCGAGCCGATGAGCAGCGGCGTGGTGCGGTCCGCGCAGAGTGCTTCGGCGAGCGCGTGGGCTTCGATGGGATCGCCGACCGCGGTGCCGGTGCCGTGCGCTTCCACAAAGCCGATCCGCGACGGATCGATGCCCGCATCCGCGCACGCATCGCGCACCAGTCGCGCCTGCGCTTCGGTGCTCGGCAGCGAGATGCCGTTGGTGTGCCCGTCCTGATTGAGCGCGGTGCCGGCGATGATGCCGTGGATCGGATCGCCATCGGCAATAGCCAGCGAGAGCCGCTTCAAGAGCACCATGCCCGCGCCTTCACCGCGCACGAATCCATTGGCCGCGGCGTCGAACGCTTTGCAGCGGCCCTCGGGAGACAACATGGAGGCTTGCGAAAAACCGATGAAGCCGCCGGGCGTGATCATCACCGTCACGCCCCCAGCCAGCGCCACCTCGCCGCGCCCGGCGCGGATGTGTTCGCAGGCGGCGTGCACCGCGGTGAGCGCCGATGAACAGGCGGTGTCCATTGCCACGCTCGGGCCGCGCAAGTTCAAGCAGTAGGAAATGCGGTTCGCCGCGATGCTGTGCGCGCTGCCCGTGGGCGAGTGCGCGCTGATCCCCCCCGAATCCCACGGCGTGCCCTGAATGATCTGGTAGTCATTGTGCGAGATGCCGACAAACACGCCGACATCGCTGCCGCCTTCGAGATCGAGCACGAGCCCCGCATCTTCGATCGCCTCCCACGCGGTCTCGAGCAGCAGCCGGTGCTGCGGATCGACGTAAGGCGCTTCGCGCGGCGAGATGCCGAAAAACTGCGGATCGAATTGATCGATGCCGTCGAGAAATCCGCCGCGCCGGGCGATGGACTTTCCTGCCAGCCCCGGCTCCGCGTCAAAAAAACGCTCGACGTTCCAGCGATCGGCCGGCACCTCGCCGACCGCCTCACGGCCCTCGACGAGCAGCTTCCAAAACGAGTGACAGTCATTGATTCCGCCGGGAAAACGGCAACCGATTCCGATGATGGCGATACGATCAGTAGGCATGGAGCGGGAAAAAAGTGGGCGCGAGCGGGAGGCGATTAGCCCGTCGGGAGGAGGACACGTCAAGCTACGGTTCGCGCCCGCCCAGGTTCCGCCGGCGCCGGGCGGCTACACCTTCACGCGCCTGGGCATCGTGGGACAAAGACTGGATGCCTTGGCCTCCCCGGCCTGACCGTCTTTCAGAAAGAAGTGGATCGCGGCGCGCTTGTCGCAGAGCCAGACTTCATCGGCACCCGCCTCGAAGTAGAGGCGGCGCTTGTCCTCGATCTCCTGGCGCGTGTTGCCTGGCGAGACGATCTCCACGCAAATCTCCGGCGCAATGGTGATCACTTCCGCTTTCAAGCCGCGCTTGACTCGACGCCCGGAAATCCACGCCACATCGACTCCCTTCACCCCATCGCTGGTGAGGACCGCACATTCCGTGAGTGTCCGTCCGCCTGCCATGTGGGTCTTCAAGAGATGGCCGATTTCAAACTGGCGATTTGAATGCGTGAATCCAGGCGGTGGCATCATGACGATCTGTCCGAAGTAATTGGTTTCGACACGCCCCGGCAGGCGATGCATTTCGGGATCGGCGCGCACTCGCGCCCAACGCGCGAGATGAAACGCTTTTGGATCCTTGATGCTGGGGATCTCGAGAAGGGCAGACATCACGAACGACGCTAAAGCTCACGGGCCTCTCACGCGAGCACGCCTTTCACCACACTCCCGTGCACGTCGGTGAGGCGGTAGTGGCGGCCTTGGAATTTGAAGGTGAGCCGCGTGTGATCGATGCCGAGGCAGTGCAGCAACGTCGCGTGGAGGTCGTGCACTTCCACGGGATCGCGCACCACGTTGTAGGAAAAATCATCCGTCTCGCCAAACGTGATGCCCGGCCGGATGCCACCGCCCGCGAGCCAGAGCGTGAAACACCGCGGATGATGGTCGCGCCCGTAGTCATCCTTCGTGAGCCCGCCCTGGCAATAGACAGTGCGCCCGAACTCGCCGCCCCACACGACGAGCGTCTCATCGAGCAGGCCGCGCTGCTTGAGGTCCGTGATAAGCGCGGCGCTCGGCTGGTCGGTGTCGCGGCACTGGCCGGGGAGTTGCGTCGGCAGTTTTGTGTGCTGGTCCCAGCCACGATGGAAAAGCTGGATGAATCGCACGCCGCGCTCCGCGAGCCGGCGCGCGAGCAGGCAATTCGCGGCGAACGTCCCCGGCTTGCGCGCCTCGGGGCCGTAGAGCTCGAACGCGCTCGCGGGTTCGGTCGAGACATCCGTCAGCTCCGGCACGCTCGTTTGCATGCGATACGCCAGCTCGTATTGCGCGATGCGCGTGGCGATTTCCGGGTCGCCGACTTCCGCGAACTGCATCTGGTTCATCTTCGCGAGGTCATCAAGCATCCGCCGCCGCCCTGTCGTGTCTAGACCCTCGGGATTGGAAAGAAAGAGCACCGGGTCGCCGCCGGGGCGGAACTTGATGCCCTGATGCGTCGTCGGCAGAAAGCCGCTGCTCCACAGGCGGTCGTAGAGCGGCTGGTCGTTCGGATTGCCCGTGCCGTTGGAGAGCAGCGCGACGAATGCGGGCAGGTCGCGATTCTCGCTGCCGAGTCCGTAGCTGAGCCACGAGCCGATGCTCGGCCGCCCCGCGAGCTGCGCGCCGGTTTGGAAAAAAGTGATGGCCGGGTCGTGGTTGATGGCCTCGGTGTGCATCGTCTTGATGAAGCACAACTCGTCCGCGACGCGCGCCGTGTGTGGCAGCAGCTCGCTCAACCACGCGCCGCTGCGCCCGTGCTGCGCAAAGCGGTAGTGCGTCGGCGCGATGGGAAAATGATCCTGCGTCGCCGTCATGCCCGTGAGCCGCTGACCCCGGCGAATCGAGTCCGGCAAATCCGTGCCGTGCAGTTCCGCAAGCTGCGGCTTGTGGTCGAACAAATCCATCTGCGACGGCGCGCCGGACTGAAACAGGTAGATGACGCGCTTCGCCTTCGCCGCAAAATGCGGCAAGCCCGGCAGCCCGCCCGTGGACACCGCGTCGGGCGCCGCCGCGGCGACCGACTCGTCGTTCAACAACGTCGCCAGCGCCGTCGCGCCGAGGCCCACGCGCCCGAAGAAATGTCGGCGGTTCATCAGCAAGGGTCGGGTGAGGATGGTGCTCATGGGCGTGTGGGATCAGCGTTTCAGGAAAAGCTCATTGAGCGCGAAGGCAGCGGCGAAGAGGTCAACGCAGCAAGCGATGAGAAGTTGGCGATTTCCTGGCACGTGCAGAATCCTCGCCTTGCATGACATAGATGTTGTCTGCCGCGTCGGTTTCGAGCACCGGCGGATTCGTCGCATCCGTGGCTTCATGGAGCGTCGTAAACGTCTTCCCGCCATCGCGGCTCCACGACAGCCGCCAGAGCTGCGCGGTGAAGTCTTCGTTGTGCCTGCTGTTATGCGTCGTGAAGATCCCGCGCTTGTTTTGCACGACCTTCTGGTTGTTGCTCTGGAACGTGCCGCCGCTGTATGCCCCGCCGTCCACGAGCGTCACCTCGATGCGGACGGGAATGGCCGTCGCAACGCTTGCGCCCATTCCAGCCAACGGACCCAGTAGCAGGAACGCAAGGAAGAGAGCGGCGCGTTTGAGTGAAGTCTTCATGGTTTGAGTTTGAGGCACATCGCGCCACCGGCGCCTATTGTTTGGTGATGGTTTCGTCGAGATTCAGAATCAATCCCGCGACTGCCGTGTAAGCTGCCAGTTCGGTTGTTGCGAGAGTCCCGTCACGCGGTGCCTCGCCTGCGCTGACGAGCGATTGTGCCGCGTTCGGGTCGGCGCGGAAGCGCGCGAGGTGGTTGTTCAAATCATCGAGCAGCACTTTCAACTCCGGCGGCTTCGGCGCGCGGGCGAGCACGAGGCGGAAAGCGAGTCGCACGCGCTCTTCCGGTGTCGCTCCGCCTTCGCGCATCACGCGCTGCGCGAGACAGCGGGCGGCTTCCACGAACGTCACATCGTTCATCAGCGCCAGCGCCTGCAGCGGCGTGTCGGTGCGGCTTGGGCGCACGCTGCACATCTCGCGGCCGGCGGCGTCGAAGGTCGTCATCGTCGGCTGCGGACTCGTGCGTTTCCAAAATGTGTAGAGGCTGCGACGCCAGAGCTTGTCGCCGTGGTCCGGCTCGTAATCGGTCCCGCTCAATTCCTTCCACAGACCTTTCGGTTGATATGGTTTCACCGACGGTCCGCCGATTTCGCCGACGAGCAGGCCGCTCACGGCGAGCGCCTGGTCGCGAATCATCTCAGCGGACAAACGCACCCGCGGCCCACGCGCGAGCAGGCGGTTGTCCGGGTCGCGCGCGAGCAACTCCGGTGTTACGCGCGACGACTGCCGGTAAGTCGCGCTCATCACGATAAGTTTCACCAAAGCTTTCAGATCCCAACTCCGTCCGGATTCGGATTGAACAGAAGGGAACGAAGAACCTTTGTTTCCTTCGTTTCCTTCTGTCGAAGTTTTCTTCGGCGTCATGAACTCCGTCGCGAGCCAGTCGAGCAATTCGGGATGACTCGGCAGTTCGCCTTGCGAGCCGAAGTCCTCGGCCGTCTTCACCAGCCCCGTGCCGAAGAGCATCTGCCATTGATGATTCACCGCCACGCGCGCGGTGAGCGGGTTCGCGGGATCGACCAGCCAGCGCGCGAAGGCCAGCCGGTCGCGCTTGGCCGCGGCAGGCAGCGGCGGCAGGCTCGCGGGCACGCCGGGTGTGACGCCCTCGCCGCGCTGGTCATACACGCCGCGCTTCAGCACGAACGTCTCGCGCGGCGTCGGCATCTCCTCCATCACCATCACGGTCGGCAGGCTCTCGACGAATTTCGCGTGCTGCTCGCGCAAGTCCGCGGCGTTGGTTTGCGCGTCGCGCAGAAATGTGGGCGCGTGCTCGGCGAGAAAGCAGGAACGAAGCTTCGCAGCTTGATGCGCGGTGCGTTGCACAGCGGGCATCGCGGCCAACTCGGTCGCGCTCTCCGTCGTCGCCACAATGCCGGCTTCCTCCGCCGAGAG
Source organism: Chthoniobacterales bacterium (assembly GCA_038238555.1). Taxonomy (GTDB): domain Bacteria; phylum Verrucomicrobiota; class Verrucomicrobiia; order Chthoniobacterales; family Chthoniobacteraceae; genus JANNXQ01. The sequence goes on along the minus strand of JBBRXP010000023.1, from coordinate 13,504 downwards.
CACGCGGGCATACACGCGCACATCGCCGATCAACCCGTGGAAACGATTCGCCGGTCCGCCGCCGGCGCCGATGCGGAGCGGCTGATTCGTCAGGAACGTCTGGTTCAACTCATCGAGCAGCACGCGCAATTTTTGCGGCTGGCCGTCGATGAAAATCTTCACGCCCGACGCGAGCCGCGAGCCGTCATAGGTCGCCGCGACGTGGTGCCACTGCCCCGGCGCGAGCACGGCCTCGGTCTCCACGCGCAGCGCGTCGTCGAGCCAGCGCTTGGTGAGGTGGAGTTGCACGCGGCCCGCCTTGAGATGCACGCTGTAGCCCTCGGAGTCCGACGCGAAGGCGGAATCCGCGGGGTCCTCGACCATGCGCGAGACGATCGCGCCATCGCCGCGCGGCTGAACCCAGGCGGTGAGGGTAAACTTGTCGAGGAAGCCGAACTCGCCCCCGTCGCCGCCGTCGATGAATCGCTCGCCGTCGAATTCCGCGCCGTCCAATTCAAACCGCGCCTGCAAACCTCTTGTCACCGTCCACGGCAGCGGCATGATGAGCGCCTGCTCCCACGCCGTTTGCGCAGCGGCGATTTGCGGCTCGAGCTCGCGCAGGCGCGCTTCGGCGGCGGCGAGTTGCCCATCGAGTTTCGCGAGTTCCCGCTGCTGCGCGTCCGTCGGCGCGCTGAGGACGGGCGGCGAATTGCCAATTTTCATCGCGTGGCCTTTCTCGGGGACGTTGTTGAAAAAGGCGAACACCTCGTAAAACTCGCGCTGCGTGAGCGGGTCGTATTTGTGATCGTGGCAGCGCGCGCAACCCATCGTCAGGCCGAGCCACACCGTCGCCGTCGTGTCCACGCGATCCACGACATACTCGGCCGCATATTCCTCGGGGATGATGCCGCCCTCGGCATTCGTGCGGTGGTTGCGATTGAATCCCGTGGCGATGCGCTGCTCGCGCGTGGCGCCGGGCAGCAGGTCGCCGGCGAGTTGCTCGATGGTGAATTGGTCGAAAGGCAGATTGCGGTTGAACGCATCGATCACCCAGTCGCGCCAGCGCCACATGAAGCGTTCGCCGTCGTTCTGGTAGCCGCTCGTGTCCGCGTAGCGCGCGGCGTCGAGCCAGCGGCTGGCCATGCGTTCGCCGTAGCGCGGCGAAGCGAGCAGGCGATCGGCGAGTGCGGATAATGACGAATGACGAATGACGAATGACGAACCGCTGCGGCACTCGGCGATGAATGCATCCACCTCCGCGAGGGTCGGCGGAAGGCCGGTGAGGTCCAGCGTCATTCGGCGGATCAATTGTTCCGGTGTTGCCTCGCGCGACGGCATCAGCGCGCGATCCGCGATCCTTTTCAAAATGAAGCCATCGATCGGATTGAGGCTCCAATCTCCAAACCCGTCCTCGCCATTTTGCCACCCGGCGATCGGCAATCGGCAATCGGCAATCCTCGGCGCCGCAGGCCGCTTCGGAGCGATGAACGCCCAGTGCGCTTCCCACTTCGCGCCCTGCTCGATCCAGCGGCGCAGCGACTCGATCTGCCGCGGCGTGAGCTCCAGTCCCGAATCCGAGGGTGGCATGCGATCGTCCGCATCGCTCGTGGTGATGCGGCGGATAAGTTCGCTCCGCGCCGGATCGCCGGGCACGATGGCGAAGTGGTCGTCGAGCTTCGCTTTCGCGCTGGCCTCGAGATCAAAGCGGAGATCGGCCTTGCGCCGCGCCTTGTCCGGCCCGTGGCACTTGTAACAAGTGTCGGAAAGGATGGGCCGGATGTCGCGGTTGAACTCCACGGTCTGCGCGCGCGCCGCCGCCAGCTCGCAGGCAAAGACGAGCGCGGGCAAAAGGCGTTTCACTCGTCGAGAGTTCATCGTCGCCGAGCATGACGCCGATGAGGTGTGCGGACAAGCCGCGCGCTATTCGATCGCGTTGAAACACCGCAAAAAAAAACGCTCGCCCGTTGGGCGAGTTTCGAACTGGCTCAGCGTCATGTGCGGCATCGCAGGCATTCTCCATCTCACCGAGCAGCGCCCCGTGTCGGAGGAAATCATTCGTCGAATGACCCGCGCAATCGTGCACCGCGGGCCGGACGAGGAAGGATATTTTCACCGCCCGGGACTCGCGCTGGGCTCGCGACGCCTCAGCATCGTCGGGCTCGCAGATGGCCAACAGCCTGTGTTTAACGAGGATGGCAACGTGGCCGTCATTTTTAATGGCGAACTTTTCGATCATCTCGAAAAGCGGAGGGAACTCGAGGCGCGCGGGCATCGTCTGGTGAAGCACTGCGACACGGAAATCATTCCACACATGTGGGAGGAGGAGGGCGCGGGAATGTGGGAACGGCTGCGCGGACAGTTTGCCATCGCGCTGTGGGATGAGCGCGCGCGGCGTCTGGTGCTCGGGCGCGATCGCTTCGGCATCTGCCCGCTTTACTGGACGCGACAGGGCGACTGGCTGCTCTTCGCGTCGGAGATCAAAGCGCTGCTCGCTTCGGGTCTCGTGCCTGCGCGACCGGACCGGCGGGGGATCGATCACGTGTTCACCTTCGCGGCGCTGCCGGGGCCGATTACTTGTTTTGAAGGCGTGCAACTGCTGGGCGCCGGTCATCATTTGCAGATCGCTCCGGCCGATGATCGCGGCCGCGAACCCGCGATCGAGGAACGCGCTTTTTGGGAAATGAATTTTCCCGACCGCGGCGACGAGGAGCGCGGCGACGATCCTCGCCGGCTTGTGGATGAATTTGAAAAGGTGCTGCTCCAGGCGGTCGAAGAACGGCTGCGCGCCGATGTGCCGGTGGGCTCGTATCTGTCGGGTGGCGTGGATTCCGCGATGATCGCCGCGATGGCCTGCCGGCTCAAAGGCGCGGCGATCAATACGTACACCATCCGTGTGGATTCGCCGGAGCTCGATGAGCTCAGCGGGGCCAATCTCGTGGCCCGCCACATCGGCACCAAACCGCCGATGGTGCAGGAATTCAGCGCAGCCGATGCGGTTGGCACTTACCCAGAGTTGATCGAAGCGGCCGAGGCGCCGGTGATCGACACCTCGAGCGCGGCGCTGCTGCAGTTGGCGCGGCGCGTCCACGCTTGTGGACAAAAAGTAGTGCTCACCGGCGAGGGCGCCGATGAGTGGCTCGTGGGCTATCCGTGGTACAAGGCGGCCAAGGCACTGGAGTATCTCGACTTCCTGCCCGGCCTGAGACTGAGCGATCGGGCGCGGCGCGCCTTTCTCCGGCTGAACAATGTCCCGCAGTATCCCGCGGAATTTCGTCGCGAGACGGAGGTGGCGGTCGGCGGGCCAAATGCCTGGATCGATTCCTACGGGCTGCTCGGGCTCTCGAAACTCCGCTTTTATTCCGAGCCGATGCGCGAGGTGCTGGTGCGGAATCGCCCTTGGTCGCAGCTCGGATTTCCCTTGGAACGCGCCCGACGCTGGCACCCGCTGAACCGCGGCATCTGGATCGCGGCGCGCGTGACTCTTGGAGGCCATCTCCTCCAGGCCAAGGGCGATCGTGTGGCCATGCACTCGTCGGTCGAGGTGCGTTATCCGTTTCTCGATGAGGACGTGTTTGATTTCACCGCGCGGCTCGATCCGCGGTGGAAGCTGCGCGGCTTTCGCGACAAACATATCCTGCGCCTGCTCGCGGCGCGCTGGCTGCCGGCTTCCGTTTATAAAAGGCGCAAGGCGATCTTTCGCGCCCCGCTCGATAGCTTTCACATGGAGCCGGAGCCGCCCTATGTGAGTGAGCTCATGAGCGAGGAGTCGCTGCGGCGCACCGGCTATTTCGATGTCGCGGAGGTGCAGCGCTGGCGGCGGGACTTTCGCCAGATGCGGCGCGGTTCGCTGCCGCGCCTCTCCGTGGAAATGGGCCTGGCGGCGGTCGTGGCGACGCAGCTATGGCACCACCACTTCATCGACGGCGCGCGCTGCTAGTGTAGGCCGCCGCAGATAGTGATACTTATTCGCCAGAGTAAGATCGCGTTTTTCAGAGTAATCGAATGTTATATTATTTGCGGCGACCTACACTAGCTGGATGCGGCGTTCCGTTTTAGCGGAGCGCTTTGCGGATTGGGCGCAGCGGTCATGCTCGATGCGCCAGCACTTCGGCGAGGTGAAGGCTCTTAATGGCGCGGCGCCCGTTGCGGTCGAGCCAGCCTTGGATTTGCATGAGGCAGCTCGAGTCGTTGCTCACCACGTAATCGACGCCGGTGTCGAGGATCGCGTTGCACTTCACCTCGGCCATCGCGCTCGAGATTTGCGGGAATTTCACCGCGAAGGTGCCGCCGAATCCGCAGCACGTTTCGCCTTCATTCATCTCGATGAGTTCGAGGCCCGCCACCGCGCGAAGCAGGCTGCGCGGGGCTTCCCGGGTGCCGAGCTCGCGCAGACCGTGGCAGCCGTCGTGAAAGGTGACGCGCTGCGCAAACCGTGCGCCGAGATCGCGCACGCCGAGTTTCGTCACGAGAAATTCGCTGAACTCCCACGTTTTCGCGCCGAGCGCGCGGGCCTCGGCTTCCTCCGGCTGGTGCTCGAAAAGTTCGCGGTAAAACTTTTTGAACATCGCCCCGCACGAGCCTGACGCGCTCACCACCACTTCGGCGTCGCGGAAGACGCGCATCTGCCGGCGCGCGACTTCGCGGGCCTCGTTCCAGTAGCCCGAGTTAAACGGCGGTTGGCCGCAGCAGGTCTGCGCCTCGGGGTAGTCGATGCTGTGGCCGAGCCGCTCGAGCACGGCCACGATGGCGGCGCCGACATGCGGATAGACCGAGTCGATGAAGCACGGGATGAAAAGCGTGACGCGCATGGCCGGCGAGGCAGTCGTGGAGTGAAGGAAAAAAACCGCGCCCCCTTTTCGGGAGGCGCGGCTTCTCTGGGTCGCGACGCGGGGGCTCGCGAGATTGTTTTCCTAGCTCTGGAATTTCAGCGGCGCGCCATGCTGCATCGCGGCGTGTTCGGCGTCCGAGCAGGCGCGGTCGAGCGGCACGTCGGTCGCCTTGTCGGTGTTGCCGACGAGTTGCTGCGTGAGCATCCAGCGCTCGAGTTCCTCGCCGCTGATGTCGGCCAGCATGGTGCCGTTGACTTCCACGCAGGGGCTCAGCGGCTGCCCGCTCTTCTGCTCCATCTCCCAACGGAACGCGGGATTCTGAATGATGTCCTTCTCTTCGTAGGGAAGGTCATATTTTTTTAAGACGGCGCGGATGCCATTGCTCCAGCCACATTGCGTTTTTACCCAGGCGGTGATTTGCGGTTTGTCCATTTCGATTACTCAGGTTTCAGGTTTCAGGTTTCTACTTCTTCTTACTGTCGCCGGGCCGGTATTCTTCCGCGGCGGCGGCAAAGGCTTGTTCGAGGCCGACCATGTCTTCGCCAGGCTTGAGGCTGTCGAAGGCTGCGGCTTCGCGCTTGAGGTCTTCTTCGTTGTAATTGGCTGCCTTCACGGAGAGGCCGATGCGGCGCTCGGTCTTATCGACCTTGATGACGCGCGCTTCAATCTCCTGGCCGATCTTCAGGTGGTCCTTGATTTTGTCGATGCGCTCTTCGCTGATCTGCGAGATGTGCACGAGCCCGTCGATCTCGCCTTCGAGCGCCACGAATGCGCCGAAGCTCGCGATCTTCGAGATCTTGCCTTTGACCAGGTCGCCGATCTTGTAGCGGGCATCGATGGCCTTCCACGGATCTTCGTCGAGCTGTTTCACTCCGAGGCTGATGCGCTGGTTCTGCTTGTCGATGTCGATGACGACGGCTTCGACTTCGTCCCCTTTTTTCAGCATCTCGGAAGGGTGATTGATCTTGCGCGTCCAGCTCATGTCGGAGACGTGGACCATGCCGTCGATGCCTTCCTCGAGTTCCACGAATGCGCCGTAAGCCGTCATGTTGCGGACGGTGCCTTTCACTTGCTTGCCGATGGCGTAACGGTGTTCGATTTCGTCCCAAGGATTCGGTTCGAGCTGGCGCACGCCGAGGCTGATCTTTTGCTCCTCCTTGTTGACGCCGAGCACCACGGCCTCGACTTCCTGGCCGATGGTGAGCACGTCGCTGGGGCGCGTGATGCGCTTGGTCCAGGAAAGTTCGGACACGTGGATGAGACCCTCGACGCCTTCTTCGATTTCCACGAATGCGCCGTAAGGAACGAGGTTGGTAATCTTGCCTTTGACCTTCGAGCCGATCGGGAAGCGGTTCTCAGTTTCTTCCCACGGATTCTTCTGCGTTTGCTTGAGGCCGAGGGACACGCGCTCTTTTTCCTTGTTGATGTCGAGCACCACGACGGTGAGCTCCTGCCCGGTCTTGAGCATCTCGCTCGGGTGGCCGAGGCGGCCCCACGTCATGTCGGTGATGTGCAGCAAGCCATCCATCCCATCGAGGTCGATGAATGCGCCGAAGTCGGTGAGATTCTTGACCTGGCCCGTCACGGTGTCTCCGACCTTGATGGTGTCGAGGAACCGCGAACGCTTTTCCGCACGCTCCTGCTCGATGAGTTCGCGGCGGCTCAGCACCACGTTCTTCCGGTCGTCGTTGATCTTGACGATCTTGAAGTCGTAAGTGTTGCCGACGAATTGCTGGAGGTCCTTGGGCGGGATGATGTCGATCTGGCTGCCAGGCAGAAACGCCTCGACGCCGATGTTGACCATGAGCCCGCCTTTCACGACGGCCTTGACCTTGCCTTTGATGATGCCGCCTTCTTCAAACACCTTGGCGATCTTCTCCCAGTTCTGCCGGTAAGCAGCTTTTTCCTTTGAGAGAATGACGGTGCCTTCGTCGTTTTCGAGGCGGACGAGAAGGACTTCCACTTCGTCGCCGACCTGGAGGTCATCGACGTCGTCGAATTCACTGGTGGGGATGGCGCCCTCGCTCTTGTAGCCGATATCGACGAGGACTTCACGGGGACGGAGCTCGAGGATGCGCCCTTTGACGATGCTGCCCTCTTTGAAATCGCGAAGACTCTTCGCGATCAATTCCTGCATTTGAATCATGGATGTGTTCATGTGCTAACCACGGGTTACCGATTTGCCCTCTCCACCGGGCGAGCCGAACGAGGAGCGCCAATCGCGGGGGAAAGGGAGGGGGAAGCTAGCGGGGCGACGAGGGATGACAAGCGCGTTTTTTAAAAGAACTCCGGCCATTCTTATCTGAACATGGACAGAGTTTGCGAGCGCGTTTGAGGGCGGGAGTTCGATTTCCCTCACGCCACTTTGAAGCGGCGCGGTTGGATCGGATTTTTTCCCGACTTCAAAATCGGGCGCGGCTCGGGTTGGGCAAAGCCGTTCAGGTCCACCGCGCGGGCGCGCACTTCATACTGGCCGGGCGCGAGATCGCGAAGCGTGGCCGACCACGCGACCATGCTATAACGCAGCGGCCACGTCAGCGGCTGACCGGAGGTCGGATCGAAGCCGAGGACTTCCTGCGACGACACGCCGGCGGGCAGCACGCTGCTCCAATCCGCGGGCGGCGCGGCCAGCGCGCACTCGATCCACTTCGCGCTCTGCCACGCCGGATCCTCTTCGGCGATGTCGGGCGCGGCGGGACGCACCCAATACTCAACGCGCTTCAATCCCGACCAGCCCGAGATCGCGAGCCCGCTCACCGGCACGGGCTGGCCGGTGGCGAATTGTTTCGGCATATCATCGAGATATGCCGCGGTCTTGAGATGCGATTCCGGGTCGTTATTTTTCTCCGCGTAAGTGTCGTTCGCTTTGTAGTCATTGGTAAGAACGACGTGCTGGAGCCACTTGATGGATTTGAAGCCGTGCGCCCACGGCACCACCATGCGCGCCGGCCCGCCGCGTTCGAGCGGGAGCGGCTCGCCATTGAGCCGGTAGGCGATAAAGACGGGTAACTCTCCCGGCGGCGTTTCCATGACCTGCGAGTAACTCAGCGACGAGCGGAACATCTGCTTCGGGTCGTCGTTGTGAAAGCCCCAGTAGAAGATGCGGCGCACGTTGCTCATCCGGCCGCAGAGCCGCAGCACGTCGCGCAACGGCACGCCTTCCCACAAGCCCTGCCCGAGCGGCGTCGGGATGTTCAGGCATTGCATCGCTTTGATGAATTTGACGCCGCGCTTTTTTCCCAGCTCCTGCAACGCGGGCAAATCGAGCGTGAGCGGTCGCGCGATGGCGGCGGACTCTTTCACATAGTCCTTGGGCGCATCGTCCGCGGTCGCTTCGAGCCGCCACGTCTCGGGCGTGAGCCGCGCCCGCACCAGTGCCTCGCCGCGCAAGGTCTGTGGATTGGGATTGCCGCGCGAGACATCTTCGAAATCGCTCGCCGCCGTGAGGAACGGATGCGCCGGATCGGCAGGCGGTGCGGCATTGGCAGCGGTGGAAAACCTGGTGCTCAATCCCGCCGCGGTCAGGGTGGCCGCAGTCGAGGCAATAAAGTGTCGGCGATGGATTTTCATATTCATGGATCGAAGGCTCTGCGTGTTCGCCGTCTTCGTGTCAGGGCTTGCCAGCCGTGTAAGTGAGGTCGTCGAGATAGATTTTCACCATCTGGCCGCCGGCTTGGGAGGTGAAGAGGCCGAAGCGGTCGAGGTTCGCGCCGTGCTTCTTTTGTCCCGGCTTCAAGGCGAGCGTCACACTCTCCGTGCCGAGCGTCACGCGCAGCTCGCCGTCGCCACCGCTGGCTGCGGGGTCGTAGAGTAGCGACCACGCAAAGACTTTGCCCGGCGTGAGCACCGGGCCAGTATCCACTTTGCCTTTCGATCCAGTCGCCGTGGTGAAGACGGGGATGAAATAATGCCCGATGCGTGTCGGCCCGCCGACGTGGATGCCGACGAAATTTCCCGTCATGTCCGGCGACCGGTCTTTGCTCGCGCTGTTGAACCAACCGATCTGCATGTCGGAGTCCGGGCCGGCCGTGACGAGCCTCACCTGGCCGCGCGCTTCGAGCCGCTGTTCGAGATTCAGCGGCCCCACGCGATCCGCGTAGTAACCAAACGCACCGCTGCGCCACAGCCCGCCTCCCACTTCGCCCGGAGCAGCGCCGCCCGCGTGATTCGTCTTCGCGCTGTAGCCGAAGTCATGCGCGCCGGTCACTTCCCCATCCTCAAAGGTGACGCGGTTGCCCTCGCCGCTCCACTGCGGGTCCTTGGTGAAATCCTGCGTCGTGCCGTTGTATTGCAGATCGTCGAAGAAGAGCGCGACCGCGCCGCCGGACTTCATCCCATTGCTGAGGCCAAATCGGTCGAAGATCGCGCCCTCCTTTTTGTAGCCGGGCGGGAGGTCCACGGTGAAGGAGGTCGTGTTGGGAAAGCGCGCCTGCGCTTCTTTCTCGGAGGGCGGCGGGAGCGCGCCGTAGTCCTGCGTCTTGTGAGCTTCGCTTTGCATCGTGAAGGTGAAGCGTCCGTCGCCGCCGGCCGCTTGCGGATCGTAGTCGAGCGTCCAGTGATAACGCGTGCCGTCGCACTTGATGGGCGTGGGCCGGAACTTACCCGGGAGATACGGCGTAATGAAAGTGCCGCAGGACTTATTGCCGCCCGTGATGAGCCGCACCGCGAGTCGTCCGCCGGTGCCTTCGAAATCCATGTTCAACCCGAGCGAGCCGATGGGCCGCCCGCTGCCGCCGGGTTGCTGCGAGTTGAAGAAGCCGAAGAACGCACCCGCGCCCGGTGTGGCTTTGGTGATGGCAAAGCTGCCCGCGGCGCTGAGCTTGTCGTCGAGCGTCTTCGCCGGCGCCAACGCGGCGGCATAGGAAGCCGGCTGGGTGGCGCGCTGGATGACGCCGCCCATTTCACCCGCGCCGTTGCCCGCGAAGTGCGTCGCGCTGTAGCCGAAGTCCTGCTTCACCATGAGCGGTTTCGCCGGCACGATGCGGTTGTTGTGTTCCTCCCATCCGGGATCGCGGTCGAAGGATTCGGTCTTGAGTTCCGCGGCGGATGAATGACCGCACAGCAGCGCCGGGAGCGCGAGCAGCGGTGCGATGAAGCGATGGAGTTTTGTTTTCATGGGAGCGATTGTTCAGCGAACACCGCTCATCGGATGATGAATCACGGCATCCCAAGCGATCTCCTGGAGAAGAAGGTTCAGCTTGTCATCCCATGCCGGATTGCTCTTGAGAATGGTGGGCAGCGGCAGACCGACGGGACTGCGACGATAGATGACCGCGAAATGGCAATAGCTCGCGAGCGCCTGCACCGGCAGCGTCGGGTGCCCCCAATTGTCGCGGAACAATTCGCTCTGGGTTTTCATTCCCGGCACCTGCCCGGCGATGATCTTCTCCCGCAGCGCGAGCACCGCCTGACCTGCGGGAACGATGAGTACGGCATCCTTGCCCAGCTTCCTGTTCACACCGCGCACGCATTCATCCATGTCGTGGAAATACGCGTCATGCGCCTTGCGCAGCGCGTCCATCGTCGCCGCGTTGTGATCCACCTTCTTCCGGGTCTGCAACGGATACACCGGCACATACTCGTCGTTCGGCAGCCAGTATTCCTGGACGGTGACGCGGATGTCCGGGTTGTGTTGGAAAGCCAGCGTTGCAAATTTTTCGATCCCCTCTTCCGGCAGCCAGATGGGTGAGAGCGTGAGCACATCCACCCGGCCCGCGCGCAGGGCTTGTTTGGCCGCGTTCTTCTCCTCCGGCACATCCCAGTGCTGGAGGACCGTGGAGCCGCCGATCTGCGATACCCGGCAACCTCGTGGCCTTCGATCCCCGCCGCCTTCGCCATTTCACTCAGAATCGGCACCACCCACACGTGAAAGCTGTGCCCGCAGGTGAACACGCGCTGGCCCTTGGTTACCGCCCGAGTTTGCGCCTCGTTTTTCGCGACCGTGGCTTTGGCTTGAGCCATGGCATGGAGCGGCAGGCCTGCGAAAGCAGCGGCGGAGATACTGCCCGCAGTGAGCAGGAAGCGGCGGCGGGATACGGCTGGAACGGAGTGGGATTTCATGGATGGGATAGGTGGAGTTGAAAATAGGAACCGCAATGAGGGATAAGTTATTTGATCGCGGGAGGTGCGCCGGCGCTTTTTTTTTGCGAACGATCGACGGCGGACGCTTCGTCGCGTCGCGCCGCTATTGCCATTCGGGTCTGGGAGTGTGCCGATCGCCGGCGCCAGGCAGCGCGATCGGCTCGGGCTGGAAGTTGAATTTCCACGCGATCAAACGGTCGAGGGAAAAGGCGCCTGGCCCAAAGACGAAGACGATCACCGCCGCAAACAGGAAGAGGAAAGGTTCGGCCGCGGTGAACTTGTCGGGCTCGCTGAAGATGTTTTTCACCCCCTCGAGATCGGCGGTGAGATAAGCGACAACCATCGTGACGATGAGCGGAATCGCCGTAACCCGCGACGCGAGGCCCGCGAGCAGCAGCAGGCCGCCAAAGCATTCGGTCGCGCCAGCCATCCATGCGTTGAGGCCCGGCAGGGGAATGTGGAGGCTCGTGAAGAACTCGGTGACGGCCGCGTGCTGGACGAGCTTGCCCTTGCCCGTCTGGAAAAATGCCCAGCCCCAATAACACCGCACCGCGAGCAGGAACGGCGACTGCAGAGACGAAGCGCCGGCGATCAGCAGGCGATAGCCAGCGCGGGCGAGTGAGGTGAGTTTGGCGATGTTCATGGATGGTTTGGTCGTGGGTGGGTGGAAGTTCATACATCGACGCCCGGTCACACGGCGACGGCGAGCTTTGTCTCGCCAACGGTACTAAAGTTTTCGAGCCTGCTCTGCGACCGTCGTCCGAGAGGCGTAGTCCGCGAGTCCCACACTCGGTCGCGCTTTCGCGATTGCCTCACGGGCTGCTTAGCCCGCTTACCCGCCGCCGATGGGGGCCACGTCGCGGGCGTTGGATTCGAAGGCGGCGGTGAGCGCTTCGTGGCCGCTCAGGCAGTCGACTTCCGCATTTTTCAACGCGATAAGCGCGCGCTTGTAATCCTTGGGCATCACCTTCACGAACTTCGGCGCCATCTCTTCCCCCAGCGCGAGGATTTTGAGATCGCTCGCGAGATTCAAGCCAACGAGGAAGCGTGACGGGGCGCGGCTCTATGCGAATGAGAATTTCCCAAAGCCGGTGGTCGAGGCGTTGCGCGCACATGGGCATGATGTGCTGACGACGGCGGAAGCCGGCAGGGCGGATCAGGAGATCCCCGATAACGCGGTGCTCTCTTTTGCGACGCAGGAACAGCGATGCGTGCTCGCCTTGAACCGCCGCGACTTCATCCGACTGCATCGGCAATCTTCCCATCACGCGGGCATCGTCGTCTGCACTTTCGATGCGAATTTTGCCGGGCAGGCGATGCGCATCAAGGGCGCAATCGATGTGCAGTCCAGCCTCGCTGGAAAACTCATCCGCGTGAACCGCGGAAGCTACACGGTGGATTCGTAAGACGCCGGAGATCATTTACTCAAACTCCAGCGCAGTTTTCTTCGCAGAAGTAATGGCTCTGAAAGGTCGGATACAGCTTCGAGGAATCCCAGAAGGAAGCTGCTCTTTACTGCATAGTTCACGTTTTCAGGAATCCCTGCACCCGACTTAATCGCGACGCCAGCATTCAGTTTACCGGTGACGACTCCAACCACATTGCCACGAGCATCCAGCAACGGACCTCCCGAGTTCCCAGGCTGGACAAGAACGCTCACCTGAAACATCCGCGGATCGTCCTTAACTCCTGATAGGCTGCTGACTTCACCTCGGCTCACTTTTGGAGCGCGTCCTTGGAGCTCGCTGTTTGGATAACCTATCGTGGCAACCGACTCACCAAGTCTTACCCCTATACTGGGGCGAATTGCAAGTGAAGTGAAGTTGCCATCCACCTTCAGAAGAGCGAGATCATTCGCCGGATCTTGATGCACCAGCGTAGCTTCGATCACACCTGCTGGCGTAATAGCACGGAAATGCTGGTAGTTGGAAACGAAATGCGCAGCGGTGACTAAGAAGCCATCGTTTCGGATAAAGAAACCTGTCGCCGTGGCTTTAACCTGATTAGATGGCTGTGGTTCGCCAACAATGACTGATGTCGTCCCATCGACTAATTCTCCTAGTGTAGTGTGTCGTAAATGGCTTTCGCAGGAACTTTAAGAACTCTTGATGCCGGTGGCGCGGCAGGCATTGGCCGATGACTTTGCCCTTTAATACATCGAGCTCCGCAAACAAGGTGGTGGTACCATGACGCACATAGTCATGGGTATGGGTGCCGCAGCGGCCCTTCTTGAGTGGCAATCGCTGGCTGCGTGCGATCCAGTGTCAGCGAGGGGTCAAAACTTACTTTTGTCACTGATTGGAACCGAATGCTCAGGAAAACGTGACGCGTATTGTCGGCGGATTGAAAGCAACCCGGATCCTCCTCTACCCGCCAGTGTCAATAGTAAGCTTTGACCCCTCCCTCTCGCCTCAGGGATGTTAATTGGGGAGCTTTGACCCCCTTTTTTCACACGCGACGTTCCGCCTTGTACATATGCGCGGACTTGTATCTTGGTTTTAGCCGGTAGGAAGGCGCAATCCTGAACATCGGCTTTTGCTGGGAGGCTGCGCGGCCATTCCAGCAAAGTAAGCCGCCGGGGGAGAAGATCGCTCTGGACTGGAACCTCCCGAGTT
>JBBRXP010000022.1:0-46244 GCA_038238555.1 Chthoniobacterales bacterium | reverse complement strand
GCGGCGCGGGCGGCGTGGCCACGGCAGTGAAGATTCGCGTGCTTACGCCGGACCTCACCGGAAACGAAGTCGACGTGGAAGCGGGCGACGGCGGAAACAGCAATTCCCCGACCGGCAGAGCCGGCGCCGGCGGCTCCGTGAGCATCGTCGAGACGCGCAATCAAGTGACCACCTTCGATGCCGACACCTTTCTCCGCGCCGGCAATGGCGGCACTACGCAAGGCAACGGTGCTGGCGCCGCTGGCGGCTCCATTTCGACCGTCACGCTCCTCGGATTCAACCACACGCTGGTGGCTGGCGACGGCTCGGATGGCAAGACGGGCGGCTTGGGTGGCAGCATCACCGGCGTCACCATCACGCAGGACGACGTCATCCTGAATCAGAACCTGCTCCTCAACGCGGGACGCGGCGGCAATGCTTCCGGCGGCAATGGGGGCAACGCGGGCAACATCTCGCGAGTGAATGTCCAGAGCGCCGACTACGAGGCTTTCCAGATCAATGTGGGCATCGGCGGCCAAGGCGGCTCGAGCATCGGCGGGCGCGGTGGCAATGGCGGATCGGTCAGCACCCTCGACATCAGCGACACGGATACCGAAGCCGTGCGGGCCGGAGTCTTCGAGGTCCATGCCGGCAGCGGCGGCGCCGGCGAGAAAGGCGGCGGCACGGGCGGCGCGCTCACCAATCTGCTCTTCCTGGGCATCGACCTGGATGTGGTCGTGACGGCCGGCAATGGCGGCAACGCCACGCTCCGGGGCATTGGCGGCAATGGCGGCGCGTTGACTTCGGCGCAATTTGTTTCCATCGGCAACGGGCTCAGCGGCGCGCCCGTCTTTGGCACCATGTCGGCAGGCAGCGGTGGCGCGGGGGCGGGCGCCGGCGGCTCGGGAGGCGCGGGGGGAAATGTGACCACCAGCAATCTTCAGGTCGTGGGCGACGCGCATCTTCTCGGCGGCACGGGCGGCGATGGCGCGCTGGATGTGGGAGTGGTGAGAGGCGGCGCCGCGGGCCGTGGAGGATCCATCCTTACCTCCGCGATTTCGGCGGATGCGGGCAGCGGAGAAATCCGCGCCGGCAATGCGGGCAATCCATTTGATCCCCTGAATCCCACGCGCATCGCTCGAGGAGCTGGCGCGGGCGGCAGCATCATCGGCGGCGTGGACACGCCGATCGGGATTCTCGCGCTCAACGCGATAACGGTACGTGCCGGCGACGGCTCGTCTGGCGGCGCGGGCGGCGACATCCGCAACGTGGCTTACGGAAGCAGCGCCCTGGGGCTGCTCACGGCGCCCGCGGGCAATATCCTCGTGCAGGCCGGCAATGGATCGCAGGGCTTCGCGGCGGCCGGCAAAGGCGGCTTGATCGACAACGTGCAAGGCGCGGTGAGTGCCACCGCGGGCACGACGACCAAATTTTCCGCCGGCGCGGGCGGCGGCGATGTGCGGACTCCGAAGGTCGGCGGCGGATTTACTTACACCGGTTCTGGCAGGACCGCGGTGGGTGGCTCGCTCAGCAATCTCAGCCTCGTGGGCGGTGGCGCCACCGGCGTGGTCCTCACCGTGGATGCCGGCGCGGGCGGCCACACCGGCACGCTCACCGGCAGCAGAGGCGGCGACGTGCGAAGCGTGTTCGTCAACAGCATCTCGGCAGACACAAACTTTCGATCCGTCGCCGCGGGCGATGGGGGCGATGGGCTGCGGCTCGGTGGCGCGGGCGGCTCGGTCACCGACATCCACGTGCAAGACCACGACATCGGCGTCCGCACTGGACAAGTCTTTGGCTTCACGACGATGGGCGGCATCTTTGCGGGCGCGGGTGGCTTGGGAGTCAAGCGCGGGTTGGCCGGCAGCGTCATCAATGTCAGCGCCGATTCGATCGCCAGCATTGTCGCCGGCAAGACCAGCACGCCCGAGCTGGTCGAGCGCGCCGACCTCATTCTGATCAATGGCAGCGGCAGCGATCTCTTGCTCGATCGCAATGGCGCGTTTGCCACCAACAGTCCCTTCACGTTGAGCTTTGAAGGCGATAGCATCACCCTTCCCGGCAACGCCACCAACACACAGGTGGAAAGCGCTCTCAATTCCCTTTCCAAGATTGCGGCCGCGGGCGGAGTGAAGGTCAGTTACACGGCTGACGGCGGCTACTTCATCCAGTTTGGCGCCACCCAACTCGCCACGATTTCCGCCATCCTCAGCTCCGCCAGTCTTGCAAATGCGCTCAACAGCCTGCCCGCTATCGCATCTCAAGGCGTGGCCACGGTGACCGACGATCCCAACGGCTTCCAAGTGCGCTTCGGAGGGAGTGACCCGGTGGTGGTTCCCTTCGACGCGACCTCCGTCCAACTCGCGAATGCGCTCAACTCCGACCAGAGCCTCGCCGCGCTGGGAACCTTCACCGTCAACGTGACGCCCACCGGAGCGTTTGAACTGCGTTTCGCCACCAACGGATTTGGCAACAAGAACCAGATCACCGGCGTCGAGAATGTGGCGGTCAATGTCACCGAGCAGATTCGCGGCGCGATCCTCAATCTGAGCTCGACTGAGCTTCAACGAGGCCAGTTCGATCTGGTCACCCAAGAGACGCGCTCCGGCAGCCAGTCCTTGAGCATCGTGCAAACCGTTCCGGGCGATACGCCGCTCCGCACTTCTGAACTCGTCGCCGGCGACGGGATATCGGTGTCGGAAGTGCAGCAACTCGACCTTTCGCCGCTGACTCTTTTCCCCAACTCGCAGTTCACGTTGAATTTTACCGACCCCGTCAATGGGACCGACACCACCAGTAGAATCCGCCGCGTGAGCGACCCCGATCAGCAAGCGGTCCTCATCCGGGATGCGCTCAATTCATTGCCAGGAATCATCGACGCGGGCCTTGTGACCGTCTCGCGTTCCACCGACTTTTCCTCGACCTTCCTCATTAATTTTACCGACGTGGAGGATCATCAGGCCATCACCGGTGAGTTCCTCGTTCCCGAGACCCAGCGGTTGAATCTGGGAAATCTCCCTCTCGTTGCCGGCGCGAAGTTCAATCTCTCGTTTAAAGGCTCCGCCAACACGCCGGATCTGGCGGCGACGGCCACGGCTGCGAACGTGAGGGACGCGCTGAATAATCTGATTACGATCAAGGCCGTCGGGGGAGTCACGGTCGTCTCCCCCGCTCCCGGCGTCTTCGACATCACCTTTGCCCCCAACACCACTCCCAGCGGGCTGGGCTTGGGCGATCAGCCGCTCCTGGATGGCGCGTCATTGAGCAACGAACTGCAAACCATCCGGCTTACCAACCTTGCCCCGGGCGCAATCTTCCAGCTCACCTTCGATTCCGCCAAGACCTTTACCGGCCCCACGACGCCCAACGCGGAGACCACTGGCAATATCACGGTGGGCGCCACTCCGGCGGCCACGGCCACGGCCATCGCCACGGCGCTCAATAATCTCGCTTCGGTCAAGGCCACCAGCCCGGGAGTCACCAATACCGGCAGTGTGTCGGTCGCGGCCAATCTGGATGGCAGCTTCAGGGTCACCTTCAACCAGCAGGGCAATCAGGAACAAATCACCGGCATCGGGCTGCGACCGGAGACGCAGGCATTGGATTTGAGCCAGGTCACCTCCGTGCCGACCGGGGAGTTCACGCTCACCTTTCAGAAACTTCAATCGCTGCAGGTGACCGAGACCATTCTCGCCGCCAGCGGTGTCCCCGAGGGGCAACGGCTCAACGTGAGCACGCTGCCGGGAGGCGCCACGTTTACTTTGGGATTCAAGGGCGATACGACCGGGCCGTTGTCAGGGATCTCTTCGGCGCAGGACATCTCCGCTGCGCTCAACGTGCTGCCCTCCATCATCGCCGAGCGCGGCGTGAGCGTCTTTATCGCGCCGGGCGGATTCGATATCAATTTCAACACCGCGGTGGACGAGCCGCAGCTGGTGGCGCTGACTACCAGCACCGTCGCCACCACGGTGCGGCTGCCCTTCAACGCCACAGCGGCCGACATCAAGGCCACGCTTCAAGCGATCCCATCGAACGGCGTCGCCGACGTCACGGCAGGCGCCACGCCGGGCACCTTCAACATTCTCTTCAGCGCCGTGGGCGACCAGGCGCCTCTGCTCGCCACGGGCTTCCTCCACGAACAGCAGCAGGTCGATGTGCTCGATCTCGGAAACTTTGTCCTGCGGGCTGGCAATTCCGCGACCGGCACTCTCACGCCGGCTTCCACGGCGGCCGATGTGCAAGCGGCGCTCAATGGCACGGGCGCGATTGCCGGAGGCGTCACCGTCACGGCCGGCAGCAACTCGAGCTTCATCGTGCGCTTCAATGCAGACGGCGACGTGACGAATCTCGGAGGCTCGCAGACTGAAATCATGCCGGTGATCACTTCCCAGGAGGGCACAGCCACGCGCGCCGAGCAGCAGCAGGTGCGCTACTTCCCGAAAGGCGCGTTTGATCCGCTGGCGTTTTCCACCGCCAACCTGGTGGGCGCCATCGCCGACATCAACGAGCGCAATTCCACGGACTTTCATTTCGTGGAACTCAACGGCATCCCCGGCTTCAACGTGGGCGACGCTCCGATTGACGGCATCGTGATGGCGAAAATCTTCAACCGGACCAACTCCAACTTCATCCCCGAGGCGGCGCTCACCCTCTCCGGCTTCTTCGATAACGACAACCGTCTCTAAGCCCTCCACTCCTCCCTTCCCATGATCGGCAAAATCAAATCCCACCACAGTCTCGAAATCCTCGAAGCGCGGATCGCCCCCGCGGGGGTGTTTCCCACCATCGTGGGCGCCGAGAACGATCGCACCGGCAGCCACTTCAAGAGCGCGGTGGTCGGCACTCCCATCCTGCTCAAGGCGGGCGACGTGCTCACGACTGGCGCCACGGCGCGCAGCGGCAGCTACCTCATGTTTGTCGAGAAAGGGCAGGCGCTGGTTTTCACCACGGACTTCAACAATAACCAAAAGGTCGATTTCAACGAGATCACCGGCATCGCCGCCGGCGACGGACTGCGGCTCATCAGTTTCGTCGATATCAATGGCGACATCGTCACCAATCTCAAGACCGACACCACGCTGAGCGACTCGGACAATAACTCGACCAACGACAATCCGTCGCTTCGCGGCGACGGGCGCGCGCTGCTCGACAGCAGGATTGAAAAGATCGAACTGCGCGCCTTGAGGATCACCGACATTACCGACCAGAATGCCGACGGCGTGGTCGATCTCCTGGACATCGGCGCCCGCCTCGCGCTGAGCAGCTTTTCCATCCATGGCAGCATCCTCGCGGGCCGCGGCGTGGGGGTGAGCGGCGATCTCACCAGCGGAGTCATCGTCGATGATTCGGGCCGCGCCACGCTCGCCGCGGAGTTCAATAGCAATGAAGGCAACGACTTTTATTCCGAGAGCATCACCCCGCTGAAACCCACCCTCGGGTCCATCAAGGTCGGAACGGCAGCATCGGGAGAATACTTCAGCTTCGGCGTTTCCCCTCTCGACGACGTGCAAGGCTCGCTGCGCACCTTCACTCCGGCGCCGGGCGAAGTGGGCGCCAGCGTGGTGGGAGTGACCGCGGCCACCACGACCACGAGGTTTAACATCGCGGCCATCGAAGCCGGCGACGGCGGACTCGGCGCGCGCGGCGGCAATGTGGAAAATGTGCGCCTCAATGCCGATACCGCCGGCGGCTACTCCGTGATCGCTGGCGACGGCGGGCGCGGCAGCGCGGGTGGCGCGGGAGGAGCGATCCTCAACTTTCAGGATCTCGGGTCGATCACCGGTCAGATTCTGATCAAGTCCGGCACGGGCGGCGGTGCCACCACGGGCGCGGGCGGTGGCGGCGGCGGGATTTCATTTGGCACGCTCAACGTGCAGGGCGGTCTCTCCATCGAGCTGGGCGACGGCGGCTCTGGCTTCACCGCCGGTGGCACGGGAGCCAGCTTGCAAAAGGCGGTGGTGACCACCGCGGGCAGGCTCGACGAATTTGGCCGCACCGTGGTGGGCACCACGCACGACGGACCGCACAACCCATTCACCGGGTTGCTCCAGCCCGACGCCGACCTCGTGACCACTGGCACCCAGGCCCATGCAATCGGCACGCACAATCCCATCGATTTCAACAACGACGGATTCGGCGACATCGTTTTTACCACGACCGACCCGGAGCAGTTGGTCGTTCAATTCGGCGACGGCGCGGGAGGTTTTCTCCAGGACTTGAGCGATCCAAACGCTCCAAGGCCTGCGCGCATCTACCTCGACGCACCAATCGGCGCCGAGGCCGTCACGGTCGGCGATTTCAATGGCGACGGCCACATGGACATCGCCGTGGGTTCGTCCGCGCCGGGCTCGTTTGCGGGCATCACCGTCTTCCTGGCTCAATACGAGGACGCGAATGTCAACGGATTGACCGCGGCCGAAGACCTCAACAAGAACGGGCGGGACGATCTCGTCGGCTTCTTCACCGGCCGGCATACCGCGCTGCCGGATTTGAATTCCGGCGACCCCGACCCCACCGTCATAGGGCTCAATTCGCTCTACGGCTTCAAGCGCAGCGGCCACGCCATCACCGACCTCGCCGCCGGCGATTTCGATGGCGACGGCAGGACCGACCTCGCGGTGACCGCCACCTACTACCTGCCGAGCGTCACCGCGCCCCCGGTGGTCGCGGGGCAGGTGCTGCTCTTTTTCACGCCCGATATCGAGGATGGCCGGGCCACCGGCCAGTTTTACGCAAATGTCGGCACCAAGCGGACGGCAACTCAGGGCGCCAACCCCTTCGTGCCATTTACCGCGCTCAGCAACTTCAATCCGACCGCGCCCCTGACCAACTCGGTGATCGAGGCGACCGCCATTTCCTCCAGCAATAACCACGACGTGATCATCGCCGGCCTCCCGGGCGGCGGCGCTGAGTCGAGAACCCTGTTTTACTTCGACAATGCGGCGCCGAGCATCTCGGGCCCCGTCCAAAATTTTCAAGACCTGGGCAGAGTGGACACCAACCGGCTTCTGGCTGGCGTCACTCCGAACATTACGTCCGTGGCTGCTTCGCTTTTGGATTTCACGGTCCTGGATTTCAACGGGGATTCGATCGCGGATCTTGCGGTCATCACGGGAGCGCCCGTGGGCTTCCTCGTGGCCATCGCCGGCATCGGCGGCGGCGGCGGCAACGGGATCTTTGCGACGATCGATCCCAACGACCCGCTCCAGAATGCCGGGTTCTTTATCGGCACGGCTCAGCAAGCCATCCACAGCGGCGACCTGAGCGGCGGCCCGCCAGTGCGCCCGCTCCCTCTCCCCCCTTCCCTCGATCAATTCGGAAATGGTACCATCGATGAGATCGCCGTGCTCGACTACAGCGGGATGACTCCTACGGCCAAGGTCTTAAACCTCACCATCGTCCCTTCGACCAGCACACGCTTTATTAGCAATAATCCCGGAGTGGCGCTCAATGTGAACACCTTTGTCGATTTTGCCGTAGCCAGCTCGAGCATCGTTGGCTTTGACATCATGTATCCCAACCTCGCGAATCTTACGGCGGTCAACTACAGCGTCGCCGATCCGATCTCCCCGCTCCGACTCGGGGCCGTCGGAACGATCACCAACCTGGGCGACTTCATCGGGGGGAACCGCATCACTCCGTTGGTCGAAGATTTCTTCGCCATCAAGACCGGCAACGGGGGCGATGCGCTCATCGGCCGCGCCGGCAGTGGCGGCAGCATCGGCACAGTCATCGACGCGGCCACGCTCCTGGGCTCCGTCAATATCAACAACGACCGCGGCCAGGCGCTGCTCACCGCCGGCGACGGAGGCAATGGCTTCAAGACGGGCGGCAGTGGCGGAGCGGTCAAGGGCGTGGTCACCCACGGCGAGGGAGGCACGCTCATCGCGGGCGATGGCGGCTTCTCGGTGGCAGGCCCTGGCGGCCTCGGCGGCGACGTCGCCGGCAACTCCGTCAACGGTGGCGGCGGCGTGGTCTTCGACTCCATCTTCACCGCGGGCGATGGCGGCCGCGGTCTCACGGGCGGCGCCGGCGGCTCCATCCGCGGCAATACCAATGGACTCTTCGACACCGAACAAATCAGCCAGACTCTCACCGCGGGAAGCGGGGGCGACGGCGTCCGCTCGGGCGGCAGCGGCGGCAGCATCACCGGTTTCCATTCCTCGGCCAATCTCTTCATCATCGGCGCTTCGGGCGGGGTGTTGAAATATGTGGCCGGCAACGGAGGCAGCGCGGTCTCAGGTCCAGGCGGCAACGGCGGCTCGGTCCTCAACAGCAGCCCGCTCAATACGCAGCGCAATCAACTCGCCGGCGACATCCTGCTCCAGGGCGGCGACGGCGGCGACGGTCTCAAGGGAGGCAACGGCGGCAGCGTCGATAACTTCATCAACAACCCCGACCAGACCGACAACCCCGCCGTGCTCAGCTTTATCGGCGGCAACGGCGGCCGCGGCGTCTCGGGCACCGGCGGCAACGGGGGCAACGTCTCCAATATTTCCACCCCTTCCACCGGCTCGCCCAGCTCCGATCCCTTCTTTGCTCCGCCCGCCACGCCTTACACTTTCAATCGCATCCTCGCCGGCAACGGGGGGGAGAGTTCGGGCAATTCCGGCGGCAACGGCGGCTCGGTCTCAAAAATATTCGCCACCAATGCGGCCCAGGTATTCGCCGTCGCTGCCGGCGCCGGTGGAGGCGGCCTCTACCGCGGCGGCACCGGAGGCTCCGTCCTGTCCACTCAACTCCAGATCGGCAATGGCGGGGGCTTCGCCAAAGCCGTCATCATCGCCGGCGAAGGCGGCTCGGCTTCCGCCTTCCTGCCCAATCTCCTCGATCCCGCCCTCAACCAAGGCAGCAAAGCCTTTGGCGGCGCGGTCGGGCGCGGTGGCGATGGCGGCAGCATCGTCGGCTTCACCCAGCAGGGCGGAGTCGCTGTCAGCGTCGATCTCATCGCCGGCAATGGCGGCGACACCGTCAATTTCGGGAGGAGCGATCGGTCGAGTTTCGTCGGCCGCGGCGGCTCGGTCTCGGTTATCCGCATCGACGGAAACATCGGCAACATCGCACCCAACGTTCCCATCAAAAGCTACAACTCCCTCGCCGATGGCCAGACCGTGGGCGACTTCGTCAATGTCGCGCTGCGCGATCCAGCCACCCCGGGTTCACTCACCGACGATGTCGGCAATGTCGGCCTCGTGACCGGCGCCTCCGGTCGTTTGAAGGCTGACTTCGACGGCTACACCACCGATGGCAGAGTGAAGTTTGCTTCCGTTCCCGCCAGCGGCGGCGTCAACGGCTCGATCCTCGACGTGCAAGCCCGCAACATCCAATCTGCGGTGGCCGGAAATGTGGAACGCATCGCCGCCATTCAATCCGTGCGAGGCATCGTCCTGACCGGCGGCGGATCGGTGGGTGTGAACAAGACCTCCGAGCCCACCAACTACCGCGACCGCAACGGCCTCCCCACCGATTCGCCCGTGCTCGACGGCATGCTCATCGACGGCGCGCTGGTCACCCGCAGCACTCCCACCAACCTGGCCGGAGCGCCCGTCAATCTCGGCCCCTTCGTCTTCGTCATTTCCTGATCGCCGAGTCTCGGAGCGCCGCCGTCGCGGAAAGTGCTCGACGGAGGGTCGTCGCTTCTATGAGCCGCCCGCCGCCGGCTGCTTGATCCGGCGAGTCACGTCGAGCTCAATGGTCCCATACTTCGCTTCAAAGTTTTGCACCGCCGCCGTGTGGTGCAGGCAGAGACGCTTGGCCGCGTCGTGCGAAAGGACGATCCGCGTGTCGAGCCGCAGCGGTTCGTCCAGGATGTTGCCAAAAAAGTTCGGGTTCATTCCGAAATCGACGATCACTTCATTGGGCGTCTGCGCGATGCGACAGACGTTGGCGTAGCTCGTCTTGAGGTTGGATTGATCAATGACGGGGGCGGCAGGTTTGGCGGGTTCGTTGTCGTCGGGCATGGTGAGGCAGGAGTTGAGTGTGAGAGTTGAGTGGCGGTCCAAAAAAAACGGCGGAGCCGAGAAGAAAGTGGAAAAGCGGAGGCCACTCAACTCTCAACTCTCAACCGTCCCCTAACCCTCCGGCCGAATGCCGCGCTTGGCCGTGAGATTCACAAATGGATTGGCGTGCGCTCCGCTGCGTTCGACTTGCAGGATGAGGCTCGCAAGCGAAGCGCTCGTGCGGTCCACGAGCTTCCGCACATCTTCGCTCTGCGGAACCGTGAGGTAGGAAAGATCGGCCACCGTGTAGAGCAGCGAGCGCACTTGCGCGCAGGCGACCTTGGCGTTGGCGAGGCACGCGAGAAATTGCGAATTCTCCCCGCGATCGAAACCTTCCGCGATGTGCGCCGTCACTGAGAGGCAGAGGCTTTGCACCGTGTCGCGCAGCGGAAGATCGGCGGCAAATTCCCCTTGCTTGGAGTGATTGCAAAATACGCGCGTCAACTCGCGGCCGAATTGCCAGGCCTCGATGTCTTCGAATCTGCGAAAGGTGGCCATCCTCGGGTTGTGACTAGCGACTCGTGATTGGTGGATTGTCCCCACCATCCACCGATCACTAGTCACCATTCACTTCGGAATCCGTCACCGCGCCGCGGCTCGCCGTGCTGACTTGTTTCGCGTATTTCGCCAGCACCCCGCGCGTGTAACGCGGCGCGGGCGCTTTCCACCGCGCGAGCCGCGCATCGAGATCGGCTTTGGGAATGTCGAGGGAGAGAGAGCGCTTGGTGGCGTCGATGACGATGGGGTCGCCATTGCGCACCACGGCGAGCGGACCACCGAGAGCGGCCTCCGGGGTGATGTGACCGACAACGAAACCGTGCGAGCCGCCGCTAAAGCGTCCGTCGGTAATGAGCGCCACGTCTTTGCCCAAGCCCTTGCCCATAACGGCGCTCGTGGGGCTGAGCATCTCGCGCATTCCCGGCCCGCCGACCGGACCCTCGTGGCGGATGACGATGACGTGTCCCTTTTTCACCGTGCCATCGAGGATCGCCGCGAGGGCGTCCTGCTCGTTTTCAAAGACGAGCGCTTTGCCGGAAAACTTGAGGCCCTCCTTGCCGGTGATCTTCGCGACGGCGCCGCCGGGCGCGAGGTTGCCGTAGAGGATCACGAGATGGCTGTCGGCTTTGATGGGATTGCTGAATGGGCGGACGATGTCCTGTTCCTTTGGATACGCTTTCACGCGCTTGAGATTTTCGGCGAGCGTTTTGCCGGTGACCGTGAGGCAGCCGCCGTGAAGCAGGCCCTCATCGAGCAGCATCCGCATGAGCGGCGTCTGGCCGCCGATGGCCACCAGTTCGCTCATGAGGTAGCGGCCGCTCGGCTTGAGATCGGCGAGCACGGGCACGCGTTTCCCGATGCGGTTAAAATCGTCGAGCTTAAGATCGACTCCCGCAGCATGAGCCATCGCGAGAAGGTGCAGCACGGCATTGGTCGAGCCGCCGAGCGCAATGACGACGGTGATCGCGTTTTCAAACGCCTTCTTCGTCATGATGTCGAGCGGGCGGATGCCGCGTTTGACGAGCTCGAGTGCGGCGGCTCCGGCAGCCCGGGCGTCGATTGCTTTTTCTTTGGAGATCGCATTTTGCGCGGAGCTGTTGGGCAGCGACATGCCGAGGGCTTCGATGGCGCTGGCCATCGTGTTGGCCGTGTACATTCCGCCGCACGAACCGGCGCCGGGGATCGCCTGCTCCTCGACGAGCGCGAGTTCGCGATCGTCGATCTCCCCATTTGCGTGCTGCCCCACGGCTTCAAAGCACGAGATGATGTCGAGATTGCGGCCGACAAATTTCTCCGCGCGATCTTTGCGCAGCTTGCGCGCGGCGAGCACGCCGGTGATGCAGCCCGGCAGGATCGTGCCGCCATAAACAAAGACGCTCGGGCGATTGAGCCGCGCCATCGCGATGAGGCAGCCGGGCATGTTCTTGTCGCAACCGCCGATGGCGACCAGCCCATCGAAGCCTTCGCAAGCGACGACCGTCTCAATGGAATCGGCGATGACCTCGCGCGACACGAGCGAGTATTTCATCCCCTCGGTTCCCATCGAGATGCCATCCGAGATGGTGATGGTGCCGAAGATCACGGCCTTGCCGCCGCCGCCGTTCACGCCCGCCTCGGCCTGCCGCGCGAGCTGGTCGATGTGCATGTTGCAAGGCGTCACCATCGACCACGTGCTGGCGATGCCGACTTGCGATTTCTTGAAATCCTCGCGCGCAAAACCCACCGCATGGAGCATCGCACGGCTGGCCGAGCGCTCCGCGCCATCGACCACTTCGTGCGACCACTTGCGATGCAGCGACGCGGATTTCTTGGGAGAGCGGGTCTTGGTCTGGCTCATAGAGGCGGCGAGCCTAGGGGCAACGGCGGGGAGTTGGCAAGACGCGCGGCGAGTGGCGAAAAAATTGAAAATTGAAAATTTCCACCGCTCGCATACACGAGTGCTTGTCCGTTCACCTTTCCCAAGCCGGCGTGGCGGAACTGGCAGACGCGCCGGACTCAAAATCCGGTGTCCGCAAGGACGTGTGGGTTCGATCCCCTCCGCCGGCACTTTCCTGAAAACTCCGCGGTTGCGCGGCGAGGGGCGCTGGCACTACGATCCGCGCAATGTCATTTCAGGATTTTGGCCTACTCGAGGAGGTCGTGCATGGAGTGCAGTCGATGGGTTATGTCGATCCCACGCCCATCCAGCTCCGCGCCATTCCGCTCGTGCTTTCGGGGCGCGACGTAATGGGTTCGGCGCAGACCGGCACCGGCAAGAAGGCGGCCTTTGCGCTGCCCATCCTCACGCAACTCAAAAAGCACGCCGGCATGCGCGCGCTCGTGCTCGAGCCAACTCGCGAGCTGGCGGCGCAGGTGGATACGGCGTTCCGCGATTACGCCCGCTTCATGGAAGTGCGCGTGGGCTTGGTGCACGGCGGCGTGGGCTACGGCAAGCAGCGCGAAGAATTGGCGAAAGGTCTCGACGTGCTCGTGGCCACGCCGGGCCGGCTGCTCGATTTCATGGAAGACGGCACCATCCGGCTCGATTCGATCGAGCATCTCGTGCTCGATGAAGTCGATCGCATGCTCGACATGGGCTTCCTCCCGCAGGTGCGGCGCGTCGTCGAGAAGTGCCCCAAGAAGCGCCAGACGCTTTTCTTTTCCGCCACGCTGCCGCCGGAATTAAGCACGATGACGAAGTGGGTGCTCACCAATCCAGAGGTCGTGGAAATCGGCCAGCGCCGCTCGCCTGCTGAGACCGTCACGCACGCGCTCTATCCGGTGGCGAAGGATCAGAAATTCGATCTGCTCGTCGCCCTGCTTGAACGAACAAACTTCGATAGCGTGATCATTTTTAGCTCGACCAAAATCATGGCCGACAAGCTCACCCACCGGCTCAAGGACATGAAGCACGCCGTGGCTGCCATGCACTCCGACCGCACGCAGAGCGAGCGGCTCGACGCGCTCGAAGGCTTCAAGGCCGGCAAGTATGAACTGATGGTCGCCACCGATCTCGCCGCGCGCGGCCTCGATGTGGCCGGCGTGAGCCACGTGATGAATTACGACGTGCCGCAGCATCCCGAGGACTACGTGCACCGCATCGGCCGCACCGGCCGCGCGCAGCTCACTGGCGATGCCTTCACGATTTTCACCGCGGAGGAAATGGACCACGTGCGCGCCATCGAGCGCTTCATCGGCGCCAAGATTCCGCGGCTGAAACTCGAAGGCTTCGACTACCTCTACACGACGCTCTTCAAGGAAGACTCCATCCCCGCAGGCGGCTTCGGCAAAGGCGTGCGCACGCTCAAAGGCTATTCGTTTGGCCGGCGGAGGAAGTAGGCCACAGCTCAGCTCTCCATCGTCTGCCGGCCCTTCAATCTCTCCTCGATCTCCGCGAGAATCTTCCGCGCGGGGTCGGCGTCGAATTTGTAGTCGTCGATCACAAACTGCCGCTGCCGGCCGTCGAGTTGGTAGCGCACGGTGGCCAGGCCTTTGGCGTCCCAATTTTTTTTGCCCAAGCCGGAGATGGCGTCAAAAGGCACGCGAGTGCCGGCCGGCGTATAGACGGCAGCTTCGTCGGAGCGCAGCACGCGGCCCCTTTGCGTGAGCCAATAGACGAGCACGATGCCGCCGAGAAGCGTCAACAGGCCGCCGAAGACGAACTGGCCCACGAGGTCCGATCGTTTGTAAAACTTGTGTGGCACCTCGTCGGTCCATCCACGGCTCTTCGCGTAGTCGCGCCAGCCCGAAAGGTTTTCCGTCTTCTTAAACTCCTCGTGCTTCAACCAGCGCTCGTTGCTGCGCGGCCAAGTGTAAGAGCCGTCCCAAAAAAAATACGCGCCGATGGCGAGGAGGAAGATGGCGATGAAGAGTTTCTGCTTCTTCCAAATGGAGGATGTGCGGGCTTCGGCAGGCATCGGGGGCGAAGTGTTGCGACTGCCGCGGCGGCTGACTAGCGGAAAAATTTCGGAAGATAGCCATCCTGGCTGTCTCGGCGCGCGGGCTTCCAGCCTGCGCGGGCGCTTGCAGGCAGGGATGCCCACCAGCCGAGTCAGGCTGGAAGCCTGACCTCCGCTGTGATGCGCCCGATGGCCCATGCGGCGTGTTCGGCGATGAGCGGCTCGGGGTCGCGGGCGGCGCGCTCGAGCGCGGGCAGGTCGCCGGCGGTGCCGACATTGCCGAGCGCCACGCAGACGTTGCGGAGAAAGCGCGGGCGTTTGATTCGCTTGATGGGCGAGTTCTTAAAAAGCGCGCGGAAGCCGGCGTCGTCGAGCGCGAGGAAATCGCGCAGCGCCCAGCCGTGGACAAACTCGCGCGCGGCAAATGCCGTCTCGCGGCTGGCCTGCGCAAAGCGATTCCACGGGCAGGCATCGAGGCAATCGTCGCAGCCGTAAATGCGGTCGCCGAGGAGCGGGCGCAACTCGACGGGAATGGAGCCGCGGTGCTCGATGGTGAGATACGAGATGCAGCGGCGGGCATCGAGTTGGTGCGGGGCAGTGATGGCGCGGGTCGGGCACGCATCAATGCAGCGCGTGCAGCGCCCGCAGCGATCGGGCAGCGGCGCATCGGCCTCGAAGTCGAGCGTGGTGAGCACTTCCGCGAGGAAAAACCATGTGCCGAGTCGCGGATGGATGAGCATGGTCGATTTGCCGTGCCAGCCCGCGCCGGCCAGCGCGGCAAAGTCGCGCTCGAGCACCGGCCCCGTATCCACGTAACAGCGCTGCCGCCCGCCGCGCGCGACGAGCCACGCGTCAATAGAGCGGAGTTTTTTTTCGATGACCTTGTGGTAGTCGTCGCCCCAGGCGTAGCGCGCGATGCGGTTGGAAGATTCATGCTCCGCGCACTTTCCTTGAAAATAATTCATCGCGAGCACCACCACACTCCGCGCTCCGGGCAGCACTGCTTGCGGATCGGTGCGTCTGTCGGCGTTGCGCGCCAGCCAATCCATTTCGCCGGCGCGACCATCGGCGAGCCAGGCGCGGAATTCCGCGGCGTGCGGCGGCGGCTGGCAGCGCGCGACGCGGCACACCTCGAAGCCGACCGATGCGGCGAGAACGAGCAACTCGTCTTTCACTCCGCACCCTGCCACGAAAATGCGCGCTTCGCCGCCACGATGACTGCATCGGCGGCGCGGTCGCGCGGGAAGGCCGTGGTGTCGAGCATGAGATGCGCGGTCTCTTCGTAAAGTGCGCGCCGCGTCGCCAGCATCTTCGCGACGGTCTCGCGCGGGTTTTCAGTTTGAAGCAGCGGCCGCCTTGAGTTGCGCGACACGCGTTCAAAGATCACTTCCTCGCTCACCGTGAGACACACCACGAAGCCCGTCTCCCGCAAGAGCGCGCGATTTTTTTCCCTCAACACCGCGCCCCCGCCAGTGGCGATGACGCAGCGCGTGAGATGCCTGAGCGATTCGATGGCCGCGGTCTCCATTTCGCGGAAACGCTCCTCGCCGAATCGCGCGAAGATCGCCGGAATCTCCAGACCCGCGCGCCCGGCGACAATCGCGTCGGTGTCGATAAACTGAAACCCCATCCGCTTCGCCACGAGTTTGCCGATCGACGACTTGCCGCTGCCCATGAAACCGATGAGCACGATGTTCCGGTTCATTCCGGCCGAACCTCGAACGCGCCGAACTCCGTCCATCCGGCGCGTGTGAGCGCCCAGTCGCGCTCGCCGCCGCCGTAGAAAGTTTCGAAGTAGAGCGAGTCCACGCCGAACCGATCTGTCGTGCGCCATTCCATGTCGGTGCGCTCCACCATGAGGCGCTCGGCGATCCACACCCGCAGCGTGCCATCGCGCTTGCCTGGCGCGTTCATCGTCACGCGGAGTCGGACTTGCATCGGCGCATCGGTCGGAAAGCGGAAGTCCTCGGGGAAGGGAAAACTCTCGCCGTATTTCGTGGGCTGATGCACGTGATAGACATATGCCTCGCCGCGGCCGCCAGCGCGCCACATGAGCCGCGCGGAAAATCCATTGGCGCCGGTTGCCGGATGGCCGCCGGCCACATTCTCCGGACCGCCCGCGAGGCCCGGCAATTTGCCGCCCTTTACCCACTCAAAGTCCGGGCTGAATCGCATCGAGTAGGAAAGCTCCGCCGCATCGTGCTGGCCGAAGGGATAGCGCCAGCCCGCGCCATTCTTCTCCGGCCCGATCTGCCCGACCTGGTAAGCGACGCGCAGCCATCGGCCGCCATCGTGCTCGGTGAGAGAGACGCGGCCATGCTTTACTCCGTCTTCAAATTCGCAACCGGGCCAGTCACGCTTCCACTGCTTCACGGCATAAAATCCCGGCCGCCCGCCGAGCGCGATTCGGGCAGGCGGCTCGGCTCGCGAGAGATCGAGCGCGGTGGCAAGGCAGACAAGAGCGAGAAGTGGAGAGCCGCGTGAGCGCATTCGCGCCAAGACTCGTGTGGAGGACGGCCGCCACTCAACTCTCAACTCTCAACTCTTCCCAAGTCTCCCCGATCCGAGTGAGCGCGATGCGTTCTGGCGCGAGCGCGCGGCGGAAGCGCGCGATGGGCTCGCACAGCGGTTCCGCGCTGAGTTGGAAAGTCTCGTGGTGCACCGGCATCACCACGCGCGCTCCCGCTTCCTCCGCCATCGCCACCGCTTCCTCCGGCGTGCAGTGGGAGCGGATCCACGGGCGATACGCCGCGATGGGCGCACAGAGCAGATCGATCGGCCCGCGCGTAGCGAGGTGCCGTGCGGAAGTCCGCGCCGTGTCGCCCATGAAGCAAAGACGCCGGCCTCCCCGCTCGATGACGTAAGCGTTGTAGCCGCGATGCAGGTCCCACTGCATTCGCGCGCCCCAATGCCGGAGCCGAAAGGCGGCCACCGTCACGCTGCCGCGCGGCGTCGCGATCTCCCGCACTTCCTCCCAATCCATCTCGATCACTTCGCGGAAAGCGATGTGACGGAAGAGATCGGCGGTCGCCCGCGCCGTCACCACCACCGCGTCGCGGTTCACATTCTCGAGCGAGCGAAGATCGAGATGATCGAAGTGCGCGTGGGAAAGCAGCACGAGATCAATGCGCGGGATTTCCGCCGGCGTGAGCGCACAGCGCACGAAACGCTTCGGCCCAAACGTGAGCGGCCCAAAGCGCACACCGATGCGCGCGAAGAATACCGGATCGGTGAGAATCCACAGCCCGAAGAAATCGACGAGCACCGTG
Organism: Chthoniobacterales bacterium; assembly: GCA_038238555.1. Lineage (GTDB taxonomy): Bacteria > Verrucomicrobiota > Verrucomicrobiia > Chthoniobacterales > Chthoniobacteraceae > JANNXQ01. Next base: position 28,622 of record JBBRXP010000022.1, on the reverse strand, counting down.
GCGTGGCCGAGCAGCGCCGCAGTCACGCGGTCGTCGCGCCACGTAGCAGGCCGCGGCTTGCACGGCGCAGGCAGGATGCGGCGGCACGCGCCGGCGAGAAGGATGTGGCGGAGAAAGCGAAAACGATTCACGGAGCGGAAAAACAAGGAGGCGACACTCTTGTCGCATCGCGACGCAGTCGCGCTCAAGCCTGCCCCTGAAGCGTGGCGACAGGAGTGTCGCCTCTCCGTAAGCGCACGGGAGAGATTCCAATTTTCTTTTCCCCGCCCGCTCTTATAAAGCCACCGCATGCCGCCCGATCTCGTAGAGCCCATCGGCCTGAAAAAGGCCCGGCGCCTCGACGCCCTCGAGCACAAGGCTCTCGAGGAAGACGACTACAAACCGAAACTTAAAGAAGCCCAGCTCAAGCTGCTCAACTTCCAGCGCGCGCTCACCGAGACCAAGAGTTCGCTCATCCTCATCCTCGAAGGGCCCGACGCGGCGGGCAAAGGCGGCGCCATCAAGCGCGTGACCGAGCGGCTCGATCCGCGGCTCATCCGCGTGCATTCGGTGGTGCGGCCCAGCGAGGAAGAATACGAGCATCATTATCTCTGGCGCTTTTGGAACCGGCTGCCGCCTTATGGGCAAATCGCCATCTTCGACCGCTCCTGGTATGGCCGCGTGCTGGTCGAGCGCGTGGAAGGTTTCGCCACGGAAAAGGAGTGGAGGCGCGCTTACCAGGAGATCAATGAATTCGAGCGCCTGCTGGTCGATGATGGCGCCATCATCGTGAAATTCTACATGCACGTTTCCAAGGACGAGCAGCTCGCGCGTTTCAAGCGCCGCGAGGCCGACCCTTACAAGCATTGGAAGATCAACGACGAAGACTGGCGCAATCGCAAGAAGTGGGAGGAGCACAACGCGGCCGCCGAGGACATGTTTGAAAAGACTTCCACTGATCTCTCGCCGTGGCACGTGGTCGCCGCGAATTTCAAATGGTATGCGCGAGTGAAAGTGGCGAGGACAGTCGCCGACATCCTCGAATCCACGAAGATGAGGAAGGCGTGAAGGCGCGAGCGCTATTCCTATTGCCTCTCGCGCTCTTCGCGCTCTGTGGCTGCGATCGGCTCTTCGACAAAGACTCCAGGAACACCGCATCCGCCGCCGACAAAAAGGCCGCGGCCGGAGATTTCCAAGCTGCGATTCGCCTCTACGAGTCCTCGCTCGATGGCACAGCGAAGACGGCGGAGTCCCACTACCGGCTCGCCCTGCTTTACGACGACAAGCTCAAGAACCCGCGCGACGCCATCCATCATCTCGACCGCTACCTTGCGCTCGCGCCCGCCGGCCCGCACGCGCGCGACGCCAAAGCGATGCTCAAAGAAAACGAGAAGCGGCTCCTCACATCCCTCAGCGACGGAACGCCCATGACGCAGCAGGAAGCCGTGCGGCTCAAGAACCTCAACGCCTCGCTGCAGAAACAACTCATCGAACTTCGCGGGCAGAAGGGCTCGCCGCCGCCGCGCCCACCGGGCACGCGCATCCATCTGGTCGAGCCCGGCGAGACACTCGCTTCCATCGCGCAGAAGTACTACAGGAACCGCGCCCGGTCGCAGGACATCCTCGACGCAAACTTCATCGCCCTCGGCGGCAAGACGACCATCAAGGCGGGACAGAAGCTCATCATTCCGTGACGCGGGGAAGGAGCGCGGACGGATATCCGCGCTCCACCTCAACTCTCCCCTACGCCAAGCAGCACCGTGAAAGTCGAACCGGCGCCGACTTCCGTGCGGATCATGATCGCGCCTTCTGCCTCGCGGATGAGCCGCTTGACGATGCCGAGGCCGAGGCCGGTGCCGCGGTCGGCGGACTTGGTGGTGAATCTTTCCTCGAACATCTTGGCCAGCACGGGCGGCGAAATGCCGGGGCCGTTGTCGATGATCGAGAGGGCCAGGATCGGCGCGCGGTTGGCAAAGCGATCGCGGCCGATGAAGCGCTGCGTGGCGCTGTCGGAAAAATTCGCGACGTGGATCGGCGCGACGTGCAGCGCGCCGCGGATCTCGACGCGATGCGGGCTCTCGCTGGCCTGGAGCGCGTTGATGGTGAGGTTGAGGAGAATTTGCAGGAAGTCAGTGCCGTTGATGTCGGCGATCACGTCTTCTTCGAGACGGCGCACGATGAGTTCGTTGCCCTTGGCGCTCGGGTGGCGCGCGAGAAGTTCGCGCAGGTCGCTCAGGATTTGATTGACGCCGACGGTCATCTTTTTTTCCGCCGGCCCATTGTGGAGGAAGCCGAGGTAACGGCGGGAAATTTCAAAGCAGCGACTCACTTGCCCGTTGAGTTTGCCCAGGTCGCCCTTGAGCGATTCGAGTTGCTCGCCTTCCACACGCGCGGCGTTTTGCATCGAGCGGGTGAGCATCTCGATGAAACCGCTGATGATGGTGAGCGGGCTGTTCAAGTCGTGCAAAACGCTGGCGTAGATTTCGCCTTTCGCGCGTTCCATTTCCTCCGCCACGCGATGCTCCTGAATTTCGCGCTGAAGCACCTGGAGCTCGCTGTGGATGCCCTGGAACTCGAGGCCGGCCACCCGCTTCTGCGCGGCGCGCGCGACGGCGGAGCGCATGGTGGGAATGTCGAAGGGCTTGTTGAGATAATCGCTCGCGCCGTGCCGGAGCGCCTGCCGCGCGGTCTCGATGGTTTCAAAGGCGGTGAGCATTACCACTTCGATGGCGGGGTCGATGTCCTTGAGTTCCTTCAGCAGCTCCACGCCCGACATTCCCAGGAGCATGATGTCGAGCACGGCGACATCGACGCAATGCTCGCGGGCGAGGCTCATCGCGTCGATGCCGTTGGTGGCGACGAGCACGTTGTAGTCGTGCTTGAAGACGATCTTTAGCGACTGCCGCGGGCCCTCTTCGTCATCGACGATCAGGAGCGTGGGCTTGGTGGCTACGAGCGCCGGCGGGGTTTCAAAAATGGTATCCAATGGAGAGGGTGATTGCGTGGCTGTCGGTGTTGTAAGTACCGTCGGCGGCGGTGCCGTTCGAGACGGTGCGGTCGGGCCCGAAGGCATACTGGTAGGCGATGTCCCACGCGAAGTGATCGAGCGTCTGGCCGACGCCGATGCTCAGGATGTGACGGTTGGAATCGGGGATGATGGGGTTGAAAAATTCGTTGGGCACCGAGTTCTCGCTGTAGATGTAACCGCCGCTGACGCGCAATCCGTGGGCAAACTTTTTGGTGACGCCGAACTCGTAAAACGCGCTCGATTTCCAATCGAATTTCAGCACCTGGTTGCCGGATTTTTGGTGGAGCACGAGATCGTTGAGCGTGTTCCAGTCCGTCCAGTCGTAGTTGAATTCAAAGTTCCAATCCGGCGCGGGGCGGAAGGAATATCCGAGCACCACGTTCTGCGGAAAATCGAACCGGACCCGCGCGTCCTCGTTGCGATCGAGGCCGGGAACTTGGAAGGGACCGAGCGCCGTCGGGACGGTGAAGCCTTTAAAAAAGAGATGCGAGCGGCCGTCGAAGTCGATGTTGGACGCGCTGCGGTAGTTGACTCCGAAGCTGTGCATCGGATGCGGCTTCCAGAGCAGGCCGGCATTGAATCCGACGGATGTGCCGTCGCCGCGAAATCGGAATTCGTCGCCCGGCGCGAGCACGCCGCGGTTGAGGGTGGCGCGTCCGTAATTGATCAGCACACCGACGCCGACCGAGAAGTTCTCGGCGACCTTCACGGCGATCACGGGATTGAAAGTGAGATACTCGATCTCGCCTTTGTGCGCGAGGGCGCGGAAGGCGGTGTCGTCGGGATAATCCAGCGAGAAACCAAACGGCGAATACACTCCAAAGCCGAACGCGACCGGAATCTGCGCGGGCTTCCATGTCGCAAAAAATTGCGGCGCGAATTGCAGCTCATCGTTGGTGCTCGAGAAGGAGCGCGCGCCTTTCGCGTCGAGATCGACCCGCGTCTCCACCGAGATGGCATACGAGCCGAGCAGGATGCTCGTGCCTTCGAGCTGCGCGATGCCGGAGGGATTGTAGTAGATCGCGGAGGGATTATCCGCAGTCGCGGCGAATGCATTGCCGCGCGCGGTCGCCTCGGGATTCTGGTCGGAGAGCCGGATGCCGAGGGCAAAGGCAAACGACGGCGCGCACGTGGCGGCCGCAACAAGGAGACGTTTCATGGGAGGGGCAAGTGGGAGCAGTTGGAGTGCCTTTGCGAGGTCTGAAAAAGGCGCGCGAAGCGGCTAATGGACGGGAGAGGATCTCCGGGCCGCGTCCCGGCGGGACGGCTGGTTCCGATGGGACGATCATATTTCCTTTGAGAGTCGGAATAATTTCTCACAGAAGGAAAGGCTTCAATTCGGCAGCGGCAGCGACACGCGCACCACTCCGGGCTCTCCGGTCTGCGAGGGCGTGATCTCAATTTTGCCGTGATGACGCTCGATGATCCGGCGCGAAACGGTTAGCCCGAGGCCCAGGCCGACGGTGCGCGTGGAGTAGAAAGGCTCAGGCGCCCGGCGCGCGCTTTCCGAGGTGAAGCCCTTGCCGGAATCGCGCACCTCGACTTCGAGATTGTGTTCGCCCGCGCGGTCTTCGTGCAGTTGCACCGACACGTTGGGATCGTCGGGATTTGCCTGCAACGCGTTGAGCATGATCTCGGAAAATGCGTGGCGCAGCGCCTTGTGATCGCCGGTGACTTTCCACGGCGCGAGGTCTTTGTTGAAGCTGAGCTGCGCGACTTTCTTCCCCGGATGAAAGGCGTGCGCGTCGTGAAACGCCTCGACGATGAGGTCCGCGATATTGACCGACTCGCCAAACTCGCCCGCCCACTCGCGCGCGAGAAAGACCATCTGATTTGCGAGCCGCGAGATGCGCTTCACGCCGCTCGACATCGCGTTCGAAAGCGAGCTCTGAAACTCGGGATCGCCGATGGATTCGCTGAGCAATTGCTGATGAGTCGAGAGCGGCACGAGCGAATTGCCGATCTCGTGCGCGAGATGTTCGGCCATGGATTTCACGAGCCGCAAGTTCGAGGTCTCGATCTCCAACTTCTTGGCGCGCTCGTGCTCGGTGATGTCTTCGATCTTGAGCAGAGCGGCATCGGGATGGAAGGGCGTGACCTCGATGCTGAAGGTGCGGTCCGGCGCGCCGGGCAGCGCTTGCTTGAAAGGCGCGCAGCCCGTGCCGCTCTTGAGCGCGGTGAAGACGAGGCTGCCGAGATGCTGCGGCAAGTCGCTGAATTCGAACTGCGCATTGCCGGATTTTTCACCGAGAAAAAATCGTTTCGCCGCGGCGTTGGCGTGCAGCGTGGTGAGGTTCGCGCCGAAGACCACGCAGCCGCTGCCGAGATGGCCGAGGATGCCGCCGACCATTGCGTCGTTGGCAAGAAGCTGGTCGTGCTTCCATGAATTGCGGATCGCCAGCCCCACTTCCTCGAGCATGTGGAAGACGAGCCCGAGCTCTTCATTCGAATACGCTTCGCCCGTCAGCCGTTCGTCGAGCACGGCGATGCCGAGCAGCGATTCGCGGTCGAGGATCGGGATGGCCACGTGACCGCCGAGGAGTTGAAACTCCTTGGAGATCTCGCGGCTCGCGCGCGCATCGTGGCTGTCTGCTCGCAGGATGCGGCCCTGCCGGTGCAGGTAGCCGCCGATGCCGGCGCCGAGCGAGAGCGCGAAGTGCTGGAGCACGCTCTGGTCGAGCCCGATCGCGCACGCCGAGCGCAGCCAGCGATCGTCCTGCGAGTGCGCACCGCCGGCCAGCGACGCGGGCTTGCGCAGGAAAATAATTGCGCGATTGACGCCCATGATTTCGCGCAGCGGCAGCAACACCTGCTTGAGAAGATTGCCCGCATCGAGGCTGTGCGAGAGCACGGTGGAAAAGCGCCGCAGCGATTCGAGCGCCCGCAGCGAATCGTGGCCGTTGCGCGGGGTGGCGGCAATGGGCGCCGTCGCGATTGCGGCCACGGGCTCGGGCTCGGTGAAGACGCGATCGAGCAGCATGTTGAGCAGCTTGCCGCGCACCGGCTTCGCCAGCACGTGCGCCACGCCGAGCAGGTAGGCATCTTCCTCGCGCTCCCAATGCTCGGCCTCGGTGTAGATGAGGACTGGGCACGCGGGCGCAAAAGTTTTGAGCGCTTCCACCGAGCGGATCGCCCGCGCATCCGCCGCCTCGGCATCGACGATCGCGGCGTCGATCGCGCCGCGGCTGAGCAATTGCTCGGCATACGCCACCTCCTCTTTCGCGATGAGTTGGAACCTCGCCGGATCCAGCACTGCCTCGATCGCGCTTGCCAGCGATGCCTGTCGTGAGACGACGAGCAGGGTGTGCATTTAGGCAAGCGCGGAGACGGGTGGCATGGGGTGCTGGAGTTGTCGGCTGGGGAGATCGACCTGCACAGTTGTTCCTTTTTTGATCTGGCTGGCAATCGAAAGATTTCCCCCGTGCAAATTTACGATCTTGCGGCAGATGGCGAGGCCGAGTCCGAAGCCGCGGTTCTCGTCGCCGCGATCTTTGGTGGTGAAGTAGGGCTTCACGACACGCTCGAGATTTTCCCTCGAGATGCCTTCGCCGGCGTCGCTCACTCGCACGCGCAGCCAGTCGCGGGCGGCCTCGGATTTTGCGAGCCGCTGGAGGCGCACATGCACGGCGGAGTTGGGCGCGGAGGCGTCGATCGCGTTCGAGATGAGATTGGCGATGAGCCGCTCGATGAGCACTTCGTCCATCTCGACAAGCACTTCGCCCGGCGTTTCGGCGACGATTTCCACCAGCTTCTTGCGGCTGGCTTTTGCCGCTTCCACGGCGTGCTCGACGGCGAGGTCCAGGCGGCCGAGTTGCAGATCGGGGCGCAGATGCTCGGAGAAAAAAAGCGCCTCCTGAATGTAAGCGCGCATCGTGTGAATGTTGCGCAGCGAGATGGGGAGCAGTTCTTCGTTGAGCCGCTGCGCGCTGCTTTCGTTGGCGAGCTGGAGCAGCGCCGAGATGGGCGTCAGGAGATTGTTGAGATCGTGCGCCATGCCCTTCGACATGCGGCCGAGCAAGTCGAGCTCTTGGGTTTGCGCGATCTGCGTTTTGAGCCGGATTTGATTCACCATGAGGCTCAGGTTCTTGACCATCGCCACGAGCAGCGTGATGTCCGTCGCCGTGAAGGCGGCGCCATGATTTTTCGGTCCCACGAGGAAGAGGCCGAAGGGTTCGTTCTGCGAGGTCAGTGGAAAACAGAACTCGGCTGGGAAGCCCGATAGTTGCTGGCGCGCGAGCCGTTCCACCGCGCGCGCGCCGGGGCGCGAATACTTCGCATCCACGCTCAGATATTCCGCCCTGCCGTGCTCAAAATATTCGAACACCGGCGATTGCGCCTTGAACTCCGGAAGCGCGCGTGGCGGCTCGAAAGGGTGGGCGCGCACGAGCGTGAAGACACGCTGGTTCTCGTCGCGCAGGATCAACCAGTAGCTCGTGAGACGGAAGGTGCGCGTGAGCAGCTCGTGCAGATCGTCGAGCATCTTCTCGAGATTGTTGTACCAGATCATGCTCTCGATGAAGCCGCGCACGCGGTCCTGATATTCGAAGCGGTCGCCGAGGATGCGCCGCTCGAGCCGGTCGTCGCCCTGTCCAAACAAGCGGGGAAAAATGATGGAGGCCAGCGACGTGCTCGCGAGCACGATGATGAGCGTGGCGGCAAAGGCCAGCGGCGTGAAAGTCTTCTCCGGCGCGAGGCTTTCGGTGAGCAACAGGAGGCCGAGGCCGATGAAGGAGACGAAGATGAGCCGCACCGTTTGCGCCGCCGCGCGGCTCAACGTCACGTGCACATCGAGGAACTGGTGCTGCAATAAACTGTAGGCGATGACGAGCGCAAAGAAGATGGCCGAGAGATTGGCCATGGGCAGGAAAGGCAGGCTGGTAAAGGGATAGCGGTCGTAGCCGAGGATCGGCAGCAGATCGTTGACGCCGAAAATCGTGAGGATGACGCAGGCGCTGAACATGAGATCGAGCTGCGTCTTGCGCACGCCGGTGGCGCGCCGGCCGGTGTGGTGCAGCAAGAAAATCACGGCTGAACATTCCGCCGCGAAGCACACGAGGAAGACCCAGAAGAGCGGGCCGGGCACCATCCAGTAGCCGAAGCGCAACTGCCGCACATCGCGCAGAAACCAGTCCGTGCCGAGGCTGAGACCGAAGCCGATGTTCACCACGTAGAGCGCCGCCACGAGCCCGGTGCGCCGCACTTCCGCGATGGCGAGGCAGAGGTGCAGCATGCTCACGGGCATGAAGATCACGCCGAGCTGGAGGACTTGAATCCAGAAGTAAGCCTGCGCGCGCGGCGGGGAGCCGAGCGCGAAAAACGTGCCGAGATTCCACAGCGTGAGCGACGCGCCCCAGACCGTGAAGGCGGCGGTGGTCTTTGCGTGGAAGTTGCTCCTTAAGACCAGGAGCGTGAGGAGGACATTGATCGTCGTGGCTACCAGCGCGGCGATCTGCAGCGAATTCATCCCGCAAAATGGCGCATGAGCAGGCAGGCGTAGCGGCCTCCGAATCCAGCGCTCAAATTCATCGCCACGCGGATCGGGTAGGGCCGGCTCGAAGGCACGTAGTCGAGATCGCAACCGTCGTCGGGCACTTCCAGATTGATGGTCGGCGGGATCGTCTGATGCCGCAGCGCGAGGATCGTGATGAGCGTCTCGATCGCGCCCGCCGCGCCCATCAAGTGCCCGGTCACCGGCTTGGTCGCGCTGATGGACAGCCGCCGCGAGTGCGCGCCGAAGGTGGCTTTGATTGCGTGCGTCTCGATCGGGTCGTTCTTCGGCGTCGCAGAGCCGTGGGCATTGATGTAGTCCACTTCCTCGGGCTCGAGCTCCGCGTCCCGAAGCGCGCGCTCCATGCAGCGCTGGTAGCCGAGGCCGTCGGGATGCGGGTCGGTGGGGTGATGCGCCTCGCTGGTCGCGCCGTGGCCGATCATCTCGGCGTAAATTTTCGCGCCTCTGCCGAGCGCGTGGGAGAGCTCTTCGAGCACGAGAAAAGCGGAGCCTTCACCGAGCACGAAGCCATCGCGCGAGCGGTCGAAGGGCCGCATCGCCCGCGTGGGGTCGCTGTTTTTTTCGCTCATGGCGCCGAGCCGGCAGAAGCCGATGTGCATCATCGGCAGCATGTGCTCGGAACCGCCGGCGACCATCACATCAAACTGATCCGAGCGAATGAGCCGCATGGCGTGGCCGATGGCATCGGTGCCCGAAGCGCACCCCGAGCAATAAGTGACCGCCGCGCCCTCGATGCCCAACTGCATGCTGATGGTGCTGCTGCCCTCGCCGCAATAACACGCGACTACATTGTAAGGGTGCAGCTTGCGGTAGTCGCCGTCGGAATCCAGGAAGGCCTTCTGCGTTTTGAGCGAGCTCTCCGAGCCACTCAAAGTGGTGCCTTCGATAATGCCCATGCGCGCGCTGCCGTTGCGCGTGTCGATCTTGGAATCCCGGAGCGCCATGGTCGCCGCGGCCACTCCGTACTGAACACTCATGTCGAGCCGGCTGGTCCGCACCTCCGCGTAGTCGGTGATGCGAAAGTCTTTCACCTCGGCGCCGATCTTCACCGGCAGCGAGCACACATCGAAGCGCGTGATGGGAGCCGCCGCGCTCACGCCATCGCGCACGTTGCGCCAGAGCGTGTCCACGTCCTTGCCGGAAGGCGAGATGATGCCGAGGCCGGTGACCACCACGCGCCGGGCGTGGCCGTTTCCCGGGAATTTGCGAAGAGAGTTTAGGGGGAGTGTGGCCATAAGCGGGGGAGCAGCGCGGGCGTGGTGCGGATGTAGAGCCGATAGGCGTCGCCAAACTTCGCGATGAGCGCGGCCTCCTCGATCTTGAGGCGAAATGCAAGCGCGGGAAAGTAAAGCAGCGGCACGAGGCAGAGCGTGAAGGTGGCCCGGAGGATGAGCGCGCCGGCGAGCAGTTCGAGCAGCATCGAGAGATAAGTGGGATGCCGCATCCAGCGAAACGGCCCGTCTTGTACAAACTCGTGCTCGTCGCGAATCTCCACGTGCAGGCTCCAGAAGCGGCCGAGCGCCGCGATGGCCCGCCGCCGCAGCGCAAACGAACCCAGCGCGCACGCGGCCCCGGCCGCAAACCACGGCCAGTCCAGCCCGCGCCCGCGGATGAAGTATTCCGCGATGGACCCAATGAAGATCATCGAGCCCACGAGCCAGAAAATGCGGAGCGACCAGCGTTCACTCACCGGCCCGCGGATCACGCCGCGGGGTGTGGCCAGCTCTACCATGCGCGCCGCGTAGATGGCCAGTACGGCGATGAGGGGCAGGGTGAACATGGGCGGAGTGTTGAGAGTTGAGAGTGGAGTGTCCACCGCGTTCTGTTGCGGAGCGCCGCCGTCCTCGTGCGGCCCTTCCCTCGAAATGTCGCGATGCACGCATTCTACGATGCCGCACGAGGACGGCGTCGCTCCCTTGCTCCTAACCCGGCGGCCACTGCATTGCGCGTCCGCCGAGCAAGTGCATGTGCAGATGTGGCACGGACTCGCCGGCGTCGCGGCCACAATTGATCACGACTCGATACCCGCTCTCTGCCACGCCGAGCTTCTGTGCGATCTCGCGCGCGGCCAGCAGCATCCGCCCGAGCAAATCCGCGTCACTCGACTGCGCCTCGGCGAGCCGCGCGATGCAGCGCCGCGGGACGATGAGCACGTGCACAGGCGCTTGCGGATTCACGTCGTGAAAGGCGAGGAAATCGGCGGCTTCGTGCACGATCCGCGCGGGGATTTCGCCGGCGGCGATCTTTTCAAAGAGAGTCACGTGAGCGAGAAGGTGATGTGCCGGTCGCGGCCCGCGCCGCCGGTTTGCTCTCGTGCAAAGGAGACGATCTCCGTGCGCAGCCGCTCGCACGCGCGGCTCCACGCGCGGCTCGAGCACAGCAGCTTCACGCAGGGCTCGATGCCGATGAGTTCGAAGTCGCAGTCTTTCTCCTGCAGCACCTCCTGGATTTTCCGGCCCAAGATCTCGAAGAACGCAAGCTCGTAGCCCGCGCCGGCTTCTCGCGCCAAGCCCACCAGCGAGATGCGCTGCCGCGGCGGCGCCGGCGCAAAGTGCCGCGCCACCTCCGCGTAACCGATGACTTGCAACACCGATTGCACCGCCGTGGTGAGCCGCCCCACGGTCATCACGTTGCACTCCTCCTGAGCGCGGAAAAACGTGGTCACACTCTCCGCCACGTGCTCCGCCAGCCACCACTTGGCGTAGCCCGCGCGCCGCGCGGCCTGCGCCAGCGAGCGCACCAGCCACTCGCGCTCAAAGGCCACGGCCTGGCCGTTGTGGAGTTCGATGACGGGGAGGTGGTCGTGAAAGGCGATCATGGGAAGAAAAACCTGAGTATTAAGAGAAACCTGAGTTTGAAACCTGAAACCTGATTTATAGAAAGTCCGCGGCCAGATTTCTTTATTCAGGTTTCAGGTTTCAGGTTTCTACCCGGGTTTCAGGTCTTAAAAAGTTCCGGCTGCAGTGCGCTGCGTTTCGGGTGGCGTTCGAGGTGCTGAATTTCTTCGATGAATTCGCCGATGTCTTGAAAGTGCCGATAGACTGAGGCGTAGCGCACGTAGGCCACCGCATCGAGGTGGTGCAAGCGTTCCATCACTTTCGCGCCGATGACCTGGCTCGGGATCTCGCGCTGAAATTCATTCTCGAGTTCCTGCACCAGCGCATCCGCCGCCTGCTCGAGAATTTCCACCGAGACGGGCCGCTTTTCACACGCCTTGATCATCCCGCTCAAGAGCTTTTGCCGGCTGAGCGCCTCACTGCGTCCGTCGCGTTTCGCCACCCGCAGGTCGTTGCGCTCGACCTCTTCATAAGTGGTGAAACGATGCGCGCAGCCGATGCACTCTCGACGGCGGCGGATTGCCCGCCCGTCTTTGGAGAGGCGGGAATCGATTACCTTATCCTCAATCGCGCCGCACTTAGGGCAATGCATCTTGTGTGAGAGCCGGAATTGCGTGTGGACTTACCACCACATCTTGTGGAGTCAACTCTCAACTCTCACTTCTCAACTTCCCCGGATGGTGCGCGCTACAGGGTTCGAACCTGTGACTTCTTGCGTGTGAAGCAAGCGCTCTACCACTGAGCTAAGCGCGCCCTTTCCCTGACCTCCGAAAGACCGGGACCGTAGGCGCCGTGCCTCACTGCCGCCAGTAAATTTTCTCGTCGAACTCGAATCGAATGCCAATCACCGACTCGCGGCGGAGATCACGGCCCGGGCGTGGACGTCGCGGCGGAATTGAATCTCACGCCAATCCTCTTTGGCGAGACGCGCCTGCTCTTGCTCCGCGATTTGACGCAGACGCATCCGTGCCGTGCCGGCGTGCCCTTCATCCGGCCCGCCTTGCTGCGCGACGCGGAGGAGCGCGGGCCACGCATTCTCTCCCTGCTCGCCGAGGTATTGCACGTCGAGGCCGTGGCCATCCGCGCGCTGCCATGCGCTCACATTGCGGTGCGCGGCGAGGCCGGTGGTGTTGATGAATTGCAGCGCGTAGAAAAGCGCGAACGTTGCGACCGCATTGCGCCACAGGAGCCGGCGCAGGTCCGGCCCGCGCTCGATGTGCAGCACGAGGAAGACGAAGCCGAGCGCCACCAGACCGAGGAAGCACACGAGGTGGATGCGCTTGGCGGTGAGCAGCCCGGTGGCTTCGAGATACAGGCGCCAGCGCAGGCACGCGCCGGCGAGCAGCACGAGATTTTGCGCGATCCACACCTGCGCGAGCACGCGCAGCCCGCGCCCGCGAGAGACTTCGCCCGCTTGCTGAAAGAGCACGCCGAGCACGATGGCCGAGAGCACCGTCGCGGCGATCACGCTGTGGGTGCCCTCGTGCAGGTAGGCTTTTAGATCGACTCCGGCGGGCACGCCGCCGCGATGCCAGAGGAAGACGACGTCGATCGTGTTCACGATGAAGAAGAGCGCGTTCAGTGCTCCGAGCGCGCAGTAGCTTTGCCAACGCGCGACCGTCGCATCCCGGCGCTGCCACACCCCGGGCACTCGCGCGAAGAACCGCGGCTTTTTCGCTGCATCGCGGGGCCGGAAATATGCGAGCGCCAGCGTGGCGAGGATGAGCCAGAAGACGGCGCGCGCGGGCGAGAAATCGAAGCGCAGCACCCACTGCCAGGTGCGATCGAGCGCGTGCGAAAGAAAGTTGCCGAAGATCGCATTTCCCTTCCCGAGCACGACGGTGAAGAGCGCCGCGAGCAGAGCCGCTGGCGCGACGATGCGCAGCAGTCGCGGCAGCGCGGCAGCCCGCGCGCCTGGATGTGAGGGCTGCTCGCTCACCGAGCGCGCCAGCCAGATCCAGCGCGCCGGCGCGGCGCACATCGACACGAATGCTTCCCACCATCGCGCCCAGCCACCGGCAAGTTGCGGATACGACCCCTCGCCCAACAGCACCAGCAGCAGTACGAAGACGACGATGGCATTGGTGAGACAAAACTCGATCGCCGTCTGCACGCACGCGCCGAGCAAGAGCGCCGCGCCCAACCACGCGCGCAGGCTCATGCCCGTCGCAAGCCGATGCGCGGAAAATATCGCCGCGAGTGTCGCAAGAAAGATCGCCAGTCCCAGCCCCGGCATCGCCTGCCACATCAGAAAATCGCCGAGCAACGTGGCGGCGGCAACCGCGCACACGGTCGGGAGCAGCCGCAAGTCCCGACGCAGGACACTCACATCGGTCGGCGATGGAGGAGGAAATTGAGAAGTCATTGCGCGGGGAGGAGAGCAGCGCTGCGACTGTGCGTGCTTTTGCTTCGTTCAAGATTCAGCTTCGCCAGCTCTTCAAGCCGCGCGTGGACGGTGGCGACGGTCTCCTTGAGCGTCGAAGTACCGGCGGTGATGCCGACGTTCCGCGCCTCGCGAAACCATTCCGCGCGCAATTCCTCCGCGCGCTCAACGTGGAAGACGGCGAGGCCGGCGGCGCTCGCGGCGGCGGCGAGTTGCAGCGTGTTGTGGCTGTTGCGTCCGCCGACCACCACCATCGTGTCGCATTCGGCGAGCAGCTTGCGCAGCGCGGCCTGGCGCTTCTTCGTGGGCTGGCACACGGTGTCGGCAAAGCGCACTTCGCTCGCGGGCCGCGCGGCACGAATCGCGGCGAGCAACTCCTGCACGCGATCGATGGGTTGCGTGGTCTGCGAGATCACGCCGTAGCGCTCGTGCGGCGGGAGCATGGCGATGTCGGCGGTGGTCTCGATCACGCAGGCGCCGGGGAAATCGCCGATGAGGCCCGCGACCTCGACGTGGCCGCGCTTGCCGATGACCACAGGATGATAGCCGAGTTGCACGAGCAGCCGCAGTTGATCGTGCGCGTGGCGGACGAGCGGGCAGGTGCCATCGGCCACGCCGAAGCCGGCTCGCCGCCACGCCGAGCGCGCGGCATCGGAGGCGCCGTGCGCGGTGATCATCACCTGCGGCGTGTCCGCGCTCGCAGCGTCGGCCAGCGAGCCTTCGCGCACACCGCGCTGCGAGAGCTGGTCGCGGACGATGGGATTGTGAACGAGCTCGCCGAGGACGGTGAGCGGGCCGCGGGCGGCGAGTTGTTCGGTCTGCGCGATGGCGTCGCGGACGCCGAAGCAGAGGCCGTAGTGTTCTGCGAGTTGGATTTTCATGTGGTATCGGTGGTTACTTTGTGTGGCAAAGCTTTTGGGCAAAAATTTACTTTCTCCCCGCCTTCAAGATCTGCTCCAGAACGGAGAGGTAGTCGCCGAATGCTTTCCGCCCCCTGGCGGTGAGCGCGTAGCTGGTCTGCGGGCGGTCGAGCACTTCCTTTGTCACGGCGACAAGTCCGGCGTCGTGCAGCGTGCGCAGGTGGGTGATGAGATTGCCGTCGCTCATCTTCAGCTCGCTCTTCAAATCCTGAAACGGCCAGCGCGGCCGGGTGGCGAGGAGCGTCATGATGCCGAGCCGCCCTTTCTCATGGATGAGCTTGTCGAGTTTCTCGAAGTCGAACATCGGGTCACGGCTCCGACTTCCGCGGCCACGCGCACACCGCGTAGAGGAGATGGAAAAGGCCGAAGGTGCCGCCCATGATCGCGTGCGCGATGCCTGAGTGGTGAGTGAGCCGAGCCCAGGCCGAAATTTGCGAACTACCGAGGAGCAGACCTGCACCCGCGGCAAAAAAAGCGCGGCCCAGCCAACAGATCGACTTGGGCGCAAAGTGCGACGCGGCGAGCAGACTGATGCCGTAAAAGAGCACCCACAGCGAAGCGATGAGAGCGAATCCGTTCTCGGCTCGGATGCAAAGGCACAGGGCGCCGCCGAGCAGCGCAGGAATCATCGCGCGCAATGCGAGGCGCATGCCGGGCGACACAAAAGGCTCGCCTCGTCGGACCGCATCGCGCCAAAGCAGTCCGAAGTTTGCGACCGCGGTGATGAGCAAGACCGCCAGCCAGGGCTCCACGAAACGAGTCGGTTCCATTGGACTCGACTTCGTTAGTGCAACCAACGACAGGAGCACGGAACAAAGTCCGCCCACCAGCGCACCGGGAGCCGAGACGGCGCGATAGACCGTGGCCTTTTCCATGAGAGAACGGATGACGCGGAGATTTTCCTCGGCTTCGGCGCGGATGGACATGGGCGCGACTTTGCACGGCAAAGCATCGCGTGGCAAGATGAAAAACCAAGGACATCGAAGGCGGGCCTGCAGTCCGCCACGGCCCTGAGAGTCGCGTGAAGTTCATCGTCGATGCGCAGCTCCCGATGTGCTGAGGGATTGTGAAATAAATCCCGCGGATGGGGCGCGGACGGCCCGTCCGCCCGAGGCTGCACGACGAGGTCGAAAGGCGGGCCAGGCCGCCCACGCTCCATCGCCGGACTCTTTCCCCAATCTCCGAGGGGCGAGACGGCGAGGCTTCAACGCGCCCCAGGCTTCGACTCCTCTCCTACCGCGCGCGCAGCCACGGCTCTTTCCAGGCGGCGGGGATGGCGCTGGAGTCTTGCAGCCAGGCGCGGCTGGCGGCGGGGTCGCGCTTGAGCCAGGTTTTCATGACCGTGTCGAGCGTCTCGCGGCGCACTGCGCTATCGGCGATGCCGAGTGCGCGCGTCGCGGCGGCGGCGGGGGCGCTGTAAGTCATCATGGTGGTGAGGCCGCGCAACGCGGCGTCGCGATCGGCGCCCACGGCGACTTGCGAGAGCAGCGCGTCCGCGCGGGAGGCATCGTGCCCATAAGTGGAGCCGAACAGGGCGCTGAAGGCTTCGGCGCGCGCCGGGCCTGGAGCGAAGGTATGCGCCCAGGCGCTGAGATCGGAAGAGTCGGACGTCATGCCGCGGCGTTCGCCGATTTCGCGAGCAGTGCGCACTTGCGCGTCTTGCGGCAATTCGTTGAAGAGGCGCATGGGCGCCTTGCCTTCACTCCTAAAAATGTCCTCTTTGCCCGACTTCCAGGTTTCCGAAAACGCACGCTCGATCAAGCGTTCGCGCTCCGGTCCGACGGGCTGGGCATCGAGCCACGCAATGGTTGCCGCGGGTGCGTTTGAGATGGCTTCGCCGAGCACGCTGGACATCGACATATTAAACCCCTGGCGGTTTCCGCGGGCGGCGTCCACGCCTTGAGTCATGCACCAATCCAACGCGGCCGCGGGCTCCTTCCTCGCCCAAATCCCCGCGGCAGCGATGCCGGCTGCGTCGCGAAATTCCACGGGAATCTGGCTCAACCAATCAGCGACAAGACGCGGATTTTTCTCCGCGATGGCCGACGCTGCGTGGATGACGAGTTCGTTTCCAAGCACGCCCGCCTTGAGCGTCGGTAGGATGGCATCGAGTTGCGCGAGCGCCTTCGCTGGATCCTTCTTTGCCCACTTCAACATCACGTCCTCACGTGCGGAATCCCGCACGCCGCCGGGCGACATTTCCGCGAGCGAGGAGAAGGCGGCGGCGGGATCGATGTCTGACCATTTCTTGAGCACTTCGGCGAAGACCTGATCGCGCAGCGGGCCGGGCGGCAACTCGCGAAGTTGCGCGGCTTGTGCCTCGGGTTTTTTGCCGGCGAGTTTTTCGATCGCCGCGAAGATCACTTTGCGGGATCGCAGGCTCGCCGGCGTGGCGAGCGCGGCGCGGATGGCCGATTCCGGGTTGGCGCGCGCCCACGCCTCGATGCCCCATCCAAAGTCGGGACGCTCCAGCATCCATTGCTCCGCGGCGGCAGGGTCGAGTTCAAACCACCGCGTCATCAGCGCGATCATCATTTCGGATTTCAGTTCGAGCGGCAGCGACTCCGCGCGTTTCACCAGACCCGGCAGATCGTCCGCGGTGAATGCGCGCGTCGCTTCGAACAATTCGAAATGTTGCACCAGAGTTGACGGCTCCTTCAGCGCGGTGAAGAGCCGCGCGATCCGGTCGTCGGCGGTGTCGGCAAATGCGGACGCGCCTTTCGCTCGCGAGTCTTCCGGTCCGGAATGTGTGCGAACTGCGGCAACGGAATCACCGGCGAGAATATTCTTCGATGCACGAAGGCTGCGTCCCGCGAGCGCGCCGATTGCAAGCCCCGCGACGCAAGTGACGATCAACGCTCCCGTCTTCATCGGGCGTTGCGCAGCACTTCTTTTCTCTGCGCGTCATTCACTCCCGAAAGGTCGCGCAGCCAGGCCCGTGCGCCGGCAGGGTTCTCCCGACTCCACGTCCAGAACACATTCAACGCTGCATCCGTTCGGACTTTGCGGTCCTCGACTTGGAGCACCCATTCCGCCGCCGCCGCCGGATCGGCATAAGCTGCTTTCGACGCATACATGCTCACGGCCTTGTCGCGCTCTGGTCCGGCGGGGAAGTGTCCGAGCCAGTCCGCGGCGCCGCGCGGATCGGACTCGCTCCATTTCTCGGCGACCTTTTCGATGGCGCCCTTCCGCGCCGGACCTTCCGGCAATTGCATCGCCCACTGCGCGGCCGCTGCTCCATTCTCCGTTGCGACCACAGCCATGAGTTGCCGCGCGAGCGAGCCGGTCTTGTCGCGCGCCGCCACGGATTCGTACGCCGCGACTGCGCGCGAAATGTCGCCCGCCGCTCCCATGCTGAGGGCGACTTGATATTGTGCCTCGTCGCGCAGTCGGCCCGCGGGCAGCGAGTCGGCCCACGTGCTCATCGCCGCACCATCGACCTGCGCCATCTCGCGCAAGTGCTTGCCGACCGATTCGACCGCCGGCGGATCGAGCGTGGAAGCGCGTTCCGCGAGCCACGTCCGCAGCGTATCCGCGTCGCGCTGCTGCCACTCCCTCACGATCTTGGTGAAGATATTTCGCTGCGGATCGTTCTCCAAAGTGGCGGCCCACTCCGCGGCTTCGCCGCACTTCGCGCCTTGCACTGCAAAGGCGATGCTCCGCTCCCATGGCTCGGCCCATCCTCCGCCCGGACGTTCTTTGGTGCGCTTCGCCTCCTCCTTGATCCACGGCAGCGGATCGTCGGAGGACGAACGCCGCATTGAGTCCAAACTCGCGCGCGCCATCCAGCGCCGCTGCTCTGGATCGTCGATCCGGTCGAGCAATTCATTCACGAAAACTACGCCGCGATTTCCAGCTTCGCTCATTGCGACCTCGATGAGGTTTTCGCGGAAACGCCCCGCGGGTTCCGCCGATGCCGCGTCGAAGCCCGCGCGCTGATCGGCCGCCGCCAATCCAGTCACGTATCCTTTCACCGCGGCGAGGCGATTGGGTCCGTCGGAAAAGCTCGCGAGAAACTGACGCGCCTTCGCCGAGTCCTGCCGCGCGACTTGATTGAGCAGCGCGTAAATGCCCGCATCGCGCGTCAGTCCCGCGGGCTGCGAGGCGAGATAATCTTTGGTCCACTGCGGGTCGTGCCGCGCGAGCGCGCGGAAGGCCGCCACTTGCACGGCAGACCAGCCTTGCTCCTCGCCCTTCCACTTCTCTCGCTCGCTCAGTTGGCTGAGGAACGGCGTGCTGCCGACGAAGTGCAGCGCGCCGGGCGCATCGAGCGCGAGCCAGCGATCGAGATAGACCTCGGCAAAGACTGCGCGCGCACCGTCGCTCAGGCCGCCCTTCTGCAAGCGCTCGGCCAGCGCCTTGGGATCGCGGGCTGCGGCGAGGAAATCCGCCGCGTCCATCTTCCGCAGCGTCGCATACAGCGAGTGATCGCGCAGAAAACCAGCCCGCCCGTTGGCGATGGAAAACACCGACTCGATGCGCGCCTTCGAAGCCGCGGGCGAGTCGTCCACTTTCTCCGCCGCCGGCTCCGCGATCACGCGCGGGGCTGGCATCGGCGCCGACGCCAGCGCCGGCGCGGTGCGCTCCGGCCAGCGCATCATCGCGAAGCCAATCGCGAAACTCGCGAGCCCCGCCAGCAGCACGAGCGGCGTGGGACCGTGAAGGGGCAGCCTCATGCGCCGCATGGAACATCGCTTCCGAGCGCGAGGCAAGGCGGCCTTTGAAGAGAAAGCAAATTCGCGCTTCAACTGCGGAGCAATCCGAGTCAGTCGAGTCCGAGTTCCGCCTTCACCTTTTCCCAAGGGATGAGCGGCTGGTCACCGTTTTCGACGATGGCTGCTTCGAGGGCGCGCAAGTCTTTGAGCTCCTCCACGCGCTGCTGCAAGCTGGCCACGGTCTGGCTCAGCGACTCGATCTTTTCGAGGATGGCAGCTTCACTCATGTGCGTCTTTTCGATTCTTGACTAAATACAAGGCCGGGAAGGCCAACGCCCCCCATGAATGCCCGAATTTCCAAACACGCGGAGAATGAGCTGATTCGGCGCGTTATCTCTCGGGAGGCACTGGAGGCCGTGCTCGATGCTCCCGAGCAGAAAGTACCGGGACATGGCAGCATTACCTGCTATCAATCGCGAATCGCTCGCGACGGAAAACCCTATCTGCTCCGCGCGATGGTGGACGACGGCAAGCAACCTCCGGTCGTTCTGACTGTCTATTACACCAGCAAGGTCGCCAAATACTGGAGCCCTCTATGAAAGTAACCTACGACCCCGAAGTGGATATTCTCCGCATCATCCTGCGCGATGGGCCGGTGGAGGAGAGCGACGAGGACAAGCCTGGAGTGATTCTGGATTACGATCGCGAAGGGAACGTCGTGGGCCTCGAGATCCTCAATGCTTCGCAGCGGGTGACCAATCCGCGAGGCGTAGAATACGCGGTGGCCTGAGCTGCCACACGCGCGCGAGCCGCAAGCGGGCGGCGCGGAAATTGGAATTTTCCTTCCCGTCCGCGCCGCATACATTCGGCCCATGTCGTTCCCCATCCGAGTCGCTGTCCTGCTGTCGTGGTCTGCCGCATTGTGCTCGGCGGCGAGCGAAGAAGGCTCGCAGTTTTTTGAGCGCAAGGTCGAGCCGATCTTGCGGGAAAGTTGTTTCAAGTGTCACAGCCATTCGGCGGAGAAGATCAAGGGTGGGCTCGTGCTCGATTCGCGCGAGGCGGCGCTCACCGGCGGCGACACGGGGCCGGCGGTGGTGCCTGGCGATGCAGACAAGAGTCTGCTCATCGAGGCGATCGGCTACAAAAACGCGGACCTGCAGATGCCGCCGAAAGGCAAGCAGCTCGGCGCGGAGCAGGTGGCGGTGCTCACGCAGTGGGTGAAGATGGGCGCGCCGTGGCCGGACTCGGGCGGACAGAAAATGAGCACGCGGCCGAAGGGCAGGATCACGGAGGAAGATCGGAAGTGGTGGAGCTTCCAGCCGATCGCGGAAGTCGCGCCGCCGAAGCTCGACGACGGCGGATGGTGCGCCAATGACGTCGATCGTTTCGTTTTCAAGAAGCTCGCGGATCAAGCACTGAAGCCGGCTCCGCGCGCAGAGCCCGAGCAACTGGTGCGGCGCGTTTACTTCGATGTTATCGGGCTTCCGCCGACGCCGGCGGAGGTGGACACCTTTGTGCACGGGCAGGAAACCTACGCGGATCTAGTGGACCGCCTGCTCGAGAGCCCGCAATACGGCGAGCACTGGGCGCGGCACTGGCTGGACCTCGTGCGTTACGCGGAGAGCGATGGCTACAAGGCCGACGAGTACCGGCCGGATGCGTGGCGGTATCGCGACTACGTCATCGACGCCTTCAATCGCGACAAGCCTTACGACCGTTTCGTGCAGGAGCAGCTCGCCGGCGATGAACTTTTCCCCGGCCAATTCGACGCGCTGGTGGCCACCGGTTTTCTGCGGCACGGCATCTACGAGTACAATAATCGCGACGCGATCGGGCAGTGGACCAACATGCTCAACGACATCACCGACGTGACGGCCGACGTGTTCATGGGTCTCGGCCTCCAGTGCGCGCGGTGCCACGATCACAAGTTCGATCCCATCCTGCAGAAGGATTACTTCCGGCTGCAGGCTTTCTTCGCGCCGCTGGCGATGCCGGAGAAGGTGACATTCAAGGCGCCCGAGGAGCAGACCGCGCAACTCAAAGTGTGGAAGCAAAAGACCGCGAGCTTGCGCGCGCAGATCGACGGCATCGTCGAGCCGGTGAAAAAGAAAGACGCGGAGGCCGCGATCAAAAAATTCCCGCCCGACGTGCAGGCCATGCTCCGCAAGCCCGCCGCCGAGCGCACGCCGTGGGAAGAGCAAATCGCGGAGATTGCTTACCGGCAAGTCACCTACGAGTGGGATCACCTTCTCAACAAGATGCGCGGCTCGAGCAAGGACAAGCTCGTGGGTTTGCAACGGCAACTCGCCGCCTTCGATAGCATCAAGCCGCCGTCGCCCGCGGTGCTGCAATGCGCGAGGGACGTGGGCTCCGCGGCGCCGCCGGTGACCATTCCGAAGAAGGCCAGCGCCGGCGAAGTCGAGCCCGGCTTTCTGACGCTGCTCGATGAAATGCCCGCGGTCATCGAGCCCTCGGGGCCGCACTCCACGGGCCGGCGCACGGCGCTCGCGCGATGGCTCACCGATCCGCGCAATCCGCTCACGGCACGCGTGGCGGTGAATCGCGTGTGGCAGTATCACTTCGGGCGCGGCCTCGTGGCGAACGCGAGCGACTTTGGAAAATTGGGCGACGCGCCTTCGCATCCCGAGTTGCTCGACTGGCTCGCGAGCCGCTTCATCGCGGAGGGCTGGAGCTTTAAGAAACTGCACCGCACGATCCTGCTCTCGGCGGCTTACCAGCAATCGACGCACAACCCGATGGCGGAAACCGCGCGGCTCAAAGATCCTGAGAATCGCTGGCTGTGGCGCGCGAGCACACGGCGGATGGATGCGGAGCAAATCCGCGACGCGATCCTGTCGGTGACCGGCGAGCTCCAGCCCGAGAGCACCGGCCCCAGCGTGGATGCCGCCACGCCGCGGCGGACCATTTACACCAAGGTGCTGCGCAACACGCGCGACCCGGTGCTCGATGTGTTCGACGTGCCGGAGGGCTTCACCAGCATGGCGCAGCGCAACGTCACCACCACACCCACGCAGTGCCTGCTGATGATGAACAGCCCGTGGTCGCTCCATCGTGCGCAAGCCTTTGCCGGCCGGCTTCGGCGGGAAAGCAGTGAGGATGAAGCGCGCGTGGTCTCCGATGCCTACCGCCTCGCGATGGGCCGCGCACCGAGCGCCGCGGAAAGCGACGCCGCGCTCAAATTTCTCGAAGAGCAAACACGCCGCAGCGGACGGCCGCGCGAGCGCAAACAGATCGCACCTTTCACCTCCGAAAAGATGCCGATGCGCGACGGTCGCGCCGCCGTCTTCACGCCGGGCACGTCGATGGATCGGCTCACCATCCCGGACAATCCGGCATTCCCCAGCGGCGACTTCACGGCCGAGGCATTCATCGTGTTGCGCTCGCTTTACGAGGATGGCGAAGTGCGCACCATCGTGGCCCAAGGCGACGGGCATTCGGGCCACCCGGGCTGGTCGCTCGGCGTCACGGGAAAGAAGAGCCGCTACAAGCCGCAGACCCTCGTGCTGCTGCTGAGCGGCGATCATCCGTGGAGCGACAAGGATCCTGTCGAGCCCATCTTCAGCGGCCTGCACATCGAGCTCGGCCGGCCGTATTTCGTGGCCGTGAGCGTGGACCTCGACGATGCCGGCGAGCGCGGCGTGACCTTCTACACCAAGGATCTCGCCAACGACGACGAACCCATCCAGGTCGCCACTCTCTCGCACAAAGTCACCAGCGGCATCCGCTCCCCTGCCCCGTTGCAAGTCGGCGCGCGCGGAGCCGACGACAAGAATCTCTTCGACGGCCTGGTGGACGACGTGCGCATCTCCAACGTCGCGCTCGCGGCCGAACATCTCCTCATCAACGACCCCGCCTCGAGCGAGCACACGGTGGGTTACTGGAAGTTTGAAAACGATCCGGGCGTTTACAAAGACTCCTCGCAATACGGCGGCGACATCGAAGCCAAAATCATCGACGCCCCCAAGATCGAGCCGCGCGCCTCCGCGCTCGTGGACTTCTGCCACGTGCTGCTGAACTCGAATGAGTTTTTGTATGTCGATTGATGGCGCCGCTCAACTCTCCGCGCGATGCCGACTGTCCTTCGTTCCGGGCCTTATCGCTTCTTCTTTTACGCCGGAGACCGGCATGAGCCGCCGCACGTCCACGTCGAGCGCGATGCAAGTAAGGCCAAGTTTTGGCTCGAGCCGGTTTCATTGCAGTCGAGCGCTGGTCTCTCTAGCGCGGAACTCAATGGCATCCAGCGATTGATCGCGCAGCATCATCCCTTACTCTTGCAAAGCTGGCATGATTACTTTGATTCTTGATTCCGCTTCCTTGAGGGCGACCGCCGCCCAAGTCACCACTGATTCCCTTACAGTCGAGCTTGCGGACGGGCGGTCGATTTCGGTCCCGCTCGCCTGGTATCCGCGACTCTTCCACGGCACGCCAGAGGAGCGCGGTTCCTTCCGTTTCATCGCGGGCGGCGAGGGCATTCACTGGCCAGCCCTCGACGAAGACATCAGCATCGAAGGCATCGTCGCAGGACGACCAGCGGGAGAGAGTCACCGTTCTTTGCAGAGGTGGATCGAGTCCCGCGCAAATGAAAAGAAGTCTAAAAAACAATGAGCACGCTACACGAAGTCACCCACGCCGCGCTGCAATTGTCGCGGGATCAGCAGGCCAAGCTCATCGAAACATTGCGAGTCAGCGTCGAGGATCTCGCCCTCGAGCCGGAGTTGGTCGCTGAATGGAATCGACGCGTGGACGAACTCGTCTTTGGCGCTGTCGAAGGACTCACGGCTGAAGAATCCACGTCCCGCTTGCGCGCGAAATTTCCGTGGCTGAGGTAATCGTCCGTTCGTTTCGCCCACTCCACAAGTTTAGAGCGTGTTAAGTACTGGCCTCCTACTTATGAATAAGCACCAAAGGTGCGGTCTCATACCAGCCCATGGCAACGCCCTGGGTTTCGATAGGAAAAAAAACCCCCGCTGCATGGGACGGTCATTACCCAGGGCGGTGCCCTGGGCTGGCATATCTCTGGGCCTTTGGCCCGCTGGGGCTAGATAGGGACGATAAGTGCATAACAGCCTCTAACAATCCCGCGTCCCTATGAAATCACCGCTTCTCGCCCTGCTGTGTTCCGCACTTTTCTCCATCGCCAAGATTGGCTCAGCAGAGTCATCACCGCCTGTTCCAACCGCACAACTGGAAGCCGCCAACAAAGTTAGAGTAAGCTTCGAGAGCGGCAACTTCCGAGAAGCAGAAAAGATTTACGAGGGTCTTCTGGAAGTCGTGCCCAACAATCTTTATGTCCTGTCCAACTTGGGTGTGGTCCGGTTCCGCAACGGCAAGTTAAAGCTCGCTCTCGAGGCCTTGCAGCAGGCCATCGCCATCGCCCCAAACGATGCGTTTTCGCATCGCACGCTTGGCATCGTCTATTACTCACGGGGCCAGTTCGATGAAGCGGTCCGCGCCTTGACCCGCGCCATTGCACTTAAACCCGACGATGCCACCGCGCACAATTATCTTGGAATTGTTCTCTCACAGCAGGGTCTCCACGAGCGCGCCATCAAAGAACTCGAAAAGGCTCGTGAGCTTGACCCTTCTTACGCACAACCCACCAAATGAGAACCAAAGCAATCGCACTCCTCTTACTCCTCGCAGTCGCTGCGATGTGTTCCGCGGAAGAGACGCCCAAGCCCAAGCCCGCTCAGATCACGGTCAACGTGCTCGGAGCGGTCAACAAACCATCCAGGGTTACACTTTCCAAGGGAGCCACGATTCTCGACGCGTTGGCTTCAGCCGGAGGCGAAACCACCGCCGGCGACGTTGTTCTCCGGGACGGAGATACGATCAATGTTCTAAAGGCTCTTTATAAGAAGGATTGAGCACGAACGCCTAAAGATTTGCCCTCCTAAGAATCAACTTCGCACTCCTCCCATGAATCTACCGCATCACGAATTCACCACGACCCGCCGCGACTTTCTTTGCCGCGCTGGCGCTGGCTTTGGAGCGCTCGCTCTTTCTCATCTGTTGCAAGACTCGGCGCTCGGCGCGGCCATTCAGGAAGAGGCGCGCTCGGCCACGCAGCCGTTGCTTCCGCGCAGGCCGCACTTTGCCAGCAAGGCCAAGAGCGTGATCTTTCTTTTCATGGAGGGCGGGCCTTCGCACTTGGATACCTTCGATCCGAAGCCGCTCATTCAGAAGCTCGCAGGCAAGCCATTGCCGGCTAGCTTCGGGCGCGTCATTACCGCGATGGGTGAGATGGAATCGCCGGTGCTCGGCAGCAAGCGCGCGTGGAAGCAGCATGGCAAGAGCGGGCTGTGGGTAAGTGATTGGTTGCCGGAGATTGCCACGTGCGTGGACGACATCGCCGTGATCCGCTCGTGTTGGGCGGATGGCATCAATCACTCCTCCGGCGTGTGCCAGATGAATACGGGCTCCATCCTCGCGGGGCGGCCTTCGCTCGGGTCGTGGGTGAGTTACGGACTCGGCACGGAGAATCAAAATCTGCCGGCATTCGTGGTCATGCAGGATAACTCGTCGAGCGTCGTCAATGGGCCGCGCAACTGGGGCGGCGGGTTCATGCCGGCGGTGTATCAAGGCACGCGCATCACCGCCAGCAGCGAGCCGATTCCAAACCTCAACACGCCCGAAGGAGTGACTGACGACGAGCAGCGCGCAAAGCTCGACATGCTCAACCAAATCAATCGCGGCCACGCGGCCACGCGCCAATTGCAGAGCGAACTCGAAGCGCGCATCGCCAGTTACGAACTCGCCTTTCGCATGCAAGCCGCCGCGCCCGAGGCCGTGGAGTTTGCGCGCGAATCCGACGCGACCAAACACCTTTACGGCCTCGACCACAAAGACACCGCGGACTTCGGCCGCATGTGCCTGCTCTCCCGCCGGCTCGTCGAACGCGGCGTGCGCTTTGTGCAACTTTACAGCGGCGCCGGCAGCAAGTGGGACGCGCACGCAAAGATCGAAGCCAACCACTCGAAGCTATGTCACGCGATCGACAAACCGGTCGCGGGGCTGCTCAAGGATTTGAAAGCGCGCGGCCTCCTTGATTCCACGCTCGTGGTGTGGGGCGGTGAGTTTGGACGCACGCCGATGAGCGAGAAAGGCGATGGGCGCGATCACAATCCGACTGGCTTCACGATGTGGATGGCCGGCGGCGGAATCCGCGGCGGCCAGGCCATCGGCGCCACGGATGAAGTGGGTCTGCACGCTGTCGAAGATCGACTGCACGTGCACGATCTTCACGCGACCATCCTCTGGCTTATGGGCCTCGATAACATGGGACTGGTCTATCACTACAAAGGCCGGCCCGAGCGCCCCACGCTCAATGAAGGCGAGGCATTCAAGAAGGTCGCCGCGTAGCTGCGACGTCACCGTCGCAGCTACGCGCGCGCTCATGAAATTCTTCGCCCATTCTCCGAAGGACGTTATCCCGCTGGCCGCGGGGATCGCACACGCCGCATACCTCGCGGTGCTTGTCTGGGTGTTTCCTGTTACTCCGTGGTGGTTGTTAGTCCCGCTCGGACTTATCTACTCAGTTAGCATCTCCTGGAACATCAATGGCATCGCCCATAACTTCATTCATAACCTGGCTTTGGTTCAATAACGGTTACCACGCCGAGCATCACTTTCGCCCAAAGCATCATTGGACCCGGATGCGTGAACTCCACCTCCAGATTCAGGAACAGCAGCGCCAGGCTGGGGTCCACCTGATCTGGCCGCCACACGCCCTCGGCTTTCTGGAACGCGGAACGGTTCAAGTGCGAAGCGCTCGAAGCTGAGGAAGGGCAGGCGGACGAGGCCTTCCGCGTTCCGCGTTGCTCACGCATCGTGCGCCAGGCAGGCGCTCACAAAGCCGCGGAAGAGCGGGTGCGGGTGGTTGGGCTTGGATTGGAATTCCGGGTGATACTGGCAGGCGAGAAACCACGGGTGATCCTTGAGCTCGACGATCTCCACGAGCTTCCCATCCGGCGAGGTGCCGGCGATGACGAAGCCCCCGGCCTCCATCTGCTCGCGGTAGGAATTATTGAACTCGTAGCGATGGCGGTGCCGCTCGCGGATCTCGGTGCGGCCATAGATCTGGAGCGCCTTGGAGCCGGGCTGGAGATGGCAATCCCAAGTGCCGAGGCGCATCGAGGCGCCCTTGCTCTTCACTTTTTTCTGCTCGGGCAAAAGGTCGATGACGGGATGCGGCGTCTTGGTGTTGAACTCCGTGCTGTTTGCCCCATCCAGCCCACAGACGTGTCGCGCAAACTCGATCGTGGCGATCTGCATCCCCAGGCACAACCCGAGGTAAGGCACGCGGTGCTCGCGAGCATATTGGGCGGCGATGATCTTGCCTTCGATCCCGCGCTCGCCAAACCCGCCGGGCACGAGGATGCCGGAGACGTGGCCGAGCTGCGCGCCGGGATTCTTAGCTTCCTCGAGCGCGGCGGCATCGACTTCCTCGATCTTCACGTGGCAATCGGCCGCCGCGGCTGCGTGAGTCATCGACTCGATGATGGATTTGTAAGCATCCTGATGATCGGTGTACTTGCCGACCAGCGCGACCTTCACGTGCTTCTTCGGCTTGACGATGCGATCGACGAAACGCTTCCACTGCGTCATGTCCGCGCGCGGCACCTCGAGGCCGAGCGCGCGGCACACGATGTCGTCGAGCTTTTCCTCCTGCAGCCGCAGCGGCACTTCGTAGATGGTGTGCTCGACATCGCGGCACTCGATGACGGCATCGAGCGGCACGGAACAAAATTGGGAAAGCTTGGCGCGCGTCTCCGGGTCGAGCCGCTGCTCGGTGCGGGCGAGGAGCACTTGCGGCTGCAGGCCGATCTCGCGCAGCTTGGCGATGCTTTGCTGCGAAGGCTTGGTCTTGAGTTCGCCCGCGGCCTTGATGTAAGGCACGAGGGTCACGTGCATGACGATGGCATTGTGCGCACCGACTTCGTGAATGAATTGCCGGATGGCTTCGAGAAAAGGCAGCCCCTCGATGTCGCCCGTGGTGCCGCCGATCTCGGTGATGACGAGGTCGCACGCCTTGCCTTCGCCGCCGCGGAGGATGCGCGCCTTGATCTCATTGGTGACATGCGGGATCACTTGCACGGTCTTGCCGAGATAGTCGCCGCGCCGCTCAGCCTCGAGCACGGCTTGATAGACCTGACCGCTCGAAGTGGAATTGGCCCGCGAGAGCAGCCCGTGGGTAAAGCGCTCGTAATGGCCGAGGTCGAGATCGGTCTCCGCGCCATCGTCGAGCACATACACTTCGCCGTGCTCGAAGGGGTTCATGGTGCCGGGAT
>JBBRXP010000021.1:0-47329 GCA_038238555.1 Chthoniobacterales bacterium | reverse complement strand
TGCACGGGAGCATGCCCCACCCCGCCAAGCACAAAGCCTCTGAGCGCCGCCGTCCGGGTGCGGCGGCTGTAAAAGGCCGCACGAGGACGGCGGCGCTCCGTTTCAATCGAAAGAGTTTTCATGGCGTTACCTCCCGATCGCAAAGAGCAGCGCGTTGGCGATCACATAGACGGTGCCATCCACTCCCACGACCGTGGGCGTGTAAGCCTCGCCGATTCCGGCGGTAAGCGTGAGCGTCTGCAAGAGGGTGTTGGAGGCAAAGTCCCAGCGGTAGATTTTTCCGTCCTCACTGTGCACGATCGCGGACCTCGTGAAGGGATCGACTGCCGCGATATTGATGCACCATTCCCGCACCGCGCCGGGCACGTCCGGAAATTCGCTGTCCGGCGTGGGGCCGGCGATGGCGAGGATTTCTTTCATCACCGTGGCGCCAGTGGCCGGATCGGCCATGGTGTCGTTGGGATCGAGGACGGCCAGCTTGTTGATCCCGTCGCCTCCCGCGCCGGCGTAGTTATTATACTTGCAGAGTAAGAGGTAAGAGGAGGCACCTTGATAAGATGGCACCAGATAGGCCGGCACGATGGAAGCGGTGTCGTCCCAGCCAAAAGCTCCCGCGGTCTTTGTCACTGCGAGCGTCTTATCGTAGTGCAGCATCCAGCCGCGAAGGTGATTGGCGTAAAAGGAACTCTCGAACACGCCGTAATAGACATCGCCATCAGGTCCGACTGTGGGCGAGGCGGTGCCGTCGTCGAAGAGGAGCGCGTCGTCGCCGGCATGGAGCACATCCTTAAGCCGCACCTTGGAAACCGGCGCGAGGGTGCGGCTATCAAGCGCGACAAGATAACCGCCGGAGTAGTTACCCCTGCTCACCCCGATATAGAGCGTCCGATGATCGTTACTCAGCGCCGGAGCACAGTTCAGCGCGACCTTCACGATGCCGGCATCCAGGGCCGCCGCGCTGGCGGAAATCCAAGAGCCCGTACCATCTTCCGCGATGCGCGCGATCCCGCTCTGGAGAGCGGGAGTCGTGGCGCCGGAGACTTGGAAGCCGAAGAAGATATTGCCATATCGGTCGGCAGTGATGGGTGTGTTGATCTTTACGTTGGAGTTATAAGTCGCGGGAGCCGCCTGGTAGTTAGTAAGTCCGTAGAATGCAAGCTGTCCGGTCGAGTTAGGCGGCGGATTAGTTAGGTCCGGCGCATCGCGGTAATAGACGGTGCCGCCGGCGCCGGGGTAATAGAGGCGATTCTTTGGAGTAAGTGCGATGTTATAACTCGGCAGCCATCCATGCGAGGGGAGTGAGTAATCCGTTGGCAGCATCCACTTGAGCGAGCCATCCGCGGCATCGCGAGCCTCGACGCGGAAGCCATCCGTGGCGCCTGTCTTTACCGGAACGATGACGGTATTCAGCCGGGTGATGAGCGGCGAGCCGTAGTGGGCCAGGAGCGCGGTGCCGCTGTAACGTGGGGCGAGGTCCACCGGCGTGCGCCACAAGACGCGCCGCAACGGTTGAGAGGCTACCTCGGAAATGCCCGAGTGCTGCGCGTCGTGCCCATAACCGCCCCACGGCGCGGCGATGCTCTGGGCACGGGAAGAGGTTGCCGGAAATGGGATCAGCAGTGCGGCTGCGCAGCAGAGAGTAAGGTGGGGAACTTCGGCCATAATATGTGCGCCCAGGGGCGGACGCGGGGAAAGTAAGAGCGCATGATTGCGACGCAACGCTTTTGTGGATCTCCGAGTGTCCGCCGAAGCGACGAGTCGCTCAGAGTTTCTTGATGCGCACGGCGCGGAACTCGACGGGATCGTTGTGTCCCGCGAATCCGAAGAAGCCGGTCTTGCGATCCTTGCCGGGATGCGCGTGGCCGGCCATGAAGGTGGCTGGATCGACTTTGCTCAAGTCGGAGTCGAGGATCACGGTGCCGTTGAGTTCGACGCGGAGAGTCGAGCCCTGCACGGTGACTTCCTGGAAGTTCCACTGCCCGATCGGGCGCTGGTAACCGCGGGCGGCGGCGACCATCCCGTAAGCGCTGCCGTGCGCCTGGCGCGGATCGAGGCCGGGTCCGCGCACTTTTTCGTAGCGATCGTCGAGCACCTGGCACTCGCACATGCCGACATAAGCGGTGTCGCCCGTGCCGGGGTAGCGGATGGCGAGGCCGTTGTTGCCGGCGGGCGGGAGATTGAATTCGAATCGCGCGACAAAGTCCGCCAACTCCGAATTCCAATAGATCGTGCCGGCTTTGCCACGCTGCCAGACCATCGCGCTGTCTTGTACTTTCACGACGTCGATGGGGCCCGCCCAGCCCGCCATGTCCTTGCCGTTGAAGATGGGCGCAAAATTTTCGAAGCCGTGCGCGGCGAGAATGCGATTGGCTTCGTCGCCACCAATTTCGCGGAGGAAGATATTGCGCCAGCGGATTTCCGCGCCGTGAGTTTGGAGCTCGATGGGGCCGCGCGGCAGGATGGGGCGGCGCGCTTCGGGTGGGAGTTTTTTGTCGTAGAAATTTTCCAGGATCGCGTGATCGACCACGAGCTTGTCATTCAAATAAATCGTGACGCGCGAGCCAACCATGAGGATGCGCAGTTGGTTCCATTCCCCGAATGGCTTGTCGGCGAGCACGAGCGGGTCTTTGCCCGGAGCGCCGGGGGAATTGTTCCAGAGGCCGCCGGAGCCTTTGTCCGCGCCGAGTTTGAATTTCTGCGGGTCGGTGGAATCCCAGATTTGCACCTGCGGCACGCCGCGCAGGTAGATGCCGGAGTCGCCGCGGGGGACCGTTTTGTATTCCACGCGCAGTTCGCAGTCGCCGTAATCTTTTACCGTGGTCGCGTAGCTGCCGGTGCCATCGTTGATGAGTTCGCCGTTTTCGACGCGCCAGTGTTCGCGCATCGAGAGCGTCCATTTTTCCACCAGCGACTGGCGATCGGTCTCGATCATCTCGAGAAGCTTCCGGTGGTCAAAGGTTTCGCCGCCGCGCCAGCCGGTGAGGTCGGCTCCATTGAAGAGCGCGGCGAATCCTGCCGGCGGCTGATTTTGGGCGAAAGCCGCGGCGGTGAAGGTGAGCAACGCGGTGAGGAGGAGTTTCATCATTTTTCAATTTTCAATTTTTAACTTCGCGGAGGTCGAGGAGGATTTCGCGGGCGCGTGCGATCGGCATCGAGTAGTGGCCTTTGCCATCGAGGAAGAAGGTCTCGCAGCGCGGCAGGAGTGTCGCCTCTCCTTGGATTAGCGAGAAGCGGCCGGCGCAGGCAGGGGCGACTGCGTGGGGTGCATGAGGTAGGCGATGAGGTCGCGCGATTGGGTTTCGCTCAGCGCTTCCATCAAGCCCTCGGGCATGATGGACAGGGGCAGTTCGGCGAGGCTCTGCACGTCGCCGCGCTCGAGGGTTATTTTCTCGGTCATCGTCTGCACAGCCAGCGTGCGCGCGGTCTTTTCGCGGATCATGCCGTTGAGCACGCGACCGTCTTTTAGGGTGAGGACGGTCATGCGGAAGTCCGCGGCGACCACGGCGTTGGGGTCGGCGATGTTTTCGAGAAGGTAGTCTAGATTGGCACGGCCGGAGCCGGTGAGGTCGGGGCCGATCTTGCCGCCTTCGCCGTAAAGGGTGTGGCACACAGCGCAGGTGAGAGCAAAGACGGCGCGACCGGCGCTCTTGTCGGCATGGGCGATCGCGTCGGGAGTGAGGCGCGTTTTGAGGCGGGCGATGAGCTGGCGCTTGTCGGCGGCGGGTTCGCGCAGTTCGCCCCACACTTCGGCGAGCCGGCGGTCGAGCGCCGCATCGTGGAAGCTGCGAATCTGCCGCACGTCGAACGCGGAAAGATCGGCGCGCGGGATTTTGCCGGCGCTCACGGCTTCGAGCAGCGGCTTCACGAAAGAGGCGCGCGAGACCAAAGCGGCGATGACTTGCGGGCGCTCGCTGGAGTGGATGGACGAATAAGCTTTCACAAGCCGCTCGCCGATAGCCGGATCGTCGAAGAGCGCGAGCCCGCGCGCGGCCACGGAGTTAAGGAAACGCACGCTGAGCAACTGCTCGCAGATCGAGCGCAGATCGGGCGCGCGGCTCTCGATGAGCGTTTGCAGCGCGGCCTTGCGCGCGGAGAGATCGGCGGATTTTTCGAGCGCGATCTTCACCACTTCGTCCAGCGCGCGGCCATCGCCGAAGAGCACGCTGAGATCGCGCACGCGGTCGCTGAGCGCGGCGTCCGCTGAGGCGGCGAGCGCGTCCCACGCCGCGGGTTTCGGCGCTTTGCGCCAGCCGGCAAAGGCTTCCGAGAGGCCAGCGAGAATGTCGGCGCGCATCGCCTCGTGGCTCATGGCAAGCGCGAGCAGCGCATCGACCGGCGCGGGATTTTTTTCGATGTCTTCGGCCAGACGCCGCACGATGAATTTCCGCGTCTGCGGCCACTCGCAACGCGCGACGAGGTTTACCAGCGCGACGGGATCGCGCGCGGCCACGGGGATCAATCCATACCACACAAGCAGCGGAAGATTGTGATCCGCGGCGTCCTCGCGGTGCGCCATCAATTCCGCGGCGAGAGCCGGCCGCTCGGCGACGGGGAGACGCTGGAGAGTGGAAGCGAGCACGAGCCGCACGAGGCCCGAGCGATCGTTGCGCGCCCGCTGCACAAGGAGCGGCAAGAGCGCTTTCACTTGCGCGTCGTTGTCGGTGAAGGCGGGGCGCGCGGACATCACGGTGTCGAGCGGCCACGCGTCGGTGAGCAAGCGGATGGCCCACGCGCGGACGTGCTCATTTTCGTGCCGGAGCTGTGCTTGCAGGAATTTTTCATCCGCCGCGCCGATCGCATGGAGCGACCACAGCGCGCGCAGCTTCACCACCACGTCGGGCTCATTTTCAAAAAGCCCGCGTAGCAGCGGCTCCGCGCCATCGAGCGGCAGGCGCGCCTCTGCGCGCTCCGCGAGCCGCAGC
This sequence comes from Chthoniobacterales bacterium, assembly GCA_038238555.1. GTDB lineage: Bacteria > Verrucomicrobiota > Verrucomicrobiia > Chthoniobacterales > Chthoniobacteraceae > JANNXQ01. Next base: position 42,407 of record JBBRXP010000021.1, on the reverse strand, counting down.
CGCGCCTGGCGTGAGAACCATTCGTTGGGATGCGTGTGCAAGCCGGCCAGTTCGCGCGCGGACATTTTTCTCAAGTCGCCCGTCTCGATGCGCCGCGGTTCGCCGTGCGTGATCTTGAAAATACGCCCGCTGGTGCGGTGCACGCCGGTGTGTTCGTGGCACTCGCCGGTGTCGCTCCAGTCGAGCACGAAGACGCCGCCATCGGGCCCATAGCCGAGGTCGATGCCGCGAAACCACGGATCGGCCGCGAGCAGAAAGTCCGCTCCGTGATGACCGACGTAACCGGAGCCCGCGCGCTCTAGGATTTCCTGGTTCGCGCGGCGCCCGTGCATGTTGAGCGTGAAGAGGTGGCCGCGATATTCGCCGGGCCACTGGTCGCCGAGATAGATCATCATGCCGATGTGCGCGTGGCCGCCGCCGAGGGAATTGGCCGCGCCGTCGCGCGACTTGGTCCAGTCCTGCGACGTGTCGAAGTGCCAGTGATCCGCGTGCTGATCGATGAGCGAATAGACGTGCGGATTCACGTCGATGGTGTGCGGCCGCACGAAATGCGCGCCGGCAAATGCGTGCCAGAGGTGGCCGTTGACGGTGTTGATGAAAAAGAGTTCGCCGTACTCGTCCCAGTCGTGGCCCCACGGGTTGGTCGTGCCCGCGCAGAGAGCCTCGAAGACTTTGCGCCGCGGATGATACCGCCACATCGTGCCGCGCAACGGTACCCGCTGCTCCGGCGCCGTGCCGGGCGCGCCGACCTCGCCGGGCGCGCTCGCGCCACAGCGCCCGTAGAGCCAGCCATCGGGGCCGAAGCGCAGGCCATTGGCGAAGTTGTGATGGTTCTCGGTGGGCGGCGTGAAGCCGTCGAGCACCACCTCGGGCGCGCCGTCGGGAACGTCGTCCGCGTTTTTGTCGGGAATGAAAATGAGCTGCGGCGGACACATCGCCCACACGCCGCCGTGGCCGACTTCGATGCTCGTGAGCATCTGCACTTCATCGGTGAAAACCTTCCGCTCATCGAAGCGCCCATCGCCGTCTTTGTCTTCGAAGAGGAGGATGCGATCGCGCATAGAGAGATCGAATTTTTTGGGCGTTTCGGCGTACGTGTAATTCTCCGCGACCCATAATCTCCCGCGCCCGTCCCACGCCATCGCGATCGGATTCTGCACATCTGGTTCACTCGCAAAGACCGCCGCCTTGAAGCCCGGGGGCAGCGCGAATTTCGCGGCCGCCTCCGCCGCCGGCGGCGGGCCAGAGGTGTCCTTCTCCGAGTTGTAAGGCGCGGGAAAGTCGGCCGCGGAGATGTCGAAACTCACGAGCGCGATCAACCACGGAAGTGAGCTTGTGTGAACGGAAGGGCGCATGGGACAAGGATGCGGCAATAACGAATCCCGCCAATCGCGAAGTTCCCGCCGGGGCAGCGACAAACGAAAATTGAAAATCTGAACGCACACACTGCCACCTTCACCATCCGCACGCGCGGCAAGGGCACCATCGAGATCACCGACGAAGTGGCGCGCATCGTGACCGAGAGCGGCGTGGCCACGGGCACGGTCACCGTTTTTCTCCAACACACGAGCGCGAGCCTCGTCATCTACGAGAATGCCGACCCGTCCGCGCGCACCGATCTGCACTCCTTCTTCGAGCGGCTCGTGCCGGAGGATGCGGATTACTTTGTGCACACCGCCGAGGGGCCGGACGACATGCCTTCCCATCTGCGCATGGTGCTCACGCGCACGAGCGAAGTCATCCCCATCGCGCGCGGCCGCATGATGCTCGGCACCTGGCAGGGCATCTTCCTCTTCGAGCACCGCCGCGCGCCGCACACGCGCACCATCGCGGTGGCGGTGGTGGGGGTGTGAGAGCGCATCGGTGTCACTTGATCCGCAGCGCCGCGAAGTAACTTCGCAACCCGGCGGCTACGGCGTCGGCGTATTCGCGGTAGATGCTCGGGCGCAACACGCCGGCGACCCTCTTCTCGCCTTCGTAATCGCCGGCTTGCACCCGCTCCCACACTTCCTGGTTGTTCATCACGTAGGGTTCGAGAAAAAGGGTCGGCGCGCGGTAGAGGCGGTTGGCAAGGAGATTGCGCGCCCAGAGATACGGGCTCTCGCCGACGCGCACGGCATTGTCGGTTGTGTACTGGTACGGCGGCAGCTTCGTTGCTTGAGCGAGCGCGGCAGCCACGTGCTCGGAGGCCGCGAGTTCCTCGGAAAAGCTGTGGCTGAGCAGTTTCACGAGCATCTCAAAACGCACATCGTCGTTGCGCAATTCGCCCGCGGAGTAACAACCGTTCACGAGCACGTGGAGATGATTGCGCGGCACAAATTGCGGATGCGCCGGATCGCCGCCCCATGCCTCGGCATTGAAGTGCAGGCACACCACGAGGTCGGGCTTCAGTTCGTCGTTCACGATCCGCGCGCGGCGGCGGATTTCGCTGATGCGGTAGAAGAGCATCTCGCTCTGCCATTGCACGGTTTGCGCGCGGCCGGGGTCGTCGATCTGCGCGGGGTCGTAAGTCTCGCGCGGCGCGGCCACGCCTTGCCGCGCCAGTTCTTCGAGAGCCACAGCGCGCAAGTCGGTGGGGCGCGCGTCGGTCTCCGGCGCGTCCTTTTTCCGCACGAGAGAGACCGACGCGCCGAGCGCCTCGAGATCCCGCGCGAGGTGGCCCGCGGTGCGCAAGGTCATGTCGCCCTCGACGACTGGCAGCGTGTCGTCGATTTGGAAGAAGCGCTCCTCCATCCGCGCCCACTCGCCGCCGATGTGCCCGGCATCGAGCGCAATCTTCACGCCGGCCAGCGGCTTGCCCACCGGCACGGGGCCGAGCGCCGCGGCCGGTTTCCAAAATCGCGGAACGGCTTTGGCAGACGCCGCATCGCGAGCAAAGCGCAGCCGCAACTCGGCCGCTGGCGAGAGCGTGCTCCGGACAATCGCGCAATCCTCCGCGACATCGACGAGCCCTCGCGCCGCGTCACCCGGCGCATAGACGGTATCGAGCAGCCGCTGGAAATCTTCGCGCGTCATCGTCTCCTGAAAATCTTCGAGCTGCGTCCACTCCGGCTTGTCCGCCAGTGGGCTCAGGCGCTGTGCGTCGAGCGTGGAGGTAAAGAGCGTGAGCAAGGCGAGGCAGAGAAACCGGGAGGCGGAACGTCCAAATTCCAAATTCCAACGAATGGAAAACAGCGAAACGAAGGCAAACGCGCGGCCCACTCGTTCGACTCTTATCATTCTCTTGGTTTTCATTGTTTGGAATTTGGAATTTGGGATTTGGATTTTGTCTCAGTCCGATGGGTGACAAGCGCGCGCAAATCCGCAATCGTCCCGCGCATGTTGAAACTGCTTTTCCTCGGCGATGTGGTGGGCGAGCCGGGGCGCGCGGCGGTCATCGACATGGTGCCGCGATTTCGCGCGGAACGGGGTGTGGATTTCGTGATCGTCAATGGCGAGAACGCCGCGAACGGGCGCGGCATCACCCCACGCATCAGCATCGACCTGCTCCGCGCGGGCGTGGCGGTCATCACCAGCGGCGACCACATTTGGGACCAGCGCGAGATAGTCGCCTTCATGGCCATCGAGCCGCGCCTGCTGCGGCCCGTAAATTATCCGCCGGGCACGCCGGGCTCTGGCTCCATCGTGCTCGAGACGCCGAAGGGCAAAGTCGCCGTGGTCAACGCACAGACGCGCACCTTCATGAATCCGCCGCTCGACAATCCTTTCCTCGCGCTCGATGCCGAAGTCGCCCGCCTGCGCGAGGAGACGCCGGTGATTTTCGTGGACATCCACGGCGAGACCACCAGCGAAAAGATCGCCGTGGGCCGCTACCTCGACGGCCGCGTCTCGGCCGTCATCGGCACGCACACGCACACACAGACGGCCGACGAACAGATCTTCCCCCGCGGCACCGCCTTTCTCTGCGACGCCGGAATGTGCGGCCCATCCGAGAGCGTGCTCGGGCGCGAGATCCACCCCATCGTCGAGCGTTTTCTCACGGGCCGCCCCATGCTCTTCCCCGTGGCAAAGGGCCCGGTGAAAGTACACGGCGTGCTGATCGAGATCGAGGAGGAGACAGGCCGCGCGCTGCGCATCGAGCGGGTGGCGGAGGCGTGGCGAACGACGAATGTCGAATGACGAAGGACGAAGGCGCAATCATTCGTCCTTCGTCCTTCGTCATTTCCCAAGCCACTCGTAGTCTCCGGCGTCGAACATCATCATGTTGGCGAGTTTGCTGGCGCGGAATTCTTCGATCACCGCGCCATCGCTTTGGAGGATCGTGAGCAGCTTGCCGCCGCCTTCGCGACCCATCACGGCCCACTTGAGATGAGGCGTCTCGGTGATGCGGCGCAGCGGGAGCCCGTCGGTGGTCTGGAGGAAACTGCCGCGCTCGTCGAAGCCGATAGCGACATGCGCGGTGGCTGGCTCGCCTTTGAGCAGCGGGTTGTCGATGAGCTTCACCACGAATTCTTTTTCCGGCGCGAACGGCTTCCCGCCGGGACGCTGGATCTGGTCCTTCACGGCATCGAAGGTCGCGCCGAGCCAGATGTTTTTTTCAAAGACCGTCTTCCAGAGAGATTCGTCTCCCGCTTTGGGCGCGGCGGTGAGCACCAGCGAGCGCACGCGCTGCACCTTGGCGTTTTCATCGAGCAACACGATTTGCTCCGCGTGTGGCGACGCGACGATTCGTTGCGGCTGCGGTTCGCCGGCGGTGTAGGCGAGGCGGCGGAGAAATTCGCCCTTCTGTGAATACTCGCGCACCTCGCGGCCGGCGGCGCTTTGCACGATGAGCCACAGCCGCTCGCCCGCGCCGGGCGAGGCGTCGATCGCGGTCTCGCCTTCTCCGAGCGGGAAGTCGCGCGTCACCGTTTGCGCCGGTGCGGCGGCGTCGGCACTCTCCGTCGTGAAATGGATGCCGCTCGTCTTCACCTCGCCGTCGAGAGTCTTCAACCTGATCTCCACTTCATCGCCGCCGTGCGGCTGGATGTCGGTCACGCGGGCCACGCGCGGCGAGTCGCCGTCGGCGATCCAGTCATTGCCGTGCATGGCCACGCCTTCGACCGCGAGCGCGCCGACGCAGTAACCACGCGCTCGGGACGTGCCGTGCGGCAGCACCTGGCCGGCGTCGTCTTTGCCATCCCAAAACGTGATGAACCCATTGAGTCCGACCGTAAAATCCTTCTCCGTCGCCTCCCGGTGCAGCACGCGCACGAGCCGGCCTTTCTTCTCGTAGATGCCGAGCGAAAGCGTGCCCTCCATTGGTGGCGGGAGGAAGGCAATCTGGACTTGGGCGAATGACGAATGACGAATGACGAATGACGAAAGCAGAAGCGCGACGATCGCCGCGCAACCCCACCCACGTCTGCGCCCGGCCGGAAGGCCGCTGAATCGTTCGTCATTCGTCATTCGTCATTACCCTCACGCATAGTAGCGCCAGTTGAGCTCCGGGAAGAGATTGTCGCGCCATTCGCAGTTGGCGAGAAACGCTTCGTCGATGTCGCGCGCGCGCACCTGGTCATAGAGCCGCGTAAAGCGCAGGATGTGATCCTTGGTGCGCTTGGTCGCGTAGTTGCGCGCGGTGCCCGTCTTCATCAGGAATGCCCAGTCGCTGGATTGCGCGAGCAGGAGTTCGCGGCCCATCTGCCGCAGCGCGCGCTCGACGAGCGCGGGCGGCGGCTCTTTGGAAAAGGTGCGCGCCATCTCCGTCATGCGCCGCGCGGCCATGTGCAGGTGCGGATAAATCCACGAGTTGGAATCGTCGAGCCACACCTCCCAGTAACCCATGTGCCCCCAGCTCGAGGCATTGGGCACCAGCACCTGCTGGGTGTCGTGCGCGGCGAGATATTGCGAAGGCGTGGTGAGCGTGAAGGCGTGCTGATCGTATGCCGCCTTGCGCAGAAAGAGGTTCAGAAATTCCGGCCCCTCAAACCACCAGTGCCCGAAGAGCTCCGCATCGAACGGGCTCACCACGATGGGCGGCACATTCATCGTCTCCCGCAAATGCTGGAGCTGCGCGGCGCGCGCGCCCATGAAGTGCCCGGCGTGCGCGTCCACCGCCGCGAGCGCCCAGGAGCGGCGATAGAGATCCTTCTCCGGCCCGCGTCCGGTGATGCGGTAGTACTTCAATCCCGTGAAGCGGCGCGCGCCGTCCGCCGGCAGAAATTCTCGCAAGTATTCCTGCGAAAGATCGAAGCCGATGTCGCGATAAAAATCGCGATACCCCGGATCGCCCGGGTAGCCTTCCTCGGCGCTCCACACCTGCCGGCTCGAATCCCGATCGCGCCCAAACGCCGCCGGCCCGGCTGGCGTAAAAGCCGGCGCGTAGATGGCGTAGCGCGGCCGCGGATTGCCAAACATGAGCCCGTGCGCATCCACCACAAACCAGCGCAGGTTGGCCTCCGCGAGCACTTGATCGAGGCTCGAGACGTAGGCGCATTCCGGCAGCCAGATGCCGCGCGGGTCGCGGCCGAAAGTCTCGCGGTAATGATCCCGCGCGAGGAGAATCTGCGCGCGCACCGCTTCGGGGAAATTTTCCATGAGCGGCAGAAACCCGTGCGTGGCCGCGCAGGTGATGATCTCGAGCACGCCGCGATCCTGCAGCGCGGCAAAAGCGGCGATGAGATCGCGACTCCACCGCTCGACGTAATCGTGTCGGCACTGGAGCAGCCGCGCGTGGTAAAAGCTCGCGATCTCCTCCAGCGCACCCTGGCCGCGCGTCCGCTCGACTTCGCGCCGCGACAGCTCGATGAGCCGATCGAGATGCCGCTCGTAGCGCGAGCGCAGAAGCGGATCGCGCAGCATGTGGCAGAGCGGCGGCGTGAAAGACATCGTGATCGAAAAAGGCACGCCGTCGTCCGCCAGCGCCGTGAGCACCGTGAGCAGCGGCAGATAAGTCTCGGTGATCGCTTCGTAGAGCCAGTCCTCCTCGAGAAATTCCTCATACTCCGGATGCCGCACGTAAGGCAGATGCGCGTGGAGGACGAGAGCGAGGTATCCGTGCGGTGCCATGCGAAGGGGGCGGAGACTAGGAGGGCGGCGGGGAAATCCAAATTTCAAATTGGAATCGAACTTTGAGGGCAATGCCACACGGGTTCTCAGCTCCGAACGCGGGGAGAACATCCAATGTTGAATGTTCGGCCCCCGGGTTCCTTCCCACTTGGTTTCGCGCGATCAAGCGCTACCGTCCCGCTCCCATGCTCACCCGTTTCCTTCTCCTCCTTGCCCTCCTCGCATCGCCGCTGTGCGCGGCGGATTCGCTCAAAGATTACCCCATCGAGTACCGCAAGGCGCTCGCCGAAATGGCGAAGGCTTTTAATGACCGCGACTTTGAGCGCACCCTCGTGGCCATCGACAAGGCCGACCAGATCGTGCCGCCCACCGTCCACACGCTCAACACGCGCGCCGCGATCATGATCGAGCGCCACCAGTGGGACGAGGGCATCAAGCTTTGCCGCCAGGCGCTCAAGATCGACCCGCGATACTATCCTTCGCGCTTCAATCTCGCGGAGATCCCGCTCATGCAATCGAAGTACGCCGAGGCCCGCGAGCTCTTCCAAAAAATGCTCGATGAAAATCCGCGCGACGAGCTCGTGCAGTTCCGCGTCTTTCTCACCTACCTGCTCGAAAAGAACGACACCGCCGCGCGCGAAGCCCTCGGCAAGATCAAGTTCCCGAGCGACACGCCGGCCTATTATTACGCCAATGCCGCGTGGGAATTTGCCCACGCCAACGAGTCGGAAGGCGCGGCATGGGTCGCGCGCGGCGACTGGATCTTTGGCTACGACAAGATCGTGAACTTCTCCGAATCCCTCGTGCAACTCGGCTGGATCGAGCGACCGGTGCGCGGGGAAAGCGACAAGGCCGTCCTCAAGCCGAGAGCCAGTGTCGAGCCCACGAAGGCCGCCGAGGAAAAGCCCGGCGCGCTCGGAGCCGCCAAGCCAGGCGACGCGGCGAAGTAAAAGCGTGGCGCAGGCATCCCTGCCTGCGGCGGTCCTGCAAGCTTCCAGCGTGCAGTGCAGGCAGGATGCCTGCGCCACGCTGATTGACGCCGCGCGCCTTCGCTCTCATCGTGTCGCCCATTTGCCTCCCCACGCCTTTACTGTTCGTTGCCTCGCGGCGGTGCTCTGTGTTGCACCGCTGCTTTCCTGCTCGAAGGCCGGGAAGGTGAAGGGGCAGCGGCGCGACGAGGCGGTGCCCGTCACGCTCGCCGTGGTGCGCGAAGTTCCGTGGGAGCGCAAGATCGTGCTCGTGGGCACACTGCTGCCAAACGAATCGGCGCGCATCGCCGCCGAGGTCGAGGGCAGCATCGAGAAGACACTCGCCGAAGTGGGCGACACCGTGCAGGCCGGCGCGGAACTCGCGCAGATCGACACCGCATCCTACGAAGGCATGGTCAATCTTTGGAACGCCAACCTCAACAAGGCGCAGGCCAGCGCCGAGAATCAGCGCGGCAATCTCGACCGGCTCGAGCAACTCCGGAAATCCGGCTCCGTGTCACCGACCGATTACGACCAGGCTGCGGCCGCCGAGAAGCAGGCGACCGCGGAGGTCGCGGCCACCAAGGCTCAGCTCGGCGCGGCGCAGACCGCGATGCGCCGCTCGCTGGTGAAGGCGCCCTTTGCCGGCGCCATCACCGAGCGGCTCGCGAACGCCGGCGACTTCGTGCGCGCGGGCACCGTGATGTTTCACCTGGTCGATGACTCGGTGCTCAAATTCCGCGGCGAAGTGCCCGAGCGCGAAGCCGCGCGGGTAAAGGCCGGCCAGACCGTGCGGCTCGGCGTCGATGCGTATCCCGGTCGCACTTTCCAAGGCACGGTGAGCTGGATCAATCCCGCCGTGAACGCGGAGACGCGGGGCGTCGGCATCGAAGCGCGCATCGAAAATGGCGACCGCACTTTGAAGGCCAACTTCTTCGCCCGCGCCGAGCTTGTTGTGGACACAGCCTCGCCCACGCTGGTCGTGCCTGTGGAGTCCATCGTGAGCTTCGCGGGCGTGACAAAAGTCTTCGTGGCCGAGGGCGGCGTGGCCCAGCAGCGCGAAGTCGAGACCGGCGCGACGCGCGGCGAGGACCAGGAAATCCGCGCCGGACTCAAGTCTGGAGAGCGCGTGGTGGTGAGCGGCCGCACCAAGGTGCAGCCCGGCGGCCGAGTCGCGGTGCAGGAGGCGAGATAATGCTGAAAATTTTTTGGGATGAAGGCCGGGCGGCCCCGCCCCATGAATCCGCAAAAGTAATGACACCCTGATGCGGCCCTCGATGTTTCTCCTCGCATGATGTCTGCCGGCGAATCCATCACCGCCAGCAAGGCGCCCGTCGTGCGCGGCATCGGCATCGCCGACCTGTGCATCGAGCGGCCCGTCTTCGCCACGATGCTCACGATGTTCCTCGTCGTGCTCGGCTGGTTTTCATTTCGCCAGATCGGCGTGGATCAATACCCGAACGTGGACATCCCGATCGTCACGGTCACCACCACGCTCCAGGGCGCGTCGCCGGAGGAGATGGAGACGAGCGTCACGCGCCCACTCGAGGAAATCATCAACACCGTCGAAGGCATCGACGAACTCTCGAGCCGCACCACCGAGGGTATCTCGCGCATCACGGTCAATTTTCTTTTCACCCGCTCGCGCGACGCCGCCGCGCAGGACGTGCGCGACAAGGTCAACTCCATCCTCTCGCAACTCCCGCCCGGGACCGGCTCGCCCATCATCGACAAATTCGACACCGACTCCTCGCCCGTGCTGACGATCAGCGTCGCCTCGCCGCGCCCGCTCAAAGAGTTGAGCTTCATCGCGCAAAAGCAGATCAAGGAAAATCTCGAGACGGTGCAAAACGTGGGCGCGGTCAACCTCGTCGGCGGCCGGCGCCGCGCCGTGCAGGTGAGTGTGGATATCGACCGGCTGCGAGCTTACGGCCTCACCATCGCCGACGTGCGCACCGCGCTGGTGCGGGAAAATATCGAGGTGCCCGGCGGCCGCGTGGACCAGAGCTCGCGCGAGCTCACGCTGCGCACGCTGGGCCGTGTGCAGCGCGTCGCGGACTTCGAGGAAATCCACGTCGCCAACCGCGGCGGCATCCCCATCAAGCTGCGCGACGTCGCTAAGGTCGCCGACTCCGTGGAAGAGCCGCGCTCGCTCTCGCGGCTCAACGGCGAAAACTCCGTGTCGCTCGTGGTGCGCAAGCAGAGCGGCTCCAACACCGTCGAGCTCATCGAAGCCGTGAAGGCGCGGCTCGACGATTTGCGCGAGGCGCTGCCCGCTGACCTCAAGCTCACGGTCATCCGCGATCAATCGCGTTTCATCCTCCGCTCGCTGCACGAGGTCGGATTCCATCTCGTGCTCGGCGCGTTGCTCGTGGCGCTCACGGTTTTCTTTTTTCTCCACGACTGGCGCGGCACGCTCATCGCCTCGATCGCCATCCCGGCGTCCATCGTTGCCACCTTCGCACTCATGCGCGCGATGGATTTCACGCTCAATAATTTCACGATGCTCGGCCTCGTCTTCGCCGTCGGCATCGTCGTCGATGACGCGATCGTGGTGGTGGAAAACATTCACCGCATGATCGAAGAGCGCGGCCTCGATGCGCGCGCCGCGGCCAGCGTGGCCACGCGCGAGATCGCCCTCGCGGTGCTCGCCACCACGCTTTCGCTCGTCGTGATTTTCCTGCCCGTCGCCTTCATGCAAGGGCGCGTAGGCCGCTTCTTCTCAAGCTACGGCATCACGGTAGCCTTCGCGATCATGGTGTCGCTTTTCATTTCCTTCACTCTCACGCCGATGCTCGCTTCGCGTTTTCTCCGCGGCGGCGGCAGCGAGGCGGAACGCGAGAAACGCGCGCACGGCGGGCGACTCATGAAGGCGACGGGCCGCGTTTATCACGGCATCCTCGCGTGGAGTTTGCGGCATCGCTGGGTGGTGATGCTCGCGGCCGCGGCGACCACGGCCTCGACGTGGTGGCTGCTGCAGGCCACGAGTTTCAATTACCTGCCGCCCGACGACACGAGCGAGTTCGAGATCATCCTCGAAGCGCCGGAAGGCTCGAGCCTCGCGCACACCGACGCCGTCGTGAGCGAGATCGAGGGCCGGCTGCGCGCGCTGCGCATCGGCGGACAAGCCGTGGTGCTCGATACTTTGGTGACCGTGGGCGAAACCTCGGGCCGCATCGGCAAAGGCGAAGGCAGCGTGACCAATGCCTCCATCTACTGCCGGCTGCCGGAGCTCGGCGGATTCTGGGCCACGCTCCTCGGCCGCACGCGGCGCTGGTCGCAGTTTCTGGCGATGGATGAAGCGCGGCGCCTGCTCGCGGCGTATCCCGATGTCCGCGCCAGTGTGCAACGCATCTCGGGCATCGGCGGCGGCGGATCGCGCAATTCTGAGTTTGAGTTCAATCTCGTGGGCCCCGATCTCGACCGGCTCGGCGAGTATGCGGATCAACTCATGGCCGGCCTGCGCGAAGTCAAAGGCGTGGTCGATCTCGACACCACGCTCTCGAACCGCAAACCCGAGCTGCAAGTGCGCATCGACCGCGAGCGCGCGAATCAATTCGGCATCAGCGTGCAAGACGTGGCGCGCGCGCTGCGCACCACGGTCGGCGGCGAGATCGTGGGCACTTACAAGGAAGCCGACGATCAATACGACGTGTGGCTGCGCGCCGAGCAGCGCGACCGCGGCACCGGCGAGTCCGTCGAGCAGATCGCCGTGCGCGGCCGCTCGCCCGACGGCGCCGCGCTGCTGTTGCCGCTCGCGAACTTCGTGCGCCTCGCCGAGTCGCGCGGTCCGAACCAAATCGACCGCTTCCAACGGCAGCGCAAAGTGACCATCGTCGCGAACCTCCAAGGCCTCGCGCTGAGCGGCGCCGCGGACGCGACGTGGCGCATCGCCGCCGGCATGAACCTGCCGCCCGACTACCGCATCGTCTTCACCGGACGCGTGAAAACTTTGCAGGAAACCTTCACCAACTTCATCGCCGCCTTCGCCCTCGCGCTCGTCTTTATGTACATGATCCTCGCGGCGCAGTTTGAAAATTTCGTCCACCCCATCTCGATCCTGCTCGCCGTGCCGCTGTCCTTTCCCTTCGCGCTGCTCACCATGATCGCCCTCGGCCAGCCGCTCGATATTTACGCCATCTTCGGAATTTTCATGCTCTTCGGCGTGGTGAAAAAGAACGGCATCCTGCAAGTCGATTACACCAACGCACTGCGAGCGCGCGGCATGGAGCGCGAAGCCGCCATCCTTCAAGCCAACCGCGTGCGGCTGCGTCCGATCCTCATGACCACGATCCTGCTCGTGGCCTCGATGATCCCCATCGCGCTCGGCGCCGGCCCCGGCGCGGCGGGGCGGGCGTCGATGGCAAAGATCATCATCGGCGGCCAAATGCTCTGCCTGCTGCTTTCGCTGCTGGTGACGCCCGTGAGCTACTCGATCTTCGACGACTGGAGCCGCGGCCGTTTCTGGAGAAAGCGCGCCGCGTGAGCCTCGAACTCGAGATCGTGCGCGATGTCTCCGAACGGCTCACGCGCGCCGGCATTCCCTTCATGCTCACCGGATCGATGGCGATGAACGCCTACGCCGAACCGCGGATGACGCGCGATGTCGATGTCGTCATCGAGGTCGCTCTGGCGGATGGCGCGCGGCTCGTGGAAATTTTCACGCCGGATTATTACATCGACGCCGGAGCAGTCGCGCGGGCACTTCGGACGGAAAGTCTCTTCAACGCGATCCACCAGGCGTCGGTCTTCAAAGTCGATTGCATCGTCCGCAAGGATACGCCGTATCGCCGCGAGGAATTTGGCCGCCGTTGTCGCATCGCCATCGCGGGATTTGAGACGTGGGTGGTGAGCAAGGAAGACCTCATCCTCTCGAAGCTCTGCTGGGGCCGCGACTCGCTTTCGGAATATCAAGCGCGCGACATTCACAACCTGCTCGCGACCGGCTGCGACCGCGCCTTCGTGGAAAAATGGGCAGCTGAACTCGGCGTGCGCGACTATCTTGCCGCGATCGAAAAATGACCGACACCGATTCCCAGACCGAGGCCCACTACCGGCGGATGCTCATGGCGCGTTCGCCCGAAGAGCGATTTCTCATGGGCCTGCGCATGTGCGAAGCCGCTCGTGCGACGGTGCTCGCCTCTTTGCCCGCCGGTCTCGCCCCGATCGAGCGCAAGATCGCGCTGCTCCGGCGATACTACGGGTCGGATTTCGGGGAAGAGGAGTTGGCCAGGATCGAGGGGGCGTTACGGCTTTGCGTTGCGCGGCACGAGCGTAGCGAGCCATCCATGCCCATGGTAGTCGCACTGCAAGCTCCTCACCTCGATGACGGAGGCGCCATTATCGAATCTTTTGATCGGGCAGTTCTTTCTTGATGCCTTCGTCGAGCGGCATCTTGTCGTTTGCCGGCGTGAGACCGGTGGCGGCCATGAGGCGGGTAAGTTGGACTTGTAACTCCGCGAGCGTAGCGCCGGACTTTGGGTCGGCGATAAGGTTATCACCTTCTCCCGGGTCAGTGCTCAGATGATAAAGCTCGGCCATGTGCCGGTCGGGGCCGCCGTCGCCGTGCGGGTAATGAATATACTTCCAGTCGTCGGTGCGGACGCCACGGATATTCGGCGTGTAAGGGAATTGCTTTTCGTAGTTATACTCATAGAACCACGCCTTGCGCCATTCCGGGTCGCCTTCGCGCACCAACTTTACCCATGACTTGCCATGGATGTCTGTAAGTGGCGCCGCGCCGCATAACTCAAGCAAGCTGGGAGCAACGTCGATGGTAAGTGCCTGAGCTGAGATAACAGCGGACTTATCAGGCCGGCGCAAACCGGGGTAACGAACGATGAGCGGAATGCGCAGGCCCGGCTCCTGCATCGCGCGCTTATCGATCATGCCGTCTTCCCCTTCAAAGAGACCGTTGTCACCCATGAAAACGATGATGGTGCGATCGAGCTGGCCGCTTTCTTTCAACCATCCCACAAGCCGGGCGACGCTGTCATCGACACTTAGAATGGTGCCCCAGTAACCATGCACCATGTTTTCAAAGTCCATTACCGCCTCGGGCCGGTCATCGGGGAATTTCTTTCTCCACTCGAAAAGCGGCCCATAGATGCCGTGCCACGTATAAAGCCGTTCGCGGATCCACGAAGGTTTGTCTTCGAGATGAAAGGCCGAGTCGGGATAAGGCACGCGCATCGTGTCGAAAGTGTGCGCATACTTATCTTCCGGCGTGTAAAAGCTGTGAGGCGCCTTGTGTCCGATGGAGAGAGACCAGGGCTTTTCCTTCATTCCGGGACGCTGGAGCCATTCGAGCGCCATGTCGGTGACGATGGTGGTGTAGTAACCTTTGATTAGCTTCGCGCCAGTGCCATTGATGTTCCATTCCGTGTCGAAGTATTTCCCTTGTCCCTTGTGGGTAATGAAAGTGTTAAAGCCAGGGCGAGGCATGTCATTCTCTTCGCCCATGTGCCACTTACCCATGTAAGCCGTATCATAACCGGCATCGCGCAGTCGCATGGGCCAGTGAGTAAGACCCGGGGGGAGCTCAGTGAAGTTATCCCGCACGCCGTGGGTGTGGGCGTAAAGGCCGGTAAGGATCGACGCGCGGCTCGGCGAACATAGCGAAGTAGTGCAAAACATATTGGCAAACCGCACCCCTTCGGCCGCGAGCCGGTCGATCGCCGGCGTCTTTACGTGCGCCGACCCGTAACAGCCGAGCGCATCCGGGCGAATGTCGTCGCAGAGAATAAAGAGAACGTTTGGTCGCGGCTCGGCACTCTGGGAAAGCGGGCCGGAAAGAAAGAGAAAAGCGAAAAAAGAAGCGAAGGATTTCATCTCAAAAAGACTGGCACACGCCTCGGCGTCGATCAACGCGAGATGAGAAAAAAAATAGCTCCATCCTCACAACCGGGGAGGGCGGCTTTTCCGATTCGGATAGCGCTATGACTAAACTCGAACTCAAAGGCTCCTGGAACGAAATCAAAGGCAAGCTGAAGCAAAAGTATGCCAATCTTACCGACGACGATCTGGCTTTCGCAGAGGGCAAGGATGATGAACTCCTTGGCCGCCTGCAGAAGAAGATGGGTCGATCCAAGGAAGAGATTCGCAACGAAATTGCCGGCCTGTAACTCCGCAAAAAGTGGTGATTGTAATCGCCGTGAGTAAGGCGCGCATCTTCCATTCGACCTTACCGATCGAAGCGAAAGAGCCGCGCATCCGAGTTATTCCGGCCGATGAGCGCGTCGCGGATGATTTCGGCGGCGACGAGGGAGTAAGTGATGCCATTGCCGCCAAAGCCGAGAGCGAAGTAACAGCGTGGCATTTGCCGCACCGTGCCGATGTAAGCAAGGCCGTCTTTAGTTTCTGCAAAAGTGCCGGCCCACGAGCAGGCCACTTCCATGTCCATCTTTGGAAACATCGCGCGGAATAACTCCTCCAATCGCGCGGCCTTCTTTGTGAGAAGTCGATCCCGCCGTTCGGGATTGCGAAATGGATCGTCTTCTCCACCCACGATCGCACGCCCATCCTCGGTAGTGCGCAGGTAAAGATAGGGTCGTGCCGTTTCCCATAAAAGGCAGCGCTCCCACCAGCCGGGGAATTCGGTGAGGGGTTCGGTTGCGAAGGCAAAGGTGCTTTTCAAACTCGCGACGGATTTCGGCAGGAATTCCCCGACTTCATAACCTGTCGCAAACACCGCGTGCTGAGCCTGAATAACGTAACCGCGATCCGTCACCAGACGCACTCCATCCTTAGTGCTCTCCTGCTGATCGATCACTGTGCGATCGAAGATGCGGGCACCCTGGGCGGCGGCGTGCGCGAGCAGGGCATGCACCAGCCGGTAAGCGTCCACTTCAGCGGCTTGTTCGGAGACGAGCGCCGCGGGACGCGAGAAAGAAAAGCGCGCCTCGATTTCTTTCTGGTCCCAAAAGGTAACCACGATCCCCGCGTCGCGTCGCGCCTGCCACTCTGCTTGCAGCAGCTTTACGTCGCGAGCCCTGGTGGCGAGATACACGCTCTTCCGTCGTTGGAAGCCGCAATCGGCTCTCACATCGCGGACTAACTGCTCGATCTTATCTATGCTCTCGTGGCACACCATGTAGGCGCGCTCGGCGTCTTTGCGGCCGAAGATTTCGATGAGTTGGCTCAGTGGCGTGTCGATCTCGTATTGGAGAAGAGCTGTGCTCGCGCAGGTGCTGCCCTGGCCAGCGTCGCGCCTGTCCACCACCACCACGTTGAGGCCCTCCCTGGTGAGGTGGTGCGCGGCGAGCGCGCCGGTGATGCCGGCGCCGAGCACCACGACCTCGCACGTGACGTTACTATTTAGCGAAGGGTAAACGCCGAGCAGGCCGTTCTTGCTGAGCCAGAATGGGTGGGGCGATGTGAGGTCCATAAGCGTTGCCGTTGTAGCCCGCGCAGTTTCAGCGGCAATAACGCACGGCCTCAATCCAACGTCTGCCGGTAGCGCTTCACGCCGATAGTGAGCGCGACGGCGGCGAAAAGCGCGATCTGCCAGAGCTGGCGGATCACATCTTCGAGGCCGTTGCCTTTCAATAAAATGCCGCGGACGATCCTCTGGAAATGAGTGAGCGGAAGGATTTCGCCGATCGTCTGCGCCCACGGCGGCATGCCGCGAAAAGGGAACATGAAGCCGGATAGCAAGATCGACGGCAGGAAGAAGAAAAACGCCATCTGCATGGCCTGGAGTTGATTCCTGGCGACGGTGGAAAAGGTGATGCCGACCGCGAGATTCGCGCCGATGAAGACCAGCGCCACCACGAGCAACAGCCCGAGACTTCCCACCATCGGCACGTGAAAAAGGAAGCGGCCCGCGACAAGGATGAGCAACACCTGGATGTAGCCGACGAGGATGTAGGGAATGATTTTCCCGATCATCACCTCGAAGGGTCGCGTGGGCATCGAGAGTAAATTTTCCATCGTGCCGCGCTCGCGCTCGCGCGTGATGGCCAGGCCGGTAATGAGCACCATCGTCATCGTGAGCACCACGCCCATGAGGCCGGGGACGATGTTGTATTGCGTGATGGCCTCCGGATTGTAGAGCGCGTGGATGCGCAGATCGACCGGGCCCTCCACACCGGCGAGGAAGGCAAGCGAGCCGCCCAGATCGTGCTGGAGCGCGGTGTTCAGCAACGTGCGCAACGAGCCCAGCGCATTGCTCGTAGCGGCGGGATCGGTCGCGTCGGCTTCGATGAGAATGGCGGGCCGCGCGCCACGCAGCAACTCGCGGGAAAAATTTTCCGGGACATTGACGACGAACTGCACTTCGCCGCGCGCGAGCACTGCGCGGCCCTCGGCTTCGCTGCGCACTTCCCGCACGAAATCGAAATAACCGCTGTTGCGGATGGCCTGCAGCAACGTGCGCCCGTGCGGGCCGCGATCGGCCAGCAGCACGGCGGCGGGCAGATGTTTCGGATCCGAATTGATGGCGAAACCGAACAGCACGAGCTGGAGAAGCGGGATGCCGGCCATCATTCCAAAGGTGAGCCGGTCGCGGCGCATCTGGACGAATTCCTTCACGACGATGGCCCAGAACCGCGCGAGCGAAAATCCCCCTTTCCGCGTTCCGCGTTCCGCGTTCCGCGTTTTCATGAAGCCGCGTCCATGAGATCGATGAACACGTCTTCGAGTCCCGGCTCGATCTTGCGCCACTCGTACTTCTCCGTGCGAAAGGGCGCGATGGCTTGTTCGAGCGCCGGGGCATCGGCACCGGTGACGTGCAGCATGTTTCCGAAAGCCACGGCCTGCTTCACGCCAGCCTGTGCGCGGAGCTGCCCGGCGAGATGGAGCAAGGCGGGGCCGCTCACGGACCACGTGGTCAAGCCGGTCTGCGCGATCACTTCCTCCACCGTGCCGTGCGTGAGCAGACGCCCGCCCATGATGTAGGCGAGCCGGTGGCAGCGCTCGGCTTCATCCATGTAATGCGTGGCGATGAGCACGGTGAGACCCTGCGCCGCGAGCTCTTGAATGTGATCCCAAAATTCCCGGCGCGCCTTGGGATCGACGCCCGCCGTGGGCTCATCGAGCAGCAGCAGCCGCGGCTGGTGGATCATGCACGCGGCGAGCGCGAGGCGCTGCTTCCAGCCGCCGGAAAGTTCGCCCGCAAGCTGAGAGCTTCGCTGTCCGAGCCCCAGCTGCTCGATGCTCGCGCGCACCGCTTCGCGGCGATTTTTCACCGAGTACATGCGGGCAACGAAGTCGAGATTTTCGGCGATGCTCAAGTCCTCGTAAAAGCTGAAGCGCTGCGTCATGTAGCCGACCTGGCGCTTGATGGCCTCGCTCTCGGTGATCACGTCGTGGCCGAGGCACGTGCCGCTCCCTTCATCGGCGCGCAGCAGGCCGCAGAGCATGCGGATGAAGGTGGTCTTGCCGCTGCCGTTCGGCCCGAGGAAGCCGCACACTTCCCCCGCGGGGACTTGCAGGTCGATGTGATCCACGGCCGTGAGCGAGCCGAAGCGTTTCGTCATTCCATGCACATCGATGGCGAGGTCGCCGCCCATAAAATCAGGGGCTCAATTGCACATCCACCGGCTGCCCTGGATGCAGCTTCGCCGCGGTCTCGGGCTCGAAGACGGCCTCGATCAAGAAGACCAGCTTTGCGCGGTTTTCCCGGCTGTAGATGACCGGCGGCGTGTATTCCGCCTGCGGTGAAATGAAGCTCACCTTTCCGATGAAGGGCTCGCGCACGCCATCGACTGCGACCTGCACGCGGTCGCCGGGATGGATCGCGCCGACGCGCGGCTCCGGCACAAACACGCGCACTTTGATATTCTCCGGCGGCAACAGCGCGACGACCGGCCTGCCCGCGGCGACCCACTCGCCGGCGCGATAGAGCGTGTCGAAAATCAAGCCGGCCTGCGGCGCGCTCTGGCGCTTCTGCGCGAGCTCCCACTCGGCCTTTGCCAGGGCCGCTTCCAAGGCCCACGCGTTGGCTTCCGCGGCTGCGATCTGGTCGGTGCGCGCGCCGAGTTGCGCCGTGCGCAAGTCGGCATCGAGCTGCGCCACGCGCTGGCGCTCCTGATCTCGCGCCGAACGCGCGCGATCAAACTCCTGCTTCGAGGTGGCCCCGCTGCGGACGAGTTCTTCCTGCCGCGCGAATTCTTTTTCCGAAAGTGCGAGCGCCGCGCGCGCCTGCTGGAGCTGCGCTTCCATCGATTCGATCTCTTCGGGGCGTCTTCCCTTTTTTGTGTCTTCGAGATTTGCGCGCGCCTGCGCCAGCCGCCGCTGCGCTTCATCGCGCGCCGTCCTCTCCGGCACATCGTCGAGGGCAAAGAGCGCGTCGTCCTTGTTCACGTGCCGTCCCCGTTGCGCGTGCAGCGCCGTCAATTCCCCCGCCAGCGGCGAAGCGATATAGACAAACTCGCCCTCGACATAGCCCTGCAGCCGATCGCTTTCGTGGCGGCTGCAGCCCGCCAAAAAACACCACGCGGCGAGGATCGCGAGCAGCCGCGCGATCATCGCTTCGCCCTCCCCTCGCGAGCGATCGCACCTTCCAAAATCACCCGGATGATCGCGGGATAACCGGTCTTCGGCACGAGACCGAGCTCCGCCATTTTCGGCGGATTCATGATGGCCTGCGTCGCCGCGAGCAGGATCTCGATGATGAGTTTGACCGGGATGTCTCTGCGGATCACTCCTGCTTTTCTCCCCTCGTCGAGAAGCTTGGTGAAATAGCGCTGGATGTGATCGCGGCGCCTCCTTTCCACCAGCCCGAACATCTCCGGCGCTTCCCGTTGAAGATCGCGCAAAAAGGGCGGTTGAATCTCTTCGCCATGCCGCTGCACGCACGCCAGCAACTCGTGGAGCGCGGCCGGAAAATCCGAGGAAGACTCCGCGCTAATCCGATCCAAGTCCTCGCCGATGGAGCGCGATTTCTCGAGGAGCACCGCTTCCAGAAGCGCCGCCTTGCTCGGAAAATGCGAGTAAAGTGTCTTCTTGCTCATGCCGAGTTCCCGCGCGAGATCGTCCATCGAGGCGCCGCGCAAACCGTGGGCAAAGAAATAGCGCCGGGCGGCCGCGATCACCCGTCGCCGGGCCGGCAGTTCGCCAGTCGGCATCCTCTTTCCAGGCGCGTCTTGCTTGATGGATCGTTTATTCACGAAGCCGAGGATACCACTGAAACTAAATCGGTGTTACAAGTTTCCACCTCGGCGGCGGCGCGCGCGTCGTTTTGATCGGGAGCCGCTGCGCGGCGCCTCTGCGCGACGGAGTCGCGCCACGTAAGCGGACAACGCTGACGCCAAAAAACAACGACGCGAACGGGATGCGCAGCGTGTCCGCCGGGCCACCCGTCCGCATCCGAAAAAAGCCCTTGCCGCACTCGGAGCCGCGTGGCAGTCTCCCGGCCCTTTTCCGAAAAGAACCACCTCCATGGCCTACGCAATCTTCAAAACCGGCGGCAAGCAATACCGCGTCGTTGCGGGCGACATTTTGAATGTCGAAAAACTCGACGCCGAGCCCGGCAGCGAGGCGACTTTCAATGAAGTGCTCCTCGTCGGTGAAGGTGCGGACCTCCGACTCGGCAGCGCGCTTAAAGGCGCGGCGGTCGTCGCGGAAATCATCGAGCAGATCAAGGCGCCCAAGGTCATCGCCTATCGCTACAAGCGCCGGAAGGGCTACCACCGCACCGTCGGCCATCGCCAGAAACTGACTCGCGTGAAGATCACGTCAATTCCCGCCTGATTTTTTCAACTCTCAACTTTTTCCCCCCGATGGCTCACAAAAAAGGTCAAGGCTCCGTCAAGAATGGGCGCGACAGCGTCAGCAAACGGCTTGGCGTCAAAAAATTTGGCAGCCAAAGCGTCATCGCCGGCAACATCATCATCCGCCAGCGCGGCACCAAATTTCTGCCAGGCAAAAACGTCGGCCTCGGCCGCGACTACACGATTTTCTCGCTCATCGACGGCACGGTGCGGTTCGATCGCGAAGGGCGCCGGGTGAACGTGGATCCGGTCGCCTCGGCGAACTAGTCCTTATCTGGCCGATCGCCAACGCGCCCGCGCCAATCGCTGCTGACATCGAATTTATCGAGGTCTTTGTCGATGCGCCGCTGGCGGCCTGGGGAAAGTGTGGCGCGGCTGATGGAGCGCCTGCGAAGTCGAATCCGCCGGATAGCGGTCGAATGACAACGAAGCGGAGAGTGACATGTCCGTTGCGGACATCGCGCATCTTTGCGTGCTACGGCTACAAGCAGGTCGATCTATGACCGGGAAATTCCAAGTTCCAGATTCCAAGTTCCATTTAAGTTCCAGGTTTCAGGATTCAAATTTCAAACGAAGCGAGACCGAGGTCGCGAGGTTCCTGGAATTTTCCAGCCTGAGAATTGAAACTTAAATGGAATTTGGAACTTGGAACTTCTCTCCGCATGCTCTCCGTCGTCATCCCGCTTTACAACGAAGAGGATAACATCGCGCCGCTCCAGGAGGAGATCGTCACGGCGCTCGCGGGCATGGACTACGAGGTCATCCTCGTGGATGACTGCTCGAGCGACGCCACCCTGCAGCGCATCCAGCGCGGGCCAACTGTGCGCGTCATCGAGTTTACAAAAAACACCGGCCAGAGCGCGGCGATGTTCGCGGGAGTGCAGGCCGCGCGCGGGGAGAAGATCGTGCTGCTCGATGGCGACCGGCAGAACGATCCCGCCGACATTCCGCGCCTACTCGCAAAGCTCGAGGAAGGTCACGATCTCGTATGCGGCTGGCGCAAGCGGCGGCAGGATCGTCTCTCAAAAAAGATCACGAGCCGCGTGGCCAACTTCGTCCGCAGCCGTTTCACACGCGACGGCGTGCACGACACCGGCTGCACGCTCAAGCTCATGCGTGCCGAGTGCCGCGAAGCTCTGGTGCCCTTCCGCGGCATGCACCGCTTCATCCCCGCGCTCATCAAAGGCATGGGCTACCGCATTACCGAGATGCCGGTAAACCACCGACCGCGCGTGGCCGGCGTGAGCAAGTACGGCTTCGGAAGCCGCGCGGTGAAGGCGACCATGGATATGTTCGCTGTGCGCTGGCTGCTCTCGCGGCAACTCCGGATCCGAGCGAATGCCGAGCGGAGAGAGCACCCCGATGTTTTCTAAAAAAGTCACACGCAGCGCGGGCGGGGCTGGCGATTCGGGGGTGCAAGCGTAACAACCAAAACTCAGAAAGGATCATACTCATGCTTACTTGGGCCATCACATTTCTTGTCATCGCGTTGATCGCCGCCGTCCTCGGATTTGGCGGCATCGCCGGTACTGCGGTGGGAATAGCGAAGATTCTCTTCTTCGTCTTCCTGGTGCTCTTCATCGTGGCGTTCCTGATGGGACGACGAACACCGTCTCCGTAAGGGACGGTTTTACGGAGGGGGCGCGGGGCGCGCTGGCGGGCGAGGCCCGTCCGCACTCTGGAGCGCGGGGGATCTTGCCCGCGTTTTACTTCGTGGCATCCCGGAGTGCGTCTCCGATTTTCTCGCCGGTGTCTTTGAGTTTGGCACCGGTGCGGCGCGCGCTGTCTTCGATCTTCTCGCCGGCGGAGCGCCCATCCGCGCCCACGGTGCCCAAGGCGGCTGCGCCTTTCGCTTTCAAGAAGCGGGCTTCTTCCGCCGAGCGATATGTGCGGAGATTTACGGCCTTCTGCTCGGCCTCGGCGCGATCGGCGCCATCGGTCTTTGCGGCGCGCTCGTTGAGTTCGGCGATCTCGGTGTCGAGTTCGGCAAATGCTTTTTGCACAGCGGCCGCTTGCGGGGCGGTGGACTCTTTCTCGTAGCGGTCGATTTCCTTGCCGAGGCGCGCGGTTTCGAAGGTTTTGGTCGCAGCGCGCGGCGCGCCGGTGGGCGTGCGTTCTTCGATGATGACTGTCTTAGGCTTTTGTTCGCAGCCCGCCAGGAAGGACGACGCGATGGATACGCCTAAAATAAACTCCAGCGGTTTCATAAGTTAGCCGCCGTTTCGCGAACCGGCCCGGAGTTGGCCGTACTTTTTTCCACGTTCTCGAACGCGGCATCGGCGCGGGCCGCGGACGGGAGAAGCAGGAAAGCAGGAAGCCAAAAGCCTCGGCGTAGTTTTCCTGATCCCGCAACGCCGAACATCGAAGTCAGTCCGCCGGCGCGGCGGCCTTGGCCCGCAGCGCGATGCCGAAGCGTTTCAGCTTTGCGTAGAGCGTGGGGCGGTGGATGCCGAGCATTTGCGCGGCGCGTTTTTTATTTCCGCCGGTGCGTCGCAGGGCGTCGCGGATGGCCTGCTCCTCCACCTCTTCGAGCTTCTGTGGTGCGGCGGCTTGCAAGGCGCCGGGCGGGGTCGCGAGCTCGGGCATTTGGATTTCGCGCGGCAGGCATTGCGGGCCCAGGGTGGGGCTGTCGGAAAGCACCAGCGCGTGCTCGATGGCATTTTGCAACTCGCGCACATTGCCCGGCCACGGATAGGCGCGAAGCATTTCGAGCGCTTCGGGCGCAAAGTGCGGCACGGCCTTGCCGAGCTGCGTGGCAAAGCGGCGCAGGAAAGTATCGGTGAGTTTCGCGATGTCTTCGCGGCGCTCGCGCAACGGCGGGATTTCGATCTCAAAAGTCTTCAGCCGGAAATACAAATCCTGTCGCAACCGGCCCTCGCGCACGGCGGGGCCCGGCGGCCGATTGCAGGCGGCGATGAGCCGAAAATCCGACGGCACATTCTTGGTCGTGCCCAGCGGCCGGAACTCGCGCTCCTGGATCACGCGCAGAAAACGCGTCTGCAATTCGAGCGGCATCTCGGTGACTTCATCGAGGAAGAGCGTACCGCCATGCGCCTCCGCGAGCATCCCCGGAAAGGCGGCGACCGCGCCGGTGAAGGCGCCCTTGGCGTAGCCGAAGAGTTCGGCCTCGATCATGTTGGCGGGGAAGGCGCCGCAGTTGAGCTTCACCATCGGGCCCGCGGCGCGCAGGCTCAGGCGGTGGACTTCCGCCGCGTAGATTTCCTTGCCCACACCGCTCTCGCCGGTGAGCAGCACATTGGCCTCGCTCGGCGCCACGCGCGCGATGAGCTGCTCGACCTCGCGCATCCGCCGGCTGGTGGCCACGGGCGCGAGCTGTTCCTCGGCAGCGCGCAACCGTTTTTGAAGCTGCGCTTTTTCCTGCTTGAGCGCTTCGGTCTGCTCGACCAGGGCGCGCTGCTCGAGCGCGCGGCCGCACAGGCTCAGCAGCTCTTCGGCGGCGTAGGGCTTTGAGAGAAAATGGAACGCGCCGAGTTTGATGGACTCGATGGCGTTGGCGATCGTGTCATGCGCGGTGAGGATCATCACGGGCAGCGCGGGTTGCGCGGCCTTTAATTCGCGCAACACATCGAGGCCCGCTGCGTCGGGCAGGCCGAGGTCCAGCAGCACGAGATCGGGCTTCACCTCCTCGATTTTCTTCCGGCCCTGCGCGGCATTTGGACCCACGTGCACGGTGTAGCCATTGCGCTCCAGGATCGCGCTCAGCGTCGCCTGAATCGTGCGCTCGTCGTCGATGACGACGATGGTTTTGCCGCGTGCGTTCATGCGGTGCGACCGGAGAGGGCGGCGATTTTTTCAACCAGCGCGCCCGCGTTCACGGGCTTGGAAAGATGCTCATTGAAGCCGGCGTCGAGCGCTTGCCGGCGGTCGAGGTCGCGCGCAAAAGCCGTGAGCGCCATGGCGCGCAACTCGCCCAGCGCACCGGGCCGCTTGCGCAGTTCGCGGATGAAGGAGTAGCCGTCGCGGCCGGGCATCCCGATATCCGAGACGAGCACGTCGGGCATCCAGGCGGCGAGCACGGCAAAGGCTTCTTCCACGCCGGGCGCGGTGCGCACCTCGGCTCCGGCGCGGGAGAGCACGCGGCTCACCACATCGAGCGTGTCGGGCTGATCGTCCACAGCGAGCACGCGCAGACCCGCGAGCGAAGTCACGGCCGCGTGGCTCGGCTGGGGAGCGGCTGCGTGCGGCTTCTCGCGGCCGGCGAGTTGGTGCTTGAGCTCGCGCACCGCGACGAAGGGGATCTCGACGTGGAAGGTCGCGCCCTTGCCCTCGCCTTCACTGCGCGCGGAAATTTTGCCGCCGTGCATTTCCACGAGATGGCGCACGATTGCCAGCCCGAGGCCGAGCCCCGCCTGGCCGCGCGTGGTGCTCGTGTCGGCCTGGCTGAAGCGCTCGAAAATGCGCGGGAGAAATTGCGCGCTGATGCCCTGGCCGGTGTCGCTGACTTCCAGGGCGATGCTCGAGTCCACTTGAAAAAGTGAGATGTCCACGCGGCCGCGGCGCGGCGTGAATTTGATCGCGTTGCTCACGAGGTTCCAAACCACCTGCTGGAGCCGGTCGGGATCGCCCAGCACTTCGGCCGCCGCCGCCGTGCCGCCGATGGAGACCGCGACTCCGCGCGCCTCGGCCGCGGGCCGCAAGCCATCGACCACGGCGGCAACGATGGGCCGCAGATCGACCTCGCTAATTTGCAGCCGCACCTTGCCCGTGATGATGCGCGACACGTCGAGCAAATCATCCACGAGCCGCGCCTGCGCGCGTGCGTTGCGGTCGATGGTGCCGAGTCCTTCGTGCAGTTCATTTTCATCCTCAGCTCCGTCGCGCAGCAGGCTCGTCCAACCCAGGATGGCGTTGAGCGGCGTGCGCAGTTCGTGGGAGACGACGGCGAGAAATTCATCCTTCAATTTATTGGCGTGCGCCGCTTCGCTGTGGGCCACGCGCTCGGCGGCGAGCGCTGTCTCAGCCTCCTTCCGGGCCTGCACCTCGCCGGCTGCGAGTGCTTCGCGTTCGCGGAGATTGCGGAGAGTGAGGAGGTAAAAGCCGAGCAATCCCGCGGCGAGAACGGCGCTCGTGGTGAGATACACCGCGGCGGCCGAAGCACGCGCACCGGGCGCGGCGGCGAGCAGCCGTTTCGTGGTCGCTACCAGGTCCGCGTCGATCCGCACGGCCAGCGCGCGGAGATCGTCCATCACCGCCCGGCCCTCGTCGTGGCGCACCATCTCGATGGCCGCGTCCGAGCCGCGCTCCCGCCTCAGCGCGATCGTCGCGTCCAGCTCGTCGAGCTTGCGCGCGCCCAGCACCTCGATGCGCGCGCGCAGGTCGGCGAGATCGCGGTCTGTGATGAGCAACGACTGGAGGCACATGCCCGAGCGGTCCAGCGCCGCCCGCGCGGCATGGTAAGGCTCGAGATATGTTTTATCGCCCGTGAGCAGATAGCCGCGCTGCCCGGTCTCCGCATCCACGTAAGCCGCCAGCAGCGCCGCCAGCTCGATGCGCACTCCCTGCAATTCCGCGATCCGCTGCTGGGTCCGGGCGAGATCGGCTTCCGTGCGAAAGCTCACAAACACATTGAGCGCCAAGAGCAGCAGCAGCGCGGCAATCCCCACATGGAGCGAGCGTTTCATTGTGAAGTTTGGCGGAGCTGGCACGGGCGGGAAGCTATCCGCCGGCCCCCAGCCAGAGCGAGCGGGAAAATCCCCGCCCTCGCTGAGTCTCTGGGGAGCACCACGCGGGACGCGTGGGTTACATCCGCTCCGGCGCTTCGATTCCGAGCAGGCCGAGGCCGCGATCGAGCATGCGCCGGGTGGCGTCGCACAGCGCGAGGCGGGTGGCGCGCGTGACGCCTTCGCTCTTCAAGACCGGACACGCCTCGTAGAAGCCGTGAAAAATGTTAGCCAGATCAAAGAGATAATTGGCGAGCAAATTGGGGCGGTGATCTTCGAGCACCTGCGGCACCACTTCGCCAAACTGGAAGAGCTTCTTGGCGAGCCCCAGCTCCTCCGGCTCGCTCAATTTGAAATCCGCGATCGGCAATCTGAAATCGTCGCCCGCCTTCCGAAAGATCGACCGAATCCGCACATACGCGTTCTGCAAGTAGGGCGCGGTGTTGCCTTGCAGCGCCAGCATTCGATCCCAGGAAAATGTGTAATCGCTCTGCCGCGCCGGCAGCAAATCGGCGTATTTCACCGCGCCGAGGCCGATCGTGCGCGCGATCTCGCGGCGTTCGGATTCCGGAAGCCCGGGATTTTTTTCCGCCACGATCTTTCCCGCGCGCTCCTCGGCTTCGTCGAGCAGTTCGGCGAGCTTGATGGTATCGCCGCTGCGCGTTTTGAAGGGCTTGCCGTCGTCGCCGAGGATCGTGCCAAACCACACGTGCGCGAGCCGCACTCGCCCCGCAAGCTCGGGCTGCCAGCGGCCGAAGATGGCGAAGAGCTGCCGGAAGTGAAGCTGCTGGCGCGCATCGGTGACGTAGATGATTTCATCCGGCGACCACTCGCGCACGCGGTGGCGCAAGGTGGCGAGATCGGTGGTGGTGTAATTGGCCGCGCCATCGCTCTTGCGCACCAGCGCGGGATTCGCGCGCCAGCCGTCCTTGTCTTTCACCAGGAAGGGATCGCTTTCCGGCGGCAGCTTGCCGTCGCTGAAGACGCAGAGCGCGCCTTCGCTCTCGGTGGCGATGCCGCGCGCCTGCAACTCGGCCACGATTTGTTTCAGCCACGGATTGTAGAAACTCTCGCCGAGCGCCACATCGAAGCGCACGCCGAGCCGGCTGTAGATCGAGTCGAACTGCGCCTGCGAGAGCCGGATCATTTCCTTCCAGATGCAGAGATTCTCCGCGTCGCCGCCTTGCAGCTTCACGAGTTCGGCGCGCGCGGCTTCGAGCGTGGCGGGGTCTTCCCGGCACCGCGCGGAGAGGAGCTTGTAGAGGCGCTCCAACTCGGTGAGCGGATCGGCGTCGAGCGCGATGCGGTCGAGCTCGCTCTTCCAGCCCACGAGCAACATGCCGAACTGCGTGCCCCAGTCGCCGATGTGATTGTCGCGCACCACGCGGTGGCCGAGGAATTCGGCGATGCGCGCCAGCGAGTCGCCGAGGATGGTCGAGCGGATGTGGCCCACGTGCATCGGCTTGGCGACATTGGGCGAGCTGAAGTCGATGACGATCGTCCGCGGCTGCGCGGGCGCCGGCACGCCGAGCCGCGCATCGCCGCACAGCGCCGCAAAGTGCGCGGCCGTCCACGCGGGCCGGAGCCGGAAATTGAGGAAGCCCGCGCCGGCGATCTCAGGCGGCTCGCACATTTCCGTGGAGTCGAATTTCTCCACGATCTGCTGCGCGAGCTGGCGCGGGTTGGCGCGCTGCTGCCGGGCCAGGATCATCGCGACATTGCTCTGGTAATCGCCGAAGCGCGCATCGGTGGCCACGGTCACTTGCGGCTGCGCGCTGGGAGTGAGCCCCGCGAGGGCAGCCCGGAGTCGGGCAGCGAGAAGTGCGGGGACGGTATCCACGGCCGAAGAACACACGCTCAACGCTCAACGTTCAATCCGCCCGTGATATAGGCCTCGCGCAAAGGGCGCAAAGGCCGCAAAGGATTTTCTTCCTCCTTTGCGTCCTCTGCGTCTCTTGCGCGAGGCACACCGGCCAGCGCTGCGAAGACGCCCTCCGTCCAAGCCGGCGGGGTTACCATTTCTTCCAAGGCGCCTGGCCCGCATTCCAGAGCTCCGTGAGGTGCACCTGCTCGCGGTAAGTATCCATGCACTGCCAGAAGCCGGTATGAGTAAATGCCCGCAGTTTCTTCTCCGCCGCGAGCCGGGGTAATACTTCCTGCTCAAACTGGCACTGGTCTCCGGTAAGATAACTGCCGATCTCCTTATCGAGCACAAAGTAACCTCCGCTAATGAGCGCATCCATCTGCCCCGCCTTTTCGCTGAAGGTGCGCACGATATTATTCTCCACGATCAACTCGCCGAAACGGCCCGCCGGCCGCACCGCGGTGAGTGTCGCCAGCCCGCCGCTGCTTTCATGGAAGGAGATGGTTTCATTGATGTCGCTATCCGCCAGCCCGTCGCCGTAAGTAAAGAGAAAAGTCTCGGAGTCGATAAAGGGCAGGGCGCGTTGCAGCCGGCCGCCGGTCTGCGTCTGCTGGCCGGTGTCGAGGAGCGTCACCTTCCAATCCTCCTCGTCGTGCCGGCTGTGATGCTCGATGCGCGGCTCCGAGCCCAAGCTTAAAGTCACATCGCTCGTGTTCCAATGGTAGTTGCGAAAGAATTCCTTGATGACTTCTCCCTTATAACCCAGGCAAAGAATGAAGTCCGTGTGGCCGTAGTGCGCATAAGTCTTCATGATATGCCAGAGGATCGGCCGCTCGCCCACCGGCACCATGGGTTTGGGCCGGAATTCCGTCTCCTCGCGCAGACGAGTGCCGAGGCCGCCGCAGAGGATGACTACTTTCATCGCGAAAATGGGAAGTGCTCAGTCATTGCTTCCGGTCAGTGCAGCACGCTCCTTGGGTCGGATTATCCGATCACCTTTGCTTCCTCGCGGAGTTTCGCGACGAGTTCGCCGACTGTCTTTACGCGCACGCCGGCCTGGCGTTTCGGCGGTGTCTCGAGATGCAGCACGGTGGTACGCGAGGCGGCATCCACGCCGAGATCGGCGATGGCGATTTCCTCGAGCGGCTTTTTCTTTGCCTTCATGATGCCGGGCAGCGAGACGTAGCGCGGCTCGTTGAGCCGCAGGTCGGTGGTGAGCACGGCGGGAAAGTGCACTGCCACTGTCTCGATGCCGGCGTCGGTCTCGCGGCTGCACCGGGCGCGGGTGTTGCCTTCCAGCAACTCGAGCTTTGAGACGAAGGTGGCCTGCGCGATGCCGAGCAGGGCGGCGAGCATTTGCCCCGCCTGGTTGGAGTCGTCGTCGATTGCCTGCTTGCCCATGAGCACAAAGTCCGGCTGCTCGCGCCGGAAAAACGCCGCGAGCACCCGAGCCACGGCAAGCGAGTCGAGCGCCGCGCCGGCGCGGAGGAGCACGGCGCGGTCGGCACCCATGGCGAGGCCGGTGCGCAAGGGTTCGATGGCTTCGTCGCCGCCGATGGAGACGGCCACGATCTCGACGCCGCCGGCCTTTTCCCGCAGCCGCAGCGCCTCCTCGAGGGCGATGGCATCGAAGGGATTGACCGCGAATTTCACCCCATCGGTCTCGATGCGGGAGCCGTCGGGCCGGAGACGGATGCGCGTATCGGCGTCGGGGACGCGCTTGAGCGGGACGAGGATTTTCATGCGAGCGGGCGGGTCAGTGGATCAGGCTTGCTTTGTGAAATCATATGAACCACTCATGCGAGACTCAATAGCAGCCGAGGGTCGAGGGAGACTGCATCGCGGAACGAGGGATACCGCGGCACCCAGCCCAGTGCGCGCAGCTTTGCATTGCTCACGCGCTTGCTTGTCCATGCGCGTTTGCGATGGGGGTC
Source organism: Chthoniobacterales bacterium (assembly GCA_038238555.1). GTDB lineage: Bacteria > Verrucomicrobiota > Verrucomicrobiia > Chthoniobacterales > Chthoniobacteraceae > JANNXQ01. Next base: position 12,257 of record JBBRXP010000021.1, on the reverse strand, counting down.
GATGGAGCCCGCGGACGGCAGCGGTTTTTGAAGGAACTCGGCGAGCCATCCGTACACGTCGCGCTGCATCGCCGGCTCGTCGTCGCAGAGGTTGAAAATGCCGCGGCTGCCGCGCTCGACGAGCCGCAGCAGCGCAGCGGCGATGTCGTCGCGATGAGCTTGATTGATCCAGCGCCCGCCGTCGCTCTCGATCCTCGCTTCGCCGCTCAGGAAGTTCCTGAGCAACACGGCACGCCCTGGCCCGTAGATGCCGGCAACGCGGGCGACCGCGCCGCCTTGAGCCAGCACGACTTCCTCAGCCTCGCGCAGGATGCGCCCCGTCTCGCGCTCCGGCGTGGCCTCGCTCTCCTCGGTGACCCACGCGCCGTCGTTCTGCGCATAAACCGAGGTGCTGCTCGTGAAGACGAGATGCCGCGGCGCGAGCACCTCCACCAAATTGCGGGCGCCTGCGAGATACACCCGCCGGTAGCTTTCCGCGCCGCCGCGCCCCGAGCTGGCGCATTGGATCACGGCGTCCAACCCGCGCAATTCGCCGCGCGCCGCCAATGCCGCGCGATCGCCGATATCCACGGCGAGCGTCGCGAAAGACTCGCCGCTCAGTTTTTCGGCGGACTCCGCGGAATGCGTGCCGGCGATCACTTCCCACCCGTGTTCGTGAAAGAGCCGCGCTGTCGCGAGTCCCACAAAGCCGCAACCGGCGATGAACACGCGCGGCATCCTTTCACGGCAGCGGCTCACCGAGCGCGGCGAGGAGCAGGCGATACCACTGCTCGCGAGTCAACTCGATGCGCGTGGCCTCCGCGGCGGCGCGGATGCGATCGGGCTTGGCGCTGCCGACTATTGGCACGATGCCCGCCGGATGCCGCAGCAGCCACGCCAGCGCCACCACCATCCGCGTCGTCTGGTGCTCGGCCGCGATGGCATCCGCCGCAGCCACGATCTCCGCCGGGCGATACGCCTGCTGCGCCGGCAGGATGTCGGTGGCACCCTCCGCGAGCAACCCGCCCGCCAGCGGACTCCACGCGAGCGGCGTGATCTTCATGGCCTGGCATTGATCGAGCGTGCCATCGGTAAACGCCGCGAGTTGCGCGAGGCTGATCTCGACTTGATTGACCACGAGCGGTTGCGCGCAGGCAGCCTGCAAGAGACTTACTTGCGAGGGCGAAAAATTGCTCACGCCAAATTCCCGCACTTTGCCCGCGCGATGCAGCCGGTCGAAAACGCCGGCAACTTCCGCGGCATCCATGAGCCAGTCGGGGCGATGGAGTTGGTAGAGGTCGATGCGTTCGATGCCGAGCCGGCGGAGTGATTGCTCGCACTGGCGCTCGATGTGCGCGGCGGAAAAGTCATAGCGCCCCGGCGCGTCGGGCGTGGGCTCACCGGCAGGGCGGATGCCGCATTTCGTGGCGATGACCATCCGCGCGCGCAAGCCCGGCTCTTCCCGCAGCACCTGGCCGAAGACCGTCTCGGCGCGCCCTTCGCAATAAATATCCGCGTGATCGAAAAGCGTGTAGCCAGTCTCGAGCGCCGCGAGCACCGCCTGGCGCGCCGTGGCGAGATCGGCGCTGGCGTCGCCCGAGCGCGCGATGCGCCAGCAGCCGTAAGCCAGCCGGCTGCTGCGCAGATCGGTGGAGCCGAGCGGGAGAGTGTGCATGCGGCTATTTCCGTAACGCGCCGCCGCGCGAGCGTCCATGCTTTTGCGCTTCCCGATCCGCGATCACGCGATCGACAACGCGCGGATGGTTCATTGCGTGAAAACCAGGAGGTAGATAAGCGCCACGACGCCCGCGCCGAAGAGGAAGGCGTAACCTTGCAAGTTACCCCACTGAAAGAAGCGCAGGACGAAGCCCGCGCCCCACGCCGCGCCGCCGAGGCCGCGCACGATGAGGCCATCGAGAATCCACTTATCAACCCAGCCGCCGCACATTGCGAGCAAGTCTTGCGTGCCGGCGATGAGCGCCGCGTAGAGTTCGTCGAAGTAAAACTTATTCTTGAAAGGTGGGATAAGGATGGGGTCTTTCTCCGCGCCTTTGTAAAGTAACCAACCGGCGCCGCTGCCGAGTAAGAAGGCCAGCGTTGCGAGGGTCATTACCACACCTGCGCCACCCGCTTCGTGGCTCCTATGCAACGCATGCGCCATCTCATGGCCGAGCGCGCGGTGAGCAATGAAAGGCCAGCCCGCGATGACTGATAACACACCCAGGATAAGTAACGGACCTGTCATCGCCAGCGGGCAGTCGCGACCTTCCGCTGCTTCATTGGTCCGCGCCTTGCCGAGAAAGGCGACGACCACGAGGCGCGTCATGTAAAAGGCGGTAAGAAATGCCGTGAGCCAAGCAAGCGCGAAGAGCAGGGAACTCTTCTGATACGCCGCGAGCAGCAACGCATCCTTTGAAAAAAAGCCGGCGAGCAGCGGGCAGCCGGTGAGCGAAAGCGTGCCAATGGCGAAGGTGCGATAAGTCCACTTCATCCGGGAACTTAGTCCGCCCATCTTCCAAATATCCTGCTCGTGATGCAGTGCATGAATGATCGCTCCGGCGCCGAGAAAGAGGAGCGCCTTAAAGAATGCGTGCGCGAAAAGATGGAACATCGCCGCGCCCGGCGCCGCCACACCCACGGCCATGACCATGTAACCAAGTTGCGAGATCGTGGAGTAAGCAAGGATGCGCTTGATATCATCCTGCTGCGTGGCCATGAGCGCCGCCAGCAGCGAGGTAGTCACTCCGATCGCCGCGATGACCGTCTGCGCCGTCGGGCTCAGCCCGATGAGGAAGCTTACCCGTACCAGCATATACACGCCCGCCGCCACCATGGTCGCCGCATGGATGAGTGCGGAAACCGGTGTGGGGCCTTCCATGGCATCCGGCAGCCACACGTGTAGCGGCACCTGCGCCGACTTACCCACTGCCCCGCAAAAAACGGCCAGCGTGGCCACGGTAAGAAAGGTGGTCGTCACCGCCGCGGAAGGAAGCTTCTCCGCCAGTTCATTGAATCCGATCGCGCCGGTGGCCGACCACAGCAACAGGATGCCTAGCATAAAACCGAAATCACCGACACGATTGGTAATAAACGCCTTCTTAGCCGCATTCGCCGCTGCGTCTCGCGTGAACCAATGGCCAATGAGGAGATAAGAACTAACTCCCACCAGTTCCCAGAAGATAAACATCATCACGAAGTTATCCGCGAGCACGATGCCGAGCATCGAAAACATAAAAAGCGACAGGCAGCCAAAGAAACGTCCTTCGCCCTCATCGTGCGCCATATAAACGGTCGAATAGATATGCACCAGCAAGCCGATGCCAGTAACTACCAGCAGCATTAACTTACTAAGCGCATCCACCGTCACCCCGATCGGCACCTGCAACGAAACACCGGCATCGATCCACGAAAGAGTATCGTGACTGTCCGGCTCCAGAAACGCAAACACGCTGGCAAGAAAGGCAAAGAACACCGCCCCGACCGAGATCGCCGCGCTCAACCGATCCGCCCGCCGCGTGAAAAGCAGAATAACCAACGCACTCACCAGCGGGGCGCCGAGGATGAACCATGGGAAATGATTATTCATTGTTTGTCCACGAAAGACACGAAAGATACGAAAAGATCAGGCACGGAGATCAGGAGGGGCGGCGTCGCGTTGGGTCCACTTGTCGTGGGCGACAATCCACCGATACTCTAATTTTGGGTGATGGCCGAAGTTCACCAGCAGACCCAGCTTAAAGCCAGTCGCTTTCAAGTAGTTCATGACTTGCGCGTCATGCTCCTCGGCGAGATGCGAAAGCGCCTTAAGCTCGACGATGATCTTACCGAAACACACAAAATCCGGCTGAAATCCTTGTTCCAGCTTCCGGCCTTTGTAATCCAGTTCAAGGCGTGGCTTGAAATAGCCGGGATGCCTTGCAAGCCAAACTCGATACCGAGGCACTCATGATACACCGGCTCGTGAAAGCCACAGCCTTTTTCCTTATAAACCTCAAAGCAGGCCCCTGTGATCTTATAACTTTCCTCTTTGTATATGATGTCCGCCATGTAAATCCTTTCGTGCCTTTCGTGCTTGTCGTTAACTAAAATTTCAGCGAGTTGATATCCTCGACATGTGTCGTCTGCCGGGAGCGGTAGAGGGCGACGATGATCGCGAGCCCCACCGCCACCTCCGCCGCCGCGACGGTAATTGTGAAGAAGACCAGCACCTGCGCATTGTAGTTAGGCAGCCCATTAGCCCCGAGGTTAAAGCGGCTGAAAGCGACGAGGGAAAGGTTCGCGGCGTTGAGCATCATCTCCAGCGACATAAAGATGATGAGGATATTGCGCCGCAGCATCACCCCGGCAAAGCCGAGCGCGAAAAGCAGGCCGCTGACTAATAAGTAGTCGTTCAAAGTAAGAGTCATTTTAACTCCCGTTTCGAAAGCAGGACGACGCCGATGGTCGCCACCAGGATAAGCACCCCGACAACTTGAAAGGGAAGGTTGTGGATGGAGAATAACGCCTCGCCCACCAGCCGCACATCGTCGAGCCGATGGTTCGGCAGGTTTGCGAGATCGAGCGCCGGAAAGGGTCTGTGGCCATCGGGGTAACGTCGGAGCACCAATGCAAGCTGCGCCACAAAAGCCAGCGAGACCAGTCCGCCGCCCGCCAGCGCAAGCGAGTTGAGCTTCCGCCGCCGCTCGGCCTTGAGATCAAGCAACATAATGATGAAAAGAAAGAGCACCATGACGGCGCCCGCATAGACCAGCACTTGGATGACTCCGATAAAGTAGGCATCGAGCCCAACAAACAGCGCCGCCAGCCCCAGGAAACAAACCACCAGGCACATCGCACTGGCGACTGGATTGCGATTGACCACGACCGCACCGCCGGCGACCAGCATGAGAAGAGCAAATAGCCAGAATAGGATGGGAGACATCGGGCGGAAGTTATTGCCTCACTTAAGCGGATTCCATTTGTGCACGAGCCCGTCGAAGACTCCGCCCAATTCGTAGAGCTTCCGCTTGTCGTGCACCATCTCAGCGCGCGTGATTCCGGTGATGGCGTAATCCTTTCGCAAATAAATCGCCTGCTCCGGGCAGACTTCCTCACACAGGCCGCAGTAGATGCAGCGGATCATGTCGATATCGAATTGCTTCGGCCGCTTCTCGACCTTCGCCCACTTTGAAGCAGCAGGAATTTCTTCGGCAGTAATGGTGATCGCGCGCGGCGGGCAGATAAATTCGCAGAGCTGGCAAGCCACGCAGCGCTCGCGGCCGTGTCCATCGGTAACGAGAGTCGGCGCGCCGCGATAGTACTCAGGCAGGCTCGCATCCCACTTCTCCTCGGGATACTGCATGGCCACCTTCGTCTTACCCTGCAGCATTCGTTTGAAATGGTTAAAAGTAATCGCGAGGCCGGCCACGATGGAGGGGAGATAGAGCTTCTCCTTCCAGGTAAGTTGCGGCCGCGGGACGGTGTAACTCATGGGTTACTTGGTGAATGCGAGAATACCAGCCACAACGAAGATATTCACCAGCGCAATCTCGAATAGATAAAGCCAGCCGAGTTTCATCAGTTGGTCGTAACGAAACCGCGGCAGCGTCCAGCGGATCCAAATGAAGAACAGAAGAAGCAGCGTTACCTTGCCGAAGAAGACGGCGATATTTACGAGCCCCCAGATCCAGCTTGGGATGGCGTGAAGCGCGGACCATCCGATAGTGTTTGCGCCGTCTGGAATCAGTGGAAGGTGCCATCCGCCGAGAAAGAGGACGACGATGAGTGAACTGCCGGCGATCATCGCGGTGTATTCCCCGAGAAAGAAGAGCGCGAACTTCATCGACGAGTACTCGGTGTGATAACCAGAGACCAGCTCGCTCTCGGATTCGGGCATATCGAACGGCAGACGATTAGTCTCGGCAAACATCGAGATGGTAAAGGTGAGAAACGCAATCGTAACAGGAAGCCAAAGAAGAAGGTCGCGGAAGTTAAGCCCGCCATCCGTGAAGGGCGCCAGCAGCCAGCCATGATGGACCTGGAAATCCACGATGCCGCCCAGTCGCGTCGAGCCGCAAATGAGTAACACCGGCACCGCACTTAACCCCATGCACAACTCATAACTAATCATCTGCGACGTGCTGCGGATGCCGCCGAGAAAGGGATACTTTGAATTCGACGACCACCCGGCGAGGACGATGCCATAGACGCCGACGCTGGATATCGCGAACATGAAAAGCAGGCCCACATTGATATCCGCGACCACCATCGGCACACCGAGTAAGCTGCTGCCGAAAGGAATCACCGCGAGGGTAATCAGTGCAGGCATCATCGCCAGACACGGCGCGAGCCAGAAGTAGATCTTATTAACGTGCCCGGGGACAAAGTCCTCCTTGAGCAGAAACTTCATCGCATCCGCGACGGGTTGCCCGAGGCCGCCGAGAAAGGGAGAGAAGTCCTTCTTGAAGCCAACTAACGTAAGCGGGAAGCCGGTGCGGTTTGGGCCCACGCGATCTTGAATAAGCGCCGAAACGCGCCGCTCCGCATAGACTGTGTAACTAACCATCGGCAGTACCACGATGAAGATCAGGAAGATCGTCTTGCCGAGCGAAGTGCCGATAAGGAACCAGAAGCTGGGTGAAGTAAGGAAGTCGATCACGGTAGTAGCGGCGACGCCCCGTCGTCGGCAGTGTGCGCGACGCCTCGCCGCGAGGAAGAGGGAAGCGCGGCGAGGGCGCCGCGGGCACTTCCGGCGACGAGGGCGTCGCAGCTACGGGCTGGCTTCACGCCTTCAGCTCCATCGTTTCACCGTTAAGATGCACGCCAAGATCGCTGATCTTAGTTAGACTCAGGCCTGCGAATTCCTTTATCTCCGCTGCCATTGCCTTGAAGACGTCTTCGATCGTAGCTATGCCGTTTGAACCGCTCAGGGTCTGGATAAGATCGCGCAGAATCTCCCAGTCGTCGCGCGCTTCACCAGGAGGGTTGACTGCTTTGTTAAGACGCTGCAAACGGCCCTTGAAGTTGATCATCGAGCCGCGCTTCTCGGCCCAGGCGCTGGCTGGGAAAAGCACGGTGGCAAAGGGCGTCGTAGCGTTGGGCAGGATGTCGAGTGCGATAATGGCGTCGAGCTTCTTGAGATCCGCTTCGGTAAGGCCAGCTTTGGAGAGGTCTTCGCCGAGAGTAACGACGGTCTTGATCTTTCCGGATCGGATGTGGGCCACTAGGTTACTCAAGCGCGAGCCGGGTTGGTCGCCGGTAAGTCGGAGTAACTTGGCGCCCGTTGTATTTGGGTTGCGATCGGCGGCGATAAGCAATCCGTCGGCTTCGCCGAGACGCGGGAGGATGTCGTGTTGGTTGGCGATCTTCAGAGCGGTAACAAGCCGCCGGGCTAGGAAGAGTTCTTCATTAGTCGCGCGGCCCGATGCGACCAACCACACCTGTTCTTTGGTATGCGCCTTCAGTATCTCCGCGGCGATGGCTGTGGCGGTGCGCCAGTCCACGGGCTTGCCTTTAACCATCGGCATTGTCAGCCGGCGGGGATCGGAAATGTATTTGAAGTTCAACCGGTGAGAGTCAGGCAGCCAGCAGCCATTTACGGCATCGTTGTCTCGCGGCGTAACGCGGTAGATGGTGTTCTCACGCGATCCGATGGTGATGTTGGAACCGGTGCCGCAATTCACGTCGATGGTCTTGGTTTCCCGCAAGAACCAGACGCGCATCTTAAACCGGAAGTCGGTGGAAGTAAGAGCGCCTACGGGGCAGATATCCACGGTGTTAAGCGAGTAGTTATTAGTCAGTGCCTTATCCGGATGGCAGGCGATGAAACTGTAACTGCCGCGCTCAACGATCCCGAGTACATCGTCCCTGGCTACCTCCTGCATAAAGCGAATGCAGCGGGTGCAGAGGATGCAGCGCTCGGCGTCGAGAGTCACGCGGGGGCCGAGCTCGACGGCTTTCGGTTTCTTTACTTTGTGCTCGAGGAAGTGCGACTGCGCGCGGCCGTATTCGACGGAAAATTCCTGGAGCTTGCATTCCCCGGCCTGGTCACAGATGGGGCAGTCGAGCGGGTGATTGATGAGCAGGAATTCCATTACTCCTTTGCGACACTCCTGGACCATCGGCGAGTCGGTGCGCACGCCCATGCCTTCGCTCACGTCCTGCGCGCAGGAAATCTGGGGCCGGGGAATCCAGGCGATCTCCGGCTTGCCATCGGCGCCGAGCACGGGCTTGCTATCGGGCGTCATCTTTGGCGTGCCCATTTCGATAAGACACATCCGGCAGTTACCCGGCGAAGTAAGCTTTGGGTGATAGCAGTAATGCGGGATGAATTTCGCTGCCTGCCTGCATGCCTCGATAAGGCGGGTGCCTTTCAAGAACTGTAACCAAACGCCGTCGATTTGGACGTTGACCAACGGGGCTGGCGCAGATGTTTCGGTGCTCATCTACATTACCTTCGCAGATGGGATATTCGGGCTCCTCGGATTCACGGTAATCTTGTTGTCATGCGGATTGAGCACGAGATCCATGTCTTCCATCTGGATTGCGCCAAGCAGCGGTTCGTCACCGATAACCAACGCGCCGGAGAAGCAACTGCGGTTCTCGAACTGCACGCGCAACGGACCAACGTAGGGCACTGTATGAACATGGCCGTCGCCGAGAGTAACTTCCCGTTGTTCGACGAAAGGAAGCTGGAGCTGGATGGCAACCTGTTCGGGAATACAGAGCGCAACCGCGCCGGTATCGGCCATGGAGTGAACGGTCATCGGATGCAGGTCCAGGCGGCTCGGATTGCTGAGAATGATGCCGGTGTAGATGAGGCCCATGATTCCGAACCTCCTACCGTGTGGCCGCGGCCGCCATGATTTCTTCGCCGTTGCCACGGGGGGCGGGAATGGCTGGGATGTTTTCATTGGCGATCAGTTCTTCGGCGGTGTACTCCGGCGGCATTGGCGGGGGCTGGGGCTTATGCGCTTTGGCGGTGAACTCTTCGCGGAACTTGGCGACGAAGCTCTGCGTGGGCCAGGCGCAGGCTTCGCCAAAGGCGCAGATGGTCTTGCCGGCGATGTTATCGCCGATGATTTTGAGTTGGTCGGGGTCGCCTTCAGCGCCGCCGCCGGCGAGGATTCGGTCGGTGATCTTTTTCATCCACAGCGCGCCTTCGCGGCAGGGGGTGCATTGACCGCAGCTTTCGTGGGCGTAGAACTCGTTAATGTTATTGAGGCATTCGACCATGTTGCGCGAATCGTCCATGACGATGACGCCGCCCGAGCCGGCCATGGAACCCGCGGCGGCGAGGGTGTCGAAATCCATCGGAAGGTCTTCGAGAGTTACTTCTTTATCTTTGATCTTATACTTTTCTCCGGCCTTGAGCACCTTGGCGGAGGAGCCGCCGGGGATAACTGCTTTTAACTTACGACCCGGCTTTAATCCGCCGCAGAGATCGTTGATCAGTTCACCCATGGTAACGCTGCCGACTTCCACTTCGTAGTAACCCGGCCTTACTACGTCGCCACTGACGCATAAGATGCGGGTGCCGGTGTTATTCGGTTTGCCGAGCTTTGCAAATTCGACGCCGCCCATCTTTACGATGTGTTTCACGTCGCAGAGTGTTTCCACGTTATTGACGATGGTGGGACACATCCAGAGGCCGAGCACGGCGGGGAAGTAAGGCGGCTTAATACGGGGATAGGCACGCTTGCCTTCGAGCGATTCGATGAGGCCGGTCTCTTCGCCGCAGATGTAAGCGCCGGCGCCGCGGTGCACGTGGATTTCGCAGTCGAAGCCAGAGCCCATGATGTTCCTGCCGACAAAGCCGCGCTGGCGCGCCTCGGCGAGCGCGGTTTCGAGAATTTGAGCGCCCTCGGGGAATTCGCCGCGGATGTAGAGATAGGCAAGGTTGGCGCCGACGGCGTAACACGAGATGATCATCCCCTCGAGGAGCTGATGGGGATCCTGGTGGAGGATGTAACGATCTTTGAAGGTGCCGGGTTCCGATTCGTCTGCATTACAAATCAGGTAAGTCGGCTTGGGTCCGCCGCGCTTGATGAAGCCCCACTTTACTCCGCACGGAAAGCCGGCGCCGCCACGGCCTCGCAGTCCGCTCTTCTTTACTTCCTCGGTGATCTCCTCTGGCTTCATGCCGAGGGCTTTCTGTAACTCCGAGTAACCGCCGTCGTGTAAGTAACACTCGATGTCATTGGTCCATCCCTCGCGGTCGATATTCTTGAAGACGAGCCGCTTTTCGCGGGGATGCGGAGGCAGCACTTTTGGCAGGGTGGCATCGGAGCGCTGGAGCCGGAGTAACTTGGAGGCGTCGGCGGGCTTGATGTTTTCCTTGAAGTAATCATCGACCATCGCCACCGGCGCGGTGCCGCAGGAGGCGAGGCATTCCACAAACTCGATGCTGTATTGGCCGTCGGCACTTACCGAGATGGGATGGTCATGGCCCGACTTATCGAAAACGATGCCCGCCGCCCTCGCCACTTCCTCGCGGAGCTTATAACTGCCGGCCATGGCGCAAGACAAAGTGCGGCATACCCGGATGTGCCGCTTGCCCGCTGGCTGTTGGCGGAACATGGGATAGAAAGTAACCAACTCGAGGATATTGATGGGTAATAACCCGAGCTTCGCCGCGATCCAGGCGATGGCTTCCTCCGAGATAAAGCCGAAGTGCTCCTGCCATAAGTGAAGCAGGGGCAGGGAGGCGGCGCGCTTCTTATCCCGCGGGTAACGTGCGATCGCTTCGTCGATCCTGGCGAGCAACTCGGCGGGAAGGTCCATGGATGTCACGGAACCTTTCCCGGCTGGCCGGCGGCGTGGAGCTTGGGGACTTCGTTGATGAGCTTGTTATCGAGGAAGTGTAACTCGATGGTCTGGCCTTCCTGTTTGTAGTCGTAACGGACGACATCGACTTCTTTCTTCTGCGTCTCGAGCGCGAGCTTGGCGGTGTGGCTCTTGGTGGGCGGGCCGAGGATGGCTTCCACTTCTTTGGGGCTGATGCCCTTGCCTGCTTTATCAAGGGACTCGCGCTGTTTGTTGACTACTTCGATGTTGGCGTCGGTGATGTTTGGGCCGCAGCCGGTGAGAGCGAGTGCCAGGATGGAGAAAGAAGTGGTGGCGGAGATGCGGCGCACGATGAGCCGGAGGATGCGAATGGGGATGCAGGGTCGCAAGGGATTTGTGAAAGAATTCACAAGCGATGGGCCATCGGTAACAGCCCGTGCGGCGAGGACGCCGCGGGAACTTCCTGCGACGAGGACGTCGCAGCTACGCGCGGGCGGCGTCGATGGTTTCCACTTCGCCGGGGGAGCAGGCAATGGTGAGGGCGATGGGCTGGCAGCACACGGCGCAGTCTTCGATGGCGGTGTAGTCGCCTTGCGAGGTGTCGATGGAGGTCGAGAAGACTTCGCCGCACCACGGGCAGGGGATGTCGGCCTGCTGGAGATAGCTCATGAGAGTTGGAGCGGAAGACATGGCGCGTCGCTCCACAGATCTTCGAGCGCGTAGTGGTGGCGCTTTTCCGCGCTGAAGAGATGCACGATCACGTCGCTGAAATCGGCCACCACCCACTGGCTCATTGGGAAGCCGTCGATGGCGTGGGCGCGCAGGCCGTGATCTTTTTTCAGCCGCTCCTCGAGCTCGGCCAGCAGCGCCTTTAAGTGCGGATCGGAAGTACCCGAGGCGATGAGAAAAAAATCCGTGAATGAAGAGATGCCGCGCAGGTCGAGGGCCACGATGTGGGCGGCCTTTTTGTCGTCGAGGATGCGGGCGCAGAGGCGGACGAGTTCTTCGGAATTCAGGGGGTGTCTCCTTGGTAGAGCCGCTCGCGGGCAATGACGGCGCGTACGGCTTCGGGAACGAGATAGCGGACGGAAGCGCCGCGCGCAACTCGCGCGCGCACTTCGGTGGCGGAGATGTCGATCTGGCGGGTGATGTGGATAAAATCGTGGTCGAGATCGCAGCCCGCGCGATCGAAGACGACGAAGCGGACGATCTTGCGCAGCTCCTCGATGCGGCGCCAGGTGTGCAGTTCGCGGAGGTTGTCGTGGCCGATGAAGTAGAAGAGTTGCGCGTCGGGAAATTGCGCGGCGTGGCGCTCGACGGTGTCGATGGTGAAGCTCGGGCCGGGGCGCTCGACTTCCGAGCCGTCGCATTCGAAGAGAGGCTCGCCGGCAATGGCGGCCCGAACCATCTCGATGCGGACGCGCGGCGGCGCTGGCTGGCTGCCGAGCTTGTGCGGGGATTGCGCGGCCGGGATGAAGATCACGCGCGTGAGTGCGAGCTGCTCGAGGGCTTCT
>JBBRXP010000020.1:0-48422 GCA_038238555.1 Chthoniobacterales bacterium | reverse complement strand
GGCGCGCACTCTCCGCGGCATGGTCGTTCCCAAGACCGAGGTTCTCGTCCGCGTCGGCGGCACGGTGCGGGCACGGCACGAATTCGTGCCGGGCGATTACGACATCGGGTGCGATCCCGCGTGCCACATCCGCCTCGACGCGGAGGGCGTCGCCGAGCACCACGCGCGGCTCACCGTGAACTACAGCGAGTGGCTCATCGAAGACCTCGGCAGCGCCGCCGGCACGCGGCTCAATGGCGAGCCCGTCACCGAACCGCGGCGCATCTTTTCCGGCCAGCGCATCGAACTCGGCACGGCCATCGTCGAGCTGCGCCGCGTGCATGGCCACACCGAGCCCGGCGCTTCGCTCCCGCCGGACATGGCGGCGGTGCGCGCGCTGCTGCCCGAGGGCGTTGTGCATGGCCAGCGCTACGAGATTGGCAAAGTGGTCGCACATGGCGGCATGGGCGCGATCCTCGATGCGCGCGACGGCGCCATCGCGCGGCAGGTGGCGATGAAGATCATGCTCGCGAGCGGCTCGGAGGCTCACGCCGTGCGTTTCGTGCAGGAGGCGCAGATCACCGGCCAGCTCGAGCATCCGAACATCGTTCCCGTCCACGAACTGAGCGTGGATGAGCACGGGCAGCCCTTTTACACGATGAAGATGGTGCGCGGCGTGACGCTGAAGAAGGTGCTCGAGCAGCTCGCCGAGGGTGACACAGACCTCCGGTCTGTGAACCAGACCACAGACCAGAGGTCTGTGTCACACTCGCTGCCCGCGCTGCTCACCGCGTTTCAGAAAGTGTGCGACGCCATCGCCTTCGCGCACAGCCGCGGCGTCATCCATCGCGATCTCAAGCCGGAGAACATCATGCTCGGCGACTTCGGCGAGGTGCTCGTGATGGATTGGGGACTGGCGAAGGTGGTGGAAACGCGGAACGCGGAAGGCGGAACGCGGAAGTCCGATGCCACGCGCTCCAGCATCCACGTCCCGCCCGCGCAGTCCGGGTCGATGACGATGGAGGGCACGATCATGGGCACACCGCAATACATGGCGCCCGAGCAGGCGCGCGGCGAGATCGACACGCTCGATGCGCGCACCGACATCTACGCCCTCGGCGCGATCCTCTACTCGATCCTCACGCTGCGTCCGCCGGTCGAAGGCGCGAACGCACGCGACATCATCGCCAAAGCCGCGCGCGGCCAAATCGCCCCGCTGGAAAATGTCACGCCAAGGCGCAAAGGCGCGAAGAAAGAAGGCGAGCGGAGCGGCTGCCTCCAGGCTGCCGCACCAAATCAACTCGCGCCGGAGGTGCGCAAACTAAAGGAAGAGGGGCAGCCTGGAGGCAGCCCCTCCGCCGCCGCTGGGGAGACCGACCGCAGCACCGTGGAGGCTCCCGCATCTCCCGCTCCTTCCGTCGCGCCGGAGAAGAAGGAGGAGAAGATGAAGAAGGAGAAGAAGAAAAAGCTGATCCCCGAATCCCTCGCCGCCGTCGTCCACAAGGCCATGGCCTTCGAGCCCGACGCGCGCTACCCGGCCGTCGCCGATTTGCAAGCTGACATCACAGCTTACCAGACCGGCTTCGCCACCGGTGCGGAGCACGCCAGTCTTATGAAACAGATCATGCTCCTCATCCGGCGGCACAAGGGCGTCTTCGCCACCGCCTTCGCGGCGTGGGCCATCATCACCGCGCTGGCGGCGTGGTTCGTCCTCAGCATCCGCGCCAGCGAACGCGAGACGCGGCGGCAGGCGGAGATCGCCGAAGCCAACGAAAAGAAAGCCATCGCCGAAAAGGAATCCACCCGACGCGCCCTCGCGAAAGCGCAGACCTCTCTTGCCGAGGCGGCCTACCGTGACGAAAACGGGCCTGCCATGCAGACCGCGCTCGGCATCGTGCCGGAGGACTTGCGCGACACGAACTGGCACTATCTGCTCGCCCACGCCGACATGTCGCTCGGGCCGATCGGCTTCGACGCCTCGGGCGGCAAAGGTGTGGCGGCGGACCCCAGCCGGCCTGGGGTGTTCGCCCTGGCATCGAGGGCCAAGATCACCTTTATCGAGGCCCGCTCCGGCAAGACCGTCGGGCAGTTTGGTTACAAGCTGTCGCAGGAGAAACCATCGGCGGGACTGTCGCCGGTCGCCGTCTCACCCGATGGCCGGCGCATCGCCGTCGGGAACAGCGTCAGCGCCGGCATCGTGATTCTTGACGCCACGGACGGGAGGAAAGTCGCGGATTGCGGGACGGGCATCACCACCTCCCTGGAGTTCAGCCCCGACAGTCGGCGCCTCCTGCAAATGTCCGTAAGCGCGGGACTGGCCATGTGGGATGCGGAGACTGGAGCGCCCGTGTGGAAGGCCAGCCCCAAGAGATTCATCGGGACCGCCAAGGCGGTTTTCACCCCCGATAGCCGACGGTTGTTCGCCTATGGCCGGTCGGTGAAATACTGCCTGCTCAACGCCGACGACGGCACCGAAATCCGGAAGTTTCCAGCCATCCCTGACGGCGGTGGGGACAAAGCGCTGGCCGTCCGGCCCGAGGGGACGATGGGCGTGGCTGCGAATGCTGACGGTTGGGTCGTGGGCGTGGATTTGGAGGCAGCAACGCTCTTGTTCGAACACCGACCTGAAGGTTCGCGAATCCAGCACCTCGCCTTCGCCGCCGATGGGCGGCATTTCGTGTCTATGGGCAACCTGCCCGACGGGCGTCAATCCATCAAAGTCAGGGACAGCAGCACCGGACAGGCCTTGCGCACGCTGCTCGGGGGAACCGGCGTCGCGACGGATCTCGTCGTGCATCCGCTCTCCGGCGAAATGCTGATTCATGGGCTGCCCAAGTCGCGTTTGTGGGATCTCGGGCTAGCTCCCGCAAAATGGATGTTCAGGCCCGAAAAGCGGGACACCTCTGTGTCGAACAAGTGGGCCCACTTCTGGGGATCCGACGACTTTTTTTTCTCGGGGGGAGAGCACGGGTTCGTTGGGGCACTCAAGGATCTAAAGTCGGGCGAGGAACTGTGGACCACCCCGACTCTAGGTACGTCATTTATGACGGTCAGCGCAGATGGGCGGGTCGCGGCCTTCGATCGGGTGGGTTTTAGAATTTCGCTCAACGTTTTCCAAATCTTGCACAAGGGTGAGGACGGAAAGGTGGAAGCCGCGGCACCCTTGAATATCGGATCCGGGAAGCTGTCGCTGCGCGAAATCCGGCTCAGCCCATCCGGCAATCGGCTCGCCGCCTTCGCCAGTGGCAGGGCGAAGGCCGTGGTGCTCGATCCCAACTCGGGCACCATCCTGACGAATCTGGCCGAACGAGGGGCGCTATTCGGCGTGGGCGACCTCGCCTGGAGTTCCGATGGAAAGCGTCTCATCGGCCTGGCAACGCTGCGGGCCAAACGCGGCGATGCCGCTGCGGAGGAGGCGATCGTCGTCTGGGACGCTGCCACGGGGAAGCGGCTTCAATCCCAAACCCATCCAACCGCGCTCGACTGCCTCGCCGTGGCGCCCGATGGCCGGAGCTTCGCCGAGGCGGGCGTGGACAAGATTATCCGCATCCGCGATGCCACCACGCTGGCCGTGAAGCTGGAGTTCCGCGCCCACGACGGCGCCGTGACCGCACTCGCCTGGAGTCCCGCCCGCGCTGTGATCGCCAGCGCGTCCGAAGACCTCACCGTGAAACTCTGGGATGCCGAGACCGGCAAGCTGCTCGAGGAACTGCGCGGCCCCCTCGCGGCCCCCGGCGTGCTCAATTTCAGCCCCAGCGGCAAACGCCTCGCCTGCGCCAGCCCCGACAAAACCACGCGCGTGTGGGAGCCCGCCTGTCTCAACCCGTCCTCAGCGAAATGACTGCGGTGAAAGTGGTGCGGCTGTGAGCTCTTAATCCCGAAGTCTGCGATGGAAAAGTGTGAGTCGTCGCGCCCGATGGGAAGAGCTTCGCGGCGGCGGGGACGGACAAGCTGGTGCATGTCTTCGACACCGAGACGCTCGCCGAGCGGCAGGCCTTCCGCGCGCACGACGGGCCGATCACCGCGCTGGCGTGGCATCCCGCGCGGCCCATTCTGGCCACGGCTTCGGCGGACCTCACGATCAAGCTCTGGAACCTCGACACCGGGCGGCGGCTGGAGACCTTGCGCGGGCCGACCGCCGCGCCGCGCGTGCTCAATTTCAGCCCCAGCGGCCAGCGCCTCGCCTGCGCCTCGGAGGATCGCATGGTGCGCATCTGGGAGCCGAAGCCGCTGAACAACGCCCTCCTCGACGCCCCCGCGACCGACGGCTGGGAAGACCTGCTCGCAAAGCTCAAGGCCGACGAGGTGAAGGCGAACGGAAACGGGTGGACGCTGAGTGGCGGGGTGCTGGTGAGTTCAGACAAAAAATTTGCCGCAATCCCGCTCGCCGGCAATTACGCGCGCAGCAGCTATCGAGTCCGCGTAACCATGCGGAACCTGAAAGACGGAAAAAACTTCGCGGTGATCCTGCCGGTCGGCGACCAACAAGTGGCCTTCCATCTCGACGGCCACCTCGTGGAAGGCTTCCGCTCCGGCCTTGCTTTGGTGGACGGAAAGCCGGTCAACGAGAGCCCCGGCGTTTTGCGGGAACAGGAGATCAAGGATACCGAGCCGCACGAATTGGAGATCACCGTCCGCCTTTCCGCTCGCACCTCGCAGATCGAAGTTACGCTCGACAGCCAGCAACTCTACGAATGGTCCGGCTCGACATCTTCATTGAGTCACGGAGGCAGTTGGCCGCAACTCCCGCAACCCGCCCTCCACCTCGGCGCCAGCTTCGCCGACTGGGTCGTCTCCGCGGTGAAGGTGAAGCGGCTGGCGAAGTGAGGGGCGTCCGAGCACCTCGACTCGCAGGCTGTTGAATCTTGCACAGGCGATGATCGAACCTATGTTCGGTAGCCTTGGACCTCCAGATGCCGCAAGCCATGACAATCCAGCAACTCATCATCTCCGAGGTCGCGCACCAGCCGGAACCGCTGCTGCGCGAGCTGTGGCACTACTTGAAATTCCTCAAATCCACGAAGGCGGACGAAAGTCCCGCGCCGCAGCCTCCGGTGCGCAAGGGCTACGGCTCCGTGCCCGGCATTGTCATGGCCGAAGATTTCGACGCACCACTGGCTGAGTTTGCCGATTACCGTCCGTGAACGCACTGCTGGATACCCATGCTTTGCTTTGGTATCTGGCGGGCAGCAGTGAACTGAGCGCCGCAGCACTCGCCGCGATCCAAGACCCCGCCAACACGCTGTTTGTCAGTCCCGCGACTTTGTGGGAGATCGGCATCAAGGATGCACTCGGCAAGCTCACGCTTCCCGAACCGTTTGAGCAAATGTTCCCTACTCGGCTGGATGCAGATGGAATATTGCTCCTGCCGGTATTGATTCCGCATCTGCACCGGCATCGCCACCTGCCGTTTCATCATCACGATCCCTTCGACCGGATCATCGTCGCGCAAGCTCTCGTGGAGGATATGACCATCATCACCCGGGATTCAGAGTTTCCCGCCTATGGGGTGAAGCTGCTGTGGTGAGACGATGGGAAGGGCACCCACGAGCACACGGCGGCCAGTGATCGAGTAGAAGATACCAAGGTGAGTCTTTGTGACCACAAAACGGCGGATGTGTCCGGCGAAGTTCACGGGGCCAGCCTCCCAAGCTCTGGAACCTCGACACCGGGCGGCGGCTGGAGGCCTTGCGCGGGCCGACTGGGTTGCCGCCTCCGCCAACCCCTGAACACCCTCATGAACCTCCACAACTAGCCGCCGCTCACACGCAAGACGTCCCGCAGGAACGGCGCGGTGCGGCTGGGCTTGCTTTTCGCGACTTCCTCGGGCGTGCCGGTGGCGACTACTTCACCTCCCGCGTCGCCGGCCTCGGGGCCGATATCGACCACGTAATCGGCATCGGCGATGAGGCTGAGATTGTGTTCGATGACGATCACGGTGTTGCCGTCGTCGACGAGTCGGTGGAGGACGCGGAGCAGCTCGGCGACGTCGGCCATGTGCAGGCCGATGGTGGGTTCTTCGAGAAGGTAGAGCGTGGACTTTGGCTCGCGTTGTTGACGCAGGCGCGCGGTCTGCGCGCGGCCGAGGCCGCGAGTGAGCTCGCTCACGAGTTTGAGCCGCTGGGCTTCGCCGCCGCTGAGCGTGGGGCTGGGCTGGCCGAGCGCGAGGTAGCCGAGGCCGGTGTCGCAGAGCAGCGCGAGCGGGCGATGGATCTTCGGCTGCGCCTGAAATGCGGCGGCGGCTTGTTCGAGCGTCATGGCCATCACGTCGCCGATGCTGCGCTCGTTGTAGAGCACCTCGAGCGTGGCGGCGTTGTAACGCTGGCCGTGGCACTCGGTGCATGGCACGTAGCTGGTCGGCAGGAAATTCATCTCGATCTTGATGACGCCCTGGCCGAGGCACGTGTCGCAACGGCCGCCCTCGGCATTGAAGGAGAAGCGGCTCGCGGTATAGCCGCGCATCCGGGCGAGCGGCATCTGCGCGAAGAGGGCGCGGATTTCGTCGAAGACTTTGATGTAAGTGGCGGGAGTCGAGCGCGAGGTCTTGCCGATCGGCGATTGATCGACCTCATACACGGCTTCGAAATTTTCGACGCCGGTGAGGCTGCGGCAGTTCTTGATCTCCTGTCGCTTGCCGATGCGCTTGAGCTTTTCGGCGAGCGCGGGTTTGAGCACGCCGCGCATGAGCGTGCTTTTTCCCGAGCCGGAGATGCCGGTGACGACGCTGAGCCGGCCGACCGGGAAGCGCACATCGACGTTCTTCAGATTGTGCAACTGCGCGCCTTTCATCTCGAGCCAGCGCGTGACGTCGCCGAGTGGGCGCCGCTCGCCGCGCGTGGGATGCTTCAGCGGTTCGCGCAAATATTTTCCCGTCGCCGAGCCTTTCACTTTCTGAATCTCCGCGAGCGTGCCCTGCGCGACGACGGCGCCGCCGCGCGAACCGGCGCCGGGGCCGAGATCGATGATGGTGTCGGCGCGGCGCATGGTGTCTTCGTCGTGCTCGACGATGACCAGTGAGTTGCCCTTGGCCTTGAGCGCTTCGAGCGTGTCGAGCAACGCGACGTTGTCGCGCGGATGCAGGCCGATGGTCGGTTCGTCGAGCACGTAGAGCACGCCGCGCAGATTTGAGCCGAGCTGCGCGGCGAGGCGGATGCGCTGGCTCTCGCCACCGCTGAGCGTCTTCGCTGAACGGCTCAGCGCGAGGTAGTCGAGCCCGACCTTGCCCATGAAGCGCAGCCGCTGCTCGATCTCGGGGACGATGTCCTCGGCGATCTGTTTCGGGCCGCCGGTGAATTTTAATTTCCCGAGCAGGCCGAGTGCGCCGCTCACGGGCAGCGCGGTGAATTCGTCGATCGTCCGCGCCTGCACGCGCACGTGGCGGGCGATCGTGTTGAGCCGTGCGCCGTGGCAGCTCGGGCACGGCTTCACTTCGTCGTCATCCACCGAGTCGCGCTGTTTCTCCTGCGCCATCTCGATCTCGAGCGCGCCTTCGAGTTTCGGATCGACGGAGACCTTCCACACTTCGCCGAAGCCTTTGCATTCCTCGCACCAGCCGTGCGGCGAGTTAAAGGAGAAGAGCCGCGGATCGAGCTCCTCAAAGGATTGCCCGCAGCCGGGGCAGCTCATCTCGGTGCTGAGCACGACGACGCGATTTTTTGCGTCGAGAATTTTCGCGGTGCCCTTGCCGATCTCGATCGCGCGCTTCACCAGATCGGGCACGCGCGCCGGTCCGGGCCGCTCGCCCACGACCACGTCGATGGTGTGTTCGCGGAAGCGCTCGAGCTTTGGAAACAGATCGGCGCGCTCCGGTTTCCCATCCACGATCAACTCCTCAAAGCCCTGGCGCTCCGCCCACTTCGCGACCTCGAGATGGAAACCTTTGCGCGCCTTCACGAGCGGCGCGAGCACGCGGATGCGGCCTTTGCGTGCAAGCGCTTCGGCCTTGGCGGTCGCCGCGGCGAGTGTCTGTTTTTCCACCGGCAGATCGCACTTCGGACAAAATTGCGTGCCGAGTTTCGCGAAAAGCAGGCGGAGAAAATGATAGACCTCGGTGACGGTCGCGACGGTCGATTTGCCGCCGCCGCGGGTGATGCGCTGCTCGATGGCCACGCTCGGCGGCAGCCCGGAGATCGAGTCCACATCGGGCTTCTCGAGCTGTTCGACAAATTGGCGCGCATACGGCGACATGGAATCGAGGAAGCGCCGCTGCCCCTCCGCGAAGAGTAGATCGAAAGCGAGCGTGGACTTCCCCGAGCCGCTCAAGCCGGTGACGATGACCATCTGATCGCGCGGAATTTCGAGCGAGATGTTCTTGAGATTGTGCTCCCGCGCGCCGCGCACGCCGATGGCATGAGAGTTGGAAGCCGCGCCGTTTGAAGTTTGAAGTTTGGCGTTTGGCGTTTGGCGTTTTCCGAGGAGCATCTCGCGCAAGAACCGCCCCGTGTGCGATTCCTCGCACGCCGCGACCCTCTCCGGCGTGCCTTTTGCCACCACGAGCCCGCCGTCGCCGCCGGCTTCGGGGCCGAGGTCGATGACGTAGTCGGCGCACTTGATGACTTCGAGATTGTGCTCGATGACGAGGATGCTGTTGCCCTGCGCGACGAGGCGGTCGAAGACCTTCACGAGCATCGCCACATCGTCGAAGTGCAGGCCGGTGGTGGGTTCGTCGAAGATGAGGAGCGCATTGGCTTTGCTCTGATTTGCAAGGCGCTCGACGAGCTTGAGCCGCTGCGATTCGCCGCCGCTCAGCACGTTCAACGGCTGGCCGAGCGTGAGGTAGCCGAGGCCGACTTCTTCGAGCAAGCGGAGGCGCGCCGCGATTTTTGAACATTCCACATCCACTGAGCCAGCCGCCGCGCGCTTCCTCGGTTGGATGTTGGATGTTGGATTTTGAACGTTGGATGTTTTCCCGAAGAACCCGATCGCCGCGGTGACCGTCATCGAGAGCACGTCGTGGATCGACTTTCCATTCCACAGAATCTCGAGCACGTGCGCCTGATAGCGGGTGCCGTCGCATTCCACGCAGCGCACGAAGACGTCGCTCAGGAATTGCATCTCGATCTTCTCGAAACCCATGCCGCCGCAGCGCTCGCAGCGGCCGTTGCCGGAGTTGAAGGAGAAAGTGCTCGCGGTCATCCCTTGCGCGACGGCATCGGGCGTGGCGGCGAAAATGTCGCGGATGCCATCAAAGACGCCGAGATAAAGCGCGGGGCTCGAACGCGGGGTCCGCGAGAGCGGCGATTGATCGACCATCACCACTTGCTCAACGCGGTGCGCGCCCACGATCCGCTTGCACGCACCGGGCAGCTCCTCGGTCGCCACGCCTTTTGCGGCGAGCAGATTTTCAAAGAGAACGTCGTGCACCAGCGTGCTCTTGCCCGAGCCGGAAACGCCGGTGACGCAGGCGAAGACGCCGAGCGGGAAGTCCACGTCGATGTCGCGCAGATTGTGCTCCCGTGCCGCCTGGACGGTAATGAACCCGCGCGGACGGCGTCGTTTTGCTGGCACGGGAATGGACTTCCGGCCGGTGAGGTAGTCGGCGGTGAGCCCGCGTTTCAGCGCCGTCACCGCGCCGCTGAAGACCAGCTCGCCGCCGGCTTCGCCGCGGCCGGGGCCGATCTCGATCAAGTTGTCGGCGGCGCGGATGATCGCTTCGTCGTGCTCGACCACGAGCAGCGTGTTGCCCTTGTCGCGGAGCTGGCGCATGACGTTGAGGAGGCGGCCGGTGTCGCGCGGATGCAGGCCGATGCTGGGTTCGTCGAGCACGAAGAGTGTATTGACCAGCGAGGCGCCGAGGCAGGTGGTGAGATTCACGCGCTCGACTTCGCCGCCGCTGAGCGTGCGCGTCGGGCGATCGAGGCTCAGATAGGCGAGGCCGACTTCGATGAGGTAGCCGAGGCGCGAGAGCACTTCGCCGCGAAGAAAATCAGAGGTGGCATCCGTGGACGTGGAAGCAGCACTCAGCACCGTGCGCATCTCGACGATCGGAAGCGCCATGAGTTCCGGCAGTGCCTTGCCGGCGCAGCGGAAGTTGAGCGTCGCGGGCTGGTAGCGGCCACCCTGGCAATCAGGACATGTGGTGTAGTTGCGGTAGCGGCTCAACAGCACGCGCACGTGCATTTTGTAGCTCTTGGTTTCGAGCCACGTGAAGAAGCCCTTCACGCCATACCACAGCCCAGCTTTCCAAAGCTCTTCGCCCGACGCCGTGGATTTCTCGCCGTAGAGTACCCAGTCCTGATCGGCCTTCGGCAGCTCGTCGAACGGGCACAGCGTATCCACATCCTTCGCCGCAGCGCAGCGCATGAGATCGGCCTGGCACTCGCGTCCGTTCTCGGTCTGGAAAGGTTTCACCACGCCTCCCATGATCGTGAGGCTGCGATCCGGGATCGCGCGCAGTAGGTCGATGGCGATGGTGCGCCCAAAGCCGCGGCAGGTGGGACACGCGCCATGTGGGTGATTGAAACTGAAGAGGCCGGGCGAGGGCGGCTCGATATCGAGATCGCAGTGCGCGCAGTGCCAGCCGGTGGAAAAGGGGAGTTGAGTGTTGAGTGTTGAGCGTTGAGTGGCGGCCGCGGCGATGAAGGCGACCTTGCCTTTGCCGAAACGCAACGCGGTTTCGACGGCTTCGGTCACGCGAGAGCGGTTGTCCGCGGTGAAGGCGATGCGGTCTTGCAGCACGGAGACGACGGCGGGCAGGTGCTTCACGCGCGGCGCTTCATCCACCCGATGAATCTCGCCGTCGAGCCACACGCGCAGATAGCCCTGCTGCTGGAGGAAGGCGAAGAACTCGGCGGGATCCGTCTTCACTGGAACGGGGACGCCGAAGGTGATGAGCAGCGTCTCGCCGGCGTGCGTTTTGAAAATCTCCTCCACGATCGAGCGCGCCGACTCCGGACGAATCTCGCGCTGGCACGAGGGGCACACGGCCTGGGCCACGCGTGGGAAGAGCAGCTTCAGGTAGTCGTTGATCTCCGTCATCGTGCCCACCGTCGAGCGCGTGCTCTTGACGTTGTTTGATTGCTCGATGGCGATGGCCGGCGGGATGCCGCGGATTTCATCCACGCGCGGCTTGTCCATGCGGTCGAGGAACTGGCGGGTGTAAGGAGAAAAAGTCTCGACGTAACGGCGCTGGCCCTCGGCGTAGATGGTATCGAAGGCGAGCGAGGATTTACCGCTGCCGCTCGGTCCCGAAATCACGTTGAGCTTTCCCAGCGGCAGATCGAGGTCGATGCCCTTGAGATTATTCTGCCGCGCCCCGCGGATGGCGATGACGCCGGGGTCGGCGGTAATGGTGAGCTTCGGTCGAGGCATGGGCAAAGGGCGCACACCGTCGCGTCACGCACCGCGGAATGCAAACGTCGCACGCCGCCGACCAAAGCGAATCGCGCCTACTCCAGATGCGCCCGGCCATCGACCGAACGCAGCGCAATGAATCGGGGAGCGACGATTCTTTCTATGCTATCGCCGTGCAGGCCACACGCGCTCCTGGCGGTTTCCAGCTCGCGCCTTTTCTCCGGCGGCGGGCGAGCAGGGTGGCGCCGAGGCCGAGCAACGCCCCGGCGCTGGGCTCGGGCACAAAGACGGGATTGATGGCATCGAGCTTGTGATTCTCGGTGCCGCTCCAAGTCACGGTGGTCTTGTAAATCTGCCCGGTGGCATTGACTAATTGCACATCGTAAGCCCCCGGTGCCACCGGCACCCGGTAGCCGCCGCTGCCATAGGTGGTGGTGGTGCCAGCGAGGGTCATGGTGGCGGGCAGGAAGAGATTGATGGTGATGCCGCCCAGGCCTTCGCCGGGGGTGTAGAAATTGTCGGCGAGCACGTTGTCATTGAAGACCACGCCCGTTAAAAAGGGTCCGGCGGCGGTGCCAAAGTTTTGGGTTCCGAGCACGGCGTTGGGGGTGCCCGCGCCCAGGAAGGTGTAGGTGGTGGATTGTCCGAGCCCGAGGCCCACTTCGCGCCAGTTGGGGTCCATGAGATTGACCCGGTGGCCGCGCCCGGCCACGTCGCTATCGACAAAGAGTTGGTTGTGCAGCCCTTCGGAGGACGTCCGATCGATTACCAGCGGGCCGCTATTGACCGCCACGGAGAGGTTCTCTCCCACCGAGCCGTTGGGGTATCCCGCGGCTTGGGCGCGGCCGCCGGGGTTGGTGCCGCCGAAGTTGTGGGTGAAGTCGTTGTTGGCCAGGAGCAGATTGCTGTAATCGCGGGCGCTCTGAATCAGATCGAAATTGAAGGCGAGCGGCTGCTTGGGCGTGTTGGGGATTGTGTTGACGGGGAGTCCTTCATTGAGGTCGGGCGGCTGCGGGTTGCCGGTGTCTCCCCACGTCTGGGTAGAAAGACGCGCGACCTCGCCTCCAGGATTCGCCCGTGCGCGGTTGATGAGTTCGAGTTGGAATTGCTCGAAGGCGGTGGGCGGGAGAGCGGCGTGCACGGTCGCGCCGAGCCAGGAACTGCTCAGGAGTCCTGCGACGATCCAGTTGCGGTGAAAGAGGCGTGTATTCATTGGGTGATGTGTCGAGGGCGAGTAAAAAGCGCCCCTCTTGCCAGGGGCGCGGCGTCATCCCGCCGCTTGCGGAGCCACCTTGCAAGCTCCTTTTTCACAGGCTTGGGGCGAGCGCCGCCGCACTCGAGAAGAGCGGCGATTGCGCAGTGCGCCGTGCAAAGCCGAGGTTGGAAGTGGCATTTGAACCATCTCCATGTTACTTCATTCGCCGCCATGATGACGCTGCAAACGCTCTCCCCGCTCTACTTGCTCACGCTCTGCGCCGGCGCTGCCAATATCGTGAGCGATCCATTCACCGATGGCAGCCGCAGCAATGCAACGGGCGGAGATGCGGCGGGGCTCGTGTATTTCCTGGGTCAGAGCACTGGTGCGCTGGCGGTGGCGGACGATCCGGGGATCGGCGCCGGCAATGCGCTGAAGTTTACGCCTGCTTCCTCCGGGCAGAAATTCGTGGCGAACTTTCCACCAATCACGCTGCTCAACGGGGGCGAGACCTTGCAAGTAACTTTCGACCTTCGTTACGATGCTGCTCCGACCAGCCAAAGCGGCGGGCTGCGGATGGGTATTTTCGATACCAAACAAACGCAGACCACGAGTGACGGCGGCGGGAATCGGACGGACGACGAAGGGTATGTCATCATGACCAATCCAGCTTCCGCGGCCACCGCGACGACCGTGGCGGCGGAGGCCTCCGGCAATGACATCCTCGGTGGAGCGTCTCCTTCTTTTCCGGCGAACTTTGGCAGTGCGGGAACGTCGCTGAACTGGGGCGTCACAAAGCATCGCGTGACGCTCACCCTTGCCCGGCAGGCAAGTGGCGACTTGCTGGTGAGCGCGCAACTCGATTCCGGCACTGTGGCCTCGGGCACGGTGCCGGCGGCAGCGGTGCTGACTTATCGGTTCGATGAGTTTGCGATCGCCCATGCGCCGGTGGCCGCGCTCACTCAACCCTTGTGGCTGGATAACCTCGTCATCACCGCGCCGGAGGATAACTACCAACTCCTCCGTGAGCGCTGGGTGGTCTCGGTAACGGGCGCGGGCACTTATAACACCGCGGATTCGTTTTATACTTCGCGCATTAACTCGGTAACCAACTCGGCTAATACCCAGTGGAATAACATGGATAAGTCTCCGGGCCGCATCTTTCTCTGGAGCGACCTGACGAGCACTACGGATTCCGGCGCGATCGCCAGCGCCTTTAGCCGGCTCCGATCGATGGCAGTGGCCTGGCGCACACCGGGCTCCACTCTTTACCAAAGTGCAGCGATGGCCGCCGATCTCGCCGGCGCGCTCGACTGGATGTACGCGAATCGCTACAACGAGACCAAAACCAAGTACGACAACTGGTATGATTGGGAGATCGGTGCACCGCTGAACGTCGTCGATATCGCCATCTTCATGGAAGGCGCGATCCCGGCGAGCACCATGGACGACGCCCTCAACGCCGTGGATCACTTTACCCCGTGGCCTTACTACACGGCTGGCACGACGAGCGGCACCTTCACGGGCGCAAACCTCCTGGATAAGATTCGCATTGTGGCCGTGCGCGGCAGTTATGCGCGCGATCCGGCGAAGTTACTCGCGGCGCGTGACGCGCTAAGTAACGTGCTGCCCTACGTTACAAGCGGCGATGGTTACTACACGGACGGCTCCTTTATCCAGCACGGTCGCCACCCTTACACCGGCAGTTATGGGTCGGTGGCGATCGCCGATCTGTCGCTTCTGCTGCCCTGGCTCAGAGCGACGGCGTGGGAGTGCGTGGATTCCCAACAGACCAACGTGGTCCGGTGGATCTACGATTCCTATGAGCCGCTGTTATACAAGGCCGCCATGGCCGATTGCCTCCGGGGCCGCGCCATCTCGCGGAGCAGTTCCACGGATCGCTCGATCGGCCACGGCATCCTTCACTCGATCCTGCGTCTTGTCCCCTGGGCGCCGGTGGCGGACGCCGCGCGGATGAAGTCGCTCATCAAGGCCAACGCGCAAGCTGACACCGTGCGCAATTTCAGCACCGCGGCGCCACTCGCGCTGGCTGCCGCCGCGCGGGACTTGATGAACGATGCGGCGGTAACTCCACGGCCGGAACTGGTGGGTTACTTTGCGTTTCCCTCGATGGATCGCGCGATGCATCTGCGACCCGGCTTTGGTTATGCCATCAGCATGTCGTCGAGCCGCATTTATAACTACGAATCCATTAACAGCGAGAACCTGCGCGGCTGGTTTACCGGCGATGGCATGACTTACCTTTATAACAGTGACCTCAACCAGTTTGCCGATAACTTCTGGCCCACGGTCAATCCCTTCCGGCTGCCCGGCGTGACGTCGCCGAATATCGCGCGAGCCGACGGCCTCAAGCAAAGCAGCCTCAGCACGAAGAACTGGGTCGGTGGCGCCGCACTCGACGGTATTTACGGTGTGATCGGCATGGAGTTGGATACCCAGAACAGCACGCTCACCGGACGGAAGTCATGGTTCCTCTTCGACGATGAAGTGGTGTGCCTGGGCGCGGGCATCACGAGCACCGACGCAAGTGTACCCATCGAGACCACGGTCGAGAATCGGAAACTAAGCACCGTGGGTAATGAAGCCTTTACCGTGAACGGGACGGCGAAACCGGCGACGCTGGGCTGGAGCGAAAGTTTGTCCGGCGTGCAGTGGTGCCATCTCGCCGGCACGGGTGGCTATTACTTCCCCGTGGCGGCGAATCTGCAGGCGCTGCGCGAGGCCCGCACGGGCGATTGGTCGGCCATCGGCGCGAGCGCCGGCAGCTTTACTCGCAACTACCTTACTCTCTATTTCAATCACGCCGCCATCCCCACCAACGCGAGTTACTCGCATGTGTTACTTCCCAATTTCACGAGCGCGCAAACCGCCGCCTATGCCGCCAGCCCCGAGGTGCAGATCGTGGAAAATACCAGCGCTGCGCAAGGCGTGCGTGAGATCGGACTGGGGTTGCTGGCGGTGAACTTTTGGAACACGGCGACGAAGACTGTCGATTACCTCACGAGTAACTCCAAGGCCTCCGTGATTGCGCGACAAACGCCGACCAATCTGATCCTCTGCGCCAGCGATCCTACCCAGGCTAACACAGGCAACCTGGTGCTTACCCTCAACAAGCGCGCGTGGTCGCTTGTGGCGGCCGACCCGGGCGTGACCGTCAATCAACTCTCGCCGACCATCCAGGTCACCATCGCGATGGCAAGCCGCTACGGCCAATCCGCGCGTGCCGAATTCGTCACAGCCTCACCGATCGAGCAATGGCGCTACGCCAACTTCGGCGCCACTGCCAATACGGGCACGGCCGCCGATACCTTCGATGCCAATGGCGACGGGGAGGTCAATCTGCTGGAGTTTGCCACCAATCAGAATGCGCTCGCACCGGCTCTGGCCGCCACGACTGCGGTGAAGAACGCGGGCGGCCTCGACATTACCTATACCCGTAGCATCGCCGCGATGAACGAAGGCGTAACGTTTACCGTGGAATGGAGCGACACGCTCTCGGGCAATTCCTGGAGCAGCGCCGGAGTTTCCGAGACGGTGCTCAGTAACAACGGCATCGTGCAACAAGTGAAAGCCACGGTTCCCGCGGGCGTGACCCGCCGGTTTGCACGGTTGCGGGTGGTGAAATTCTGAGGCGCTTACTCCGCGCCTGTTGTTCTTCCGCGTGACATGAGACCACTCCTCTCCCCACTGATCTTTCTCGCGCTCGCCGCCCTTTGCTCCGCCGCCGAGCCGCGCAAGCCCAATATCATCTTCATCCTCGCCGATGACATGGGGCGCGGCGATGTCGGCTGCTACGGCGGGACGCAGGCGCCGACTCCAAACATCGACCGGCTGGCGCAGGAAGGGACGCGCTTCAATGACTTCTACGTCGCCGCGCCGATTTGCTCGGCATCGCGCGCGGGGCTGCTCACCGGCATGTTTCCGGGGCGGTGGCGCATCACGAGTTTTTTGCACGAGCGCGCGGCGAATCGCGGCTGCGAGCAGGCGGACTTCCTCGACCCTCGCGCGCCGTCGCTCGCGCGCACTTTGAAAGCCGCGGGCTATGCGACCGCGCACTTCGGCAAATGGCATCTCGGCGGTGGACGCGACGTGACGGACGCACCGAAGTTCGCCGCTTACGGGTTCGACGAAAATGCCGGCACCTGGGAAAGCCCGGAGCCGCATCCCGACATCACCGGCGGCAATTGGATTTGGGGGCCGAATGACAAGGTGAAACGCTGGGACCGCACGGCGTTCTTCGTGGACAAGGCGCTCGACTTTCTCGAGCGCCACAAAGATCAGCCCGCGTTTGTGAATCTGTGGTTCGACGATGTGCATACGCCATGGGTGCCCGACGATCATTCACCGAAAGGCGATACGCCGGAAAATTTTCATCCCGTGCTCCGCGAGATGGATCGGCAGATCGGCCGCCTCCTCGAGGGCCTGCGCGCACTCGGGCTCGAGGGCAGCACGCTGGTCCTCTTTGCCAGCGACAACGGCGCGCTGCCGACCTTCCAAGCCGCGCGTTCGGCGGGACTGCGCGGCAGCAAGATGAGTCTCTACGAAGGCGGCCTGCGCCTGCCCTTTCTCGCGCGCTGGCCGGGCCATGTGCCGGCGGGGCGCGTGGACGAGGAAACAATTTTTGGCGCGGTGGATTTGTTGCCAAGCCTCTGCGCGTTGATCGGCGCGGGACAACCCACGGACGTCGCGCTCGACGGAGAGAACCTGAGCGGCGCGTGGCTCGGCAAGCCGGTAAAGCGCCAGCAACCGCTGTTCTGGGAATACGGACGCAACCAGCAGTTCTTCAAATATCCCGCCGCTCGCGACCGCAGCCCGAACCTCGCTCTCCGCGACGGCCAGTGGAAGCTCCTCATCAACGCCGACGGCCGTGGCGCTGAACTCTACGATCTGGCCGCCGATCCGACTGAATCCAACAACGTGGCCGCCGACAAACCCGACATCGCCAAACGCCTCTCCGCGCAGGCCCTCGCGTGGAGAAAATCGCTACCGTGACTCCTCGCCCTTCTTTGCGCTCTTGGCCTCTTTGCTATTACTCTTGATCCTTTCAACTCCTTGAAAGCAAGCGCATGAGCATGGAGTGAGAGATAAGAATGGAAGCCGAAACCGACTTTTTAGACGCCTCTTAGTCATCTTCATTCGTAGCGTATCTCTCCACCACATTTCCCTTACCACCCGCCCAACCAACGGCAGACGCGGTCGGGGTAAAACCGCCGGTTACCCGGCGGCCCGCACATATCCCGGCGCACGGAATTACTCCACCTCCCCGTTTCAAGTGGTGACACCAAAGCGAGGTTCACGACGCTATTTCTGCGCAGCATATTCGGCGAGTCGGTGCCGGTATTGGCCAGGCTTCCGGGGTATTTGTAATCCGGGAAGAAGAAGTTGAATACGGTCGGCGCGTTTAATGGAGTTTGCGACAGGTTCCGATCTGTCTGATCGAGAGCAAAGGTGCGGGAATTGACCTTCCCTGTTCCGCCGCGGCCTTGTGGCGCCGCGAGCAACGGCCAGATCTTAACACTCGCCGTTTGTATGTTCGGATTCGGATAAGTCCCGATCGGGTACGGAAACCGTGAGGTGATCTTCGTCCCTAATAAAACTCACCACATACTCGGCGCTCCGGAGGGGGTTGAGCTCCACCACCGCGGTATCCAACGCCGCACCACCGCCGCCAGGTCGCCCCGCACATCTACCGCAAACTCGGCGTCCACAACCGCACCGGCGCCGTCTCCGCCGCGCTCCGCCGCGGATTGGCGTAGGCACTCATGCCCGCGCCGGAGACAGTCTTGCTCCGGGATTTTTTCCGGTTGAAGATGAAGCCTCATGTTTAGATTCAGATCGATTCGCTTCCTGAGCGCAGTGTCAGCGGCGCCCGCCTGCGCGGTCGCGCTGCTGCAGGGCTGGCTGCACGCCGCCGAGCCGTTGCGCTACAATCGCGACATCCGGCCGATCCTTTCCGACAATTGCTTTGCCTGCCACGGGCCGGACAAGGCGAAGCGCGACTCCGGGCTGCGGCTGGACATTCGCGAGGAGGCGATCCTTCCGGCGGAAAGCGGGGACACGGCCATCGTGCCCGGCAAGCCCGGGCAGAGTCAGCTCGTCGCGCGCATTTTCAGCGAGGATCGCGACGAGAAAATGCCGCCGCCGAAGGCGCACAAAACTCTCCAGCCGCAGCAGAAGGAGACGCTGAAGCGCTGGATCGCGGAAGGCGCGCAATACGAGCCGCACTGGGCGTTCGTGCCTTTGGCGCCGATGGAATTGCCCGCGGTGAAAGACAGCGCGTGGTCTCGCACTGGCGTGGATGGTTTCATCCTCGCGCGCTTGGAACAGGAAAGGCTGCCGCCTTCGCCGGAGGCGGACAAGGCCACGCTGATCCGCCGCGTTTCACTCGATCTCACGGGCCTGCCGCCGACGCCGGAGGAGGTGGATGCCTTCATCGCGGACGACTCGCCGCGGGCTTACGAGAAGGTCGTCGAGCGCCTGTTGCGCTCGACGCATTACGGCGAACGCATGGCGGTGGACTGGCTCGATGCGGCGCGTTTTGCCGACACCAACGGCTATCAAGTGGACCGCGACCGCGAGATGTATGCGTGGCGCGACTGGGTCATCCGCGCCTTCAACGACAACAAGCCGTTCGACCAATTCACCGTCGAGCAGATCGCCGGCGACCTGCTGCCCCCAGCGAAAGCTGGCGCTTTGGCAACGCTCGACCAGCGGATCGCCACGGGCTTTCACCGCAACCACATGATGAATGAAGAGGGTGGCATCATCGCCGAGGAATTCCTCGCCGAATACGCCGCCGACCGCGTGGAGACCACGGCGACGGTTTGGCTGGGGCAGACCTTCAACTGCACGCGCTGCCACGATCACAAATTCGATCCCTTCACCCAGCGCGATTTCTACAGCCTCAAGGCGTTCTTTCACAACGTGACTGAGCAAGGCAAGGGCGACTTCTCCGCGACGACGCGGCTGAACAATCCTCCCTTTGTGCGGCTGCCGGCCGCGGCGCAGGAGGCAAAGATCGCGGCGCTGAAAAAGGAGCTGACGGCGGCCAATCAAGAGCGTGCCAGGCTCGCGGAGCAATCGGTGGCGAAACTCGAGGAGTGGGCGGCCCGCCTCGCCACGACGCGCATCGCATGGACCTCCGCGGAGATCGTGCGCGCTGGCGGCGGGATGGAGGGAGCGGTCTTGGACGAAGCGACCCGCGCGGCGCGAATCGGTCCGCTCGAGGAGACACAGAACATCACGATCGCGGCGCGCCTGCCGCTGCCGCGCATCACGGCGCTGCGGTTGGAATGCACGTCCCCGGATGGCGCCACGTCTTTGGGTTGGAGGAAACTCACCGTGGCGCGCATCGCGAACGCGGACGGAAAAAAGCAGCCGCTCAAGGTGCGCGCCGCGGAGGCCGGCAGTGCGCTCGCCGCGAAGGAAACCGCCAAGCTCCTGGATAACGATCGGCGCGCAAACGGGAAAGCGGCCGTGCCCGCGGATCGCAGCGCGGAGGCAGTGTTTGAAATCGAGGGGGCGTTCGCTGCCTCCGCCGCGGAACCGGTGGAATTGGAAATCGCTTTCAGCGCCGAAGGGCCCAGTGTCTCCACGCAATTGCGCATCTCCGTCACGGATGCCGATGCCGACTTGCTGGCACCCGACGGCGTGATCGGGATCGCGAAAAAAGACGCCGCCACGCGCACGGCCGAGGAGAGCAAGACGTTTGCAGCATTCGCCGTTTCCCGGCAGCCCGCGCAACGGCAGCTCAGCGACCGCTCGGCCAGCCTCACGAAACAAATCGCCGCCGCGGAGGGTGAAATACCCACGACCTTGGTGATGGAGGAAATGGCCGAGCCGCGTCCCACGTTCATCCTCACGCGCGGCGCTTACGACAAACCCGGCGAGCAGGTCACCGCCAACACTCCGGCCGCGCTGCCGCCGATGGCCGCGGACTTGCCGCGCAACCGACTGGGTCTCGCGCGCTGGCTCGTCGATCCGCGCAATCCGCTGACCGCGCGAGTGACCGTGAACCGGCTCTGGCAAACGATCTTCGGCACGGGCCTGGTGAAGACGAGCGAGGATTTCGGGGCGCAGGGCGAGCCGCCCAGCCATCCCGAATTGCTCGACTGGCTCGCGGGCGAATTCATCCGCAGCGGCTGGGATGTGAAGGCCACGATGCGGCTGCTCGTGACCAGCGCCGCGTATCGCCAAAGCGCGCGCCTCACGCCCGCGCTGCGCGAACGCGATGCCGAGAACCGCCTGCTCGCGCGGGGCCCGCGCTTTCGCCTGCCGGCGGAAATGGTGCGCGATCAGGCGCTCGCGGTGAGCGGACTTTTGGCGCCGACGATCGGCGGGCCGTCGGTGCGGCCATATCATCCGCCGGGGCTTTACGAGCAGGTGGTCGCAACGAGGGCGACGAACGGCTATGTGCAAGGCAAGGGCGACGACCTCCATCGCCGCAGCCTCTACACCTACTGGAAGCGCTCGGTGCCGCATCCTGCGATGCTCGCCTTCGACGCGCCCTTCCGCGAAGCCTGCACGCTGCGCCGCCCGCGCACCAACACGCCGCTCCAGGCGCTCAACCTCATGAACGACCCGACCTACGTGGAGGCCGCGCGCCTTCTCGCCCAGCGCATGATGAACGAAGGCGGCGCGGGCGCGGAATCGCGTCTCACGCGCGGGTTCCGGCTCGTCCTCGCGCGTGCGCCGCGCGCGGCGGAACTGGCCGTGCTCACGCGCGCCTACGAGCGCGCGCTCCGTGAGTTCCAAGCCGATGCCGAGGGCGCGAAAGAACTCCTGCAAGTCGGCGAAGCGCTCA
The DNA here is from genome assembly GCA_038238555.1 of Chthoniobacterales bacterium. Taxonomy (GTDB): domain Bacteria; phylum Verrucomicrobiota; class Verrucomicrobiia; order Chthoniobacterales; family Chthoniobacteraceae; genus JANNXQ01. The sequence continues at coordinate 27,132 of JBBRXP010000020.1, read as the reverse complement.
ACGACACAAAGCTCGACGCCGCCGAACTCGCCGCGCTCACGACCATCGCAAGCACCCTGCTCTGCGCGGACGAAACCATCACCAAGCAATGAACGCCACGCGCTCAGTTCGTCGCCATGCCTTCCAGCTTCGCCAACTTCTTCGCCTTCGCATCGAAGCTCCAGAACGTGTCGCACCCAAGCAGCAGAGCGTTGGCAACGTGCAGGATATCATAGGTGCGGAAGCCGTGCCTGGCGGTGTGGCGATGAACCAAAGTTTGGAAGCCGCTCTCCAACATGGCGTCGTCGACCTGACTCTCGCGCCAGACTTTTCCTTCCGCCATCGAGTCAAAGAAATTTGCCTCGGCGAGCAAAGCGGCCTCCGGAGTCATGGCCAGCTCTTGCGTGCCCTGCCGCGTCTCAAAGACCAATCGCTGAAAGGCGTTGATGATTTCCAGCCGGAGCAACCGCGTGATGGGGAGCGGAGCGCTTTCGCCCCGAGTCACCGGCGTGATGAGAGCCAGGGCCTCGTCGGTGTTTGCGTTGAGCGCGAAGGTTGCGGTGAAGAAATTGGCGTCGGCGTAGATCTTCATTCCTCACCGGCGATGATGCGGTTGATCCTCTCCTGGTCGGCAGCCGAGGGCGGGCGGTATCCCGCAGCCCGCATCTGCTCGTGGTGCAGTCGCATCCGCTCCAAAAAATCTGGCCGGGGTGAAGCAGTTGGTTTTTCGGGAACCACGGGCGCCACCTTGAACTGTTCTCCCGAACGGCTGCGGATGGTCACGCTGCCGTGCTGTCGTGCCGCGTTCAGCAGGCCCGCGGTGTCGCGGTTCATGTCGCGCACGGTGAAGACCTTTGGCAGCGGTTTCGCGGCTCTGCGAGCTTTCGTCGCGGGCTTCTTTGCGGGCTTGGATTTGGCGATGGTTTTCATGTCCGACATGATGACTGACATCGCGCTCGCTTTCAACCTGAGACTCGCAATGCCATGAACCCGCCCCATCCCGCACTTCACCTCACCCGCCGCCAGTTCCTCGGCCGCACCAGCGCCGGCATCGGCGCGGCGGCGCTCGCTTCGCTGCTCGATCCGCGGCTGCTCGCGGCAGCCGGGTTGCCGGGCCTCCCGCACTTTGCGCCGAAGGCGAAACGCGTGATCTACCTCACGCAGGCGGGCGCGCCGTCGCAGATGGATCTCTTCGATTACAAGCCCGGCTTGAGCGCGCACTTTGACAAGGACATGCCGGACTCCGTGCGCGGCGAGCAGCGGCTCACAGGCATGACGGCCAATCAAAAACGTTTCCCCGTGGCGCCTTCGATTTTCAAATTCGCGCAGCACGGGCGGGCGGGCCATTGGATGAGCGAACTGCTGCCGCATACGGCGAAGATTGCCGACGAGTTGTGCATCATTCGCTCGCTCAACACCGAGGCGATCAATCACGACCCCGCGATGACGATGCTGCAGACCGGCCATCAAATCGGCGGACGCCCGTCGCTCGGCGCGTGGCTCTCGTATGGACTCGGCTCCGAAAACGCGAACCTGCCCGCGTTCGTGGTCATGATCTCGCGCCCCAGCGGCCCCACCAATGCGCAGCCTTTGCACGAACGCATGTGGGGCGCGGGCTTCCTCGCGGCGAAATATCAAGGCGTGCGCTTCAGCCCCGGCAAGGATCCGGTGCTCTTCCTGTCAAACCCGCCCGGCATCACCAACGAGCGCCGCCGCGCGATGCTCGATGACCTTTCCGCGTTGAACCGGATCACGCTCGACGATTACCAGGATCCGGAAACGCAGACGCGCATCGACCAATTCGAAATGGCCTTCCGCATGCAAGCCTCCGTGCCCGATCTGGCCGATCTTTCGAGCGAACCCGCCGCTGTCTTCGAGCGCTACGGCCCCGAGTCGCGCAAGCCCGGCACTTACGCCGCCAATTGCATCCTCGCGCGCCGCCTGGCCGAGCGCGACGTGCGTTTCGTGCAGCTCTACCATCGCGGCTGGGACCAGCACACCAACCTGCCCGCCGGCATCAAGAGCCAGTGCTACGACACCGACCAGCCCACCGCCGCGCTCGTCGAGGACTTGAAGGAGCGCGGCTTGCTAGACGACACGCTCGTGGTTTGGGGCGGCGAGTTTGGCCGCACCGTCTATTCGCAAGGCACTCTCACGCAGACCAACTACGGCCGCGATCATCATCCCCGCTGCTTCACCGTATGGATGGCCGGCGCGGGCGTGAAACGCGGCGCGGTCTTCGGCGAGACCGATGGTTTTTCCTACAACGTCGTGCGTGATCCCATGCACATTCACGACTTGAACGCCACGGTGTTGCACCTCCTCGGCATCGAGCACACGCGCCTCATCTTCCGTCACCAAGGCCGGGATTACCGCCTCACCGACGTGCATGGCGAAGTGGTGAAAGGCGTCCTTGCCTGACTCGCTTTCGCCCGCCGCAATCTCTTCTCGTGAGCACTCCCTCCCACCGTTCCATCCCGATTGCCTTTGGCCGATCCCACCTTTCGATTTCGCTCCCGGCGGACCGATTCGATGTGATCGCTCCTTCGGAACAGCCAGGATTGCCGGATGAACGGGCAGCTATCCGAAGTGCACTCGAGGCGCCGGTTCAGGCGCAGCCTTTGCGAAGGTGGCTCAAGCCGGATGCTAGCATCTGCATTGTCTTCACGGACATCACGCGCGCGACACCCAATGAGCGGATCATTCCGTGGCTGCTCGAATTCCTGGCCGAAGCTGGAGTTGAGCGGGAGCAAATTGTCCTGCTCAACGCGACCGGAACTCATCGTGGAAATACTCGGGAAGAATTGACCGCGATGCTAACCGGGCAGGTCGTGGATAGCTACCGCATCGTCAATCACGACTGCCGGGATGCTGCGTCTTTAATCCAAGTAGGAACTACGCGAAGTGGCGCGCCCGCATTGCTCAACCGCATCGTGGTCGAGGCCGATGTGCGGATTATCACCGGCTTTATCGAACCGCATTTCTTCGCCGGATTCAGCGGGGGAGTAAAAGGGATCATGCCCGGTGTCGCCGGCCTGGAAACTGTGGTCAGCAATCATGGCGCGGCGAATATCAATGATCCGCGCGCGGGCTTCGGAGTGACTGAAGGCAATCCGCTTTGGGAAGAATTGCGGGAGATCGCATTGAGGGTCGGGCAGAGTTTCTTGTTTAACGTCACGCTTAACGAGCGACGCGAAATTACGCGGGTTTTCGCGGGTGACTTACTCCTGGCGCACAAGGCAGGGACGGAGTTTGTGCGCCAATCCGCCATGCAGCGGGTGGAGCGTCCTTATGAAATCGTGGTGACTACCAATAGCGGCTACCCACTGGATATGAATCTTTACCAAGGAGTGAAGGGGATGCGCGCGGCCGCCCAAATTATCGCGCCGGGCGGAGTGATCGTTCTGGCGGCGGAATGCGGCGAAGGAGTTCCCGCTGGAAGTCCTCATGAAGAGTTACTGTTCTCCGCCACCGGCGCCGGAGAGTTATTGGCCCGCATTTGTTCGCCGGGATTTTCATGGCCTGAACAATGGGCGGCCCATATCCAATCGCTCATCCAACAACAGGCCGAAGTGCATCTCTACAGCGCCATGCCGGAAGAGACGGTGCGCCGGGCGCATTTGATTCCGTGCCGGGACATCGCCGAGACGGTTGATGATTCGTTGCACCGGTTCGGACCTCGCGCGCGCATCGCCGTCCTGCCTCAAGGGCCGCTTACGATTCCATATCTCGCATGACCGAGGGAGCGTTGGATATCGAGCAACCTGGAGCGTTGGTTACTTATCTTCGTGAGCGGGGCTGGATGGAGTCTGGCGAAAGCGGCCATGCAACCGTGCTGGCGGGCGGAGTCTCAAATCGCACGGTAAGAGTGGAACGCCGCAACGGACCCGCCATCGTCGTGAAGCAGGCATTGGAACGCTTGCGCGTGGAAGCGGAGTGGCATTGCGATCCCGCGCGGATCCATCGGGAGGCGCTGGGAATGCGGCTGCTCGCACAGCTCGCTCCGAGGGGGACCATCCCAAAGTTTCTGTTCGAAGACCTGCGCTTCCATTTGCTCGGAATGGAGGCGGCGCCCCAGCCGCACGAGAACTGGAAGACGATGCTATTGCGGGGCGACGTGCGCATGGAACACGCGCGGCAATTCGGCGAGTTATTGGGAACCATTCACCTTCGAGGCAGCGCACTGCCAGCAGACTCGCGCTTCTTACTAAGTGATCGTGGTTTCTTTGAAACTCTGCGGATCGCTCCCTATTACCGCCACGCGGCGACCCAGGTAACACAGGCTGAAGGTTTCATTGATCGACTCATCGCGGAGATGGAAAGCAACGCGGTGACGGTGGTGCATGGGGATTACAGCCCGAAGAATATCCTCGTGCATGAGGGGACGCTTATCTTGCTAGACCATGAAGTCATTCATTTTGGAGATCCCGCGTTCGATCTTGGGTTTTCTCTTACCCACTTATTGAGCAAGGCGCATTTCCTGGAAGCCAGTCGCGAGGCATTGTTGCGAGCAGCCGTAGAATACTGGCGGAGTTATACCGAAGCCGCGGGAAATTTTCTCCGAAGCGGGAAGATTGAGTCGCGTGCCGTTCGTCACACCCTGAGCTGCATGCTTGCACGGGTGGATGGAAAGTCTCCCTTGGAATACCTCACTCCATCCCATCGAGATCGGCAGCGGAGAGTAGTTTTGGAGTTGATGCAACGAACGCCGGCGAGCATTCCCCAACTTATTGACGTCGTAGCAGAAAGATGGGCCGCGTAACGGAGTAACTACTTTATGTTTACTATCGCCACGCTTGATTGCCTCGAGATCCTCGACAGCCGGGGCCGCCCCACATTGCAAACCACTTGCCGGCTTGCCAGTGGAGCGAGCGCCGCGGCTTCGATTCCATCCGGTGCATCGACGGGCGCCGCGGAGGCCATCGAACTAAGGGACCGCGATCCCAAACGCTATCTCGGTTTGGGCTGCCGCCGCGCCGTGCAGAATGTAAGAGGCCCACTTCGAGAAAAGCTCTCGGGTTGCGGCTTTGCTTCCCAGGAGGAATTGGATTGCGCCCTGTGTGAATGCGATGGAACGGCGAACAAGTCGCATCTGGGTGCCAACGCCATCCTTTCCGTTTCCCTGGCTTTTGCGCGAGCTTGCGCGCTGCAGCTAAACTTGCCCTTGTGGCATTGGTTTTCGGAAATCCTTGGCCGCTCAGCTACCCATCTGCCGCGCCCGACCATCAATCTTTTCAGCGGCGGCAAACATGCGGGCAAGCAGTCGCCGCTTCAAGATCTCCTCATCGTCCCGGCGTCCGCGCGGACGATGGACGAAGCCTTGTCCATTGCTTATGCCGTTTACCAGGCTGCCGCCGGATTGATTATGCGGAAGTATGGAATGCGCGCGTTGACCGCCGATGAAGGAGGTCTTGCACCTGCTTTCCCTCATCCTGAAGCAATGCTCGACGACGCCGTGGAAGCTATTCGCGAAGCGGGACTCGAACCGCGCGCCGACATCGCGCTGGCCGTGGACGTGGCTTCGAGCCATTTCTTTTGCCAAGGCATCTATGAACTCGGGGAAGAACGCCTTGCTAGTTCTGAAATGATTGCCCGTCTCGCGGAATGGACCCGGACCTATCCGATCGTCAGCATCGAAGACGGACTCGCGGAAGATGAGTGGGAACACTGGCCGAAACTCAGGGGTGCACTCCATGGACGCAGCCTCACGGTGGGAGATGACTTGCTCTGCACCAACCCTGCGCGGGTGCGGAAAGCAGTCGCACTGCGGGCGGCGGATACCTTGCTGTTGAAGGTCAATCAGGTCGGCACGTTGACCGAAGCCCGCGAAGCCTGCCTGCTGGCTCGTGACGCAGGCTGGCAGGTAACCTTTAGCGCTCGCAGCGGGGAAACGGAAGACCATTGGCTGGCCGATCTTTCCGTGGGTTGGAGTGGCGACCAAATCAAGGTGGGCTCGATCACGCAATCGGAACGTCTGAGCAAATACAACCGTCTTTTGGCCATCGAGCAGGAGACTTCGTTTCCAATAGTTTCCTGGCCGAGCGGTAAGTGAACCTGCTCGGTCTTACTTACCGCTGCCATGGTTGATCCATGCTTCACAAATTAACAACATCCTATACTTGCAAACTGGTATGTGGCTTTAACGCTGTTCACCTTCACCCGTATGAAACTTCTCTTCCGATTTACGATTGTCCTTTCCCTCGGTTCCGCGTTGGTCGCCGCCGCCGAGAGGCCAAACATTCTTTTCCTCCTCACAGACGATCAACGCTGGGACACCGTCCACGCGCTGGGCGGCACCGAAATTCAGACGCCGACTTTCGACCGGCTCGTCGAGCAAGGGTTTCGATTTAATAACGCATTTTGTCAGGGCTCCATGATCGGCGCGGTGTGCCTGCCCAGCCGCACAATGCTCATCACCGGGCGTTCGCTCTGGCGCATCCCGGCAAATCCGCGCGCCAAGACCGCGCCTCCCGAGGTGCCTCTGCTGCCCGCGCTGCTCGGCGACGCGGGCTACGCCACCTTCCACTGCGGCAAGACCGGCAACTCCTGCACCTTTGGCAACGCCGCATTTCAGATCAATCTCGGCATGGAGAAGCGCACCGCCGATACCGCCACCGAACTCGCCGCGCACGCCATCGAGTTCATCGGGAAGCACGACCCGGCCAAGCCCTTCTTCATGTATCTCGCACCGCAAGTGCCGCACGATCCGCGGCTCGCGCCGCCGGAGTTTGTGAAGATGTACGACGCGGCCAGGATCAAGCTGCCGCCGCAGTTCATGCCCGAGCACCCCTTCGATCCCGGCGTGCTCGACATCCGCGACGAAAAGCTCGCGGCCTATCCGCGCAACGAGGCGGAGATGCGGCAGCACCTCGCCGATTACTACGCCACCATCTCGCACATGGACCATGAGTTTGGGCGCATCCTCGACGCGCTCCGGGCGCGCGGCTTCGACAGCAATACGTTCGTCATTCTCTCCAGCGACCAAGGTCTCGCGTGCGGCGGCTATCACGGCCTCATGGGCAAACAAAATCTTTACGAAGACGTGAAGCCGCCGCTCGTCCTCAGCGGCCCCGGCATCCCGCACGGTCAGAGCGACGCGCTGGTCTATCTCTACGATTTGTTTCCGACCATCTGCGATCTCGCCGGAGTGAAGACGCCCGCGGTCGTCGAGGGAAAAAGCCTGCTACCCATCGCGCAAGGAAAAGAAAACAAGCTCCGCGATTATCTCTTCAGCGCCTATGCCACCGTGCAACGCATGGTGCGGGACGAACGCTGGAAGCTCATCAAATTCCACGTCAACGGCGCAAAGCACGCGCTGCTCTTCGACTTAAAGAACGATGCGGGCGAACTGCACGACCTCGCCGACGATCCGCAATTTGCCGGGCAGCGCGCGCGCCTGGAGCGCCAGCTCGAGCTCTCACGCAAGGAATTCGCCGACCCCGTGGACTTTGACTGAACTCAACTGCCTCTTGTCTCTCCGCGCGCCACCGGCTCGCGGAAAAAGATCAGGAAAAACGCAAGCACCGCTGCCGCTCCCCAGCCGGGAATCTGCCAGATGCCCCGCCAGTCGTGCGCGATGCCTCCGAGCGGTGCGGCGAGCCGATGCGCGGCGAGGACTTTCCCCGCGAGCAGCGTGCCGACAAAGGAACCCACGCCCCAGAGCACAAAGGCGATGAGGCCCTGCGCCGCGCCGCGGATGCGCTCATTGGATTCACTATCCACATAGAGCTGGCCGGCGATGAAGAGGAAGTCGTAACACACGCCGTGGAGCAGGATGGCCGTGAAGATTAGCAGCGTCTGCGCGCCCGCGGCGCCGACACTGCTCATGAGCGCAAAGTAACGAAGGGTCCACGCCAGGATGCCAAAGAAGATCGTCTTCTTATAACCAAGCCTCTTCAGGAACACCGGCAGCAGGAAAAGAAAAATAACGTCGGAAACCTGAGCCAGCGACATCTTCGCGGCCATCCCCTCCCACTTCAACTCAGTAAGATAAATACCCATCATCACGAAATAGAAGTAGAGCGGAATGCAGATAAGAAACATGCACGCGATGAAGATCGCGAACGATGGCTTCCGCAACAACGCCAGCGCATCGAAGCCGAGGATTTCCCACAGACCCACTTCCGCCCCCACTTTCTTCGGCGGCGTGTGCGGCAGCGTGAGCGCGAAAATCCCAAAGAGTATCGACGCGCCGCCTGCTAGGTAGAACTGATTGGGGGACTGCTCGCCATTGAGCAAGCTCAGCGTAACTCCACCTGCGATCCAGCCCACCGCCGAGAGCACCTTCACCCGCGGAAAGTCCTTCTGCGCATCAGCGAGGTGGTGCAGAGAAAGCGAATTGCCAAGCGCGAGGGTCGGCACAAAGAGCGCGCAGTAGAGAATGAGCACCGGATAAAAGCTCCCGAAATCGTGCAACCGCGGCAACCAGCACAATACCGCGCCTCCCACCATGCCGAGAAAGGCGAGCAGTTTCTCCGAGGCAAAGTAACGGTCGGCGATAAGGCCGACGAAGAAAGGCGAGATCATCGCACCGATGGCAAACGCGCCATACGCGGCCCCTATTTGTCCGCCCTCAAATTTCAAAGTATTGGCGAGGTAACTTCCCATGCTGACATACCACGCCCCCCAGATGAAGTACTGGAGGAACATGAAGAATGAGAGCTTCAGCTTGAGGGTAGTTTGCATGGCGGGAAATGTAACGGCCTTCGGGTGGATGGGAAGATCAACAGGGCGATCGCATCGAATCGCCTGGAGTGTGCTTGCAAATGGCGGGCGTGCGCGAGTGCAACCCCCGCCAGCGTCCGCCCCGTGCGGACGAGGCCGTCCGCGCTCCGCGTCTCGCGGCCCTTCGACCACCGCGCATCGCACACGAGGAAGATCCACCGCTCGACAGCAACCGGAGTGCAGAGATGATAACCCCTCATCACGACCTCAAATGCCAGCCGCAGCCTATTACTTTCGGCGCCCACGCGCCTGAATTACCAGCAGTGACCCACCCACAGCCGATCGAAGTCGGGGCCAGCCATTTTAACCGCGGACGTTTCGCGGAGGCGGAGATCGTCTGTCGCCAGATCCTGGTTTCGGACCCGAATCATCCGGACGCTCTGCACCTGCTCGGATTAGTGGCCTATCAAGTCGGACAGCACGGCGTCGCCGTGGAGTTACTCAAACGCGCGATCACTTTAAGGCCGGGCGTCGCATCGTATTACAGCAATCTCGGCATCGTACTCAGAGCGCGAGGCGATCTGGATGCTTCCGTGAGCGCCTGCCGCGCCGCGCTTCAGCTCGATCCGCAGTACTCAGAAGCTCATTACAACCTTGGCAACAGCTTGAAAGCCAAAGGCGATCTGGACGCGGCCATCGCGGAGTTTCGCACGGCGACCCGCGTGAAGCCGGATTACTTCGAAGCCTACAACAACCTCGGAGTTACTCTCATGGATCGCGGCCAGTTGGAATCGGCGATTGCCGAGCTCCGTGCTGCTCTGGGATTCAAGCCAGATTACGTCGATGCTCACAATAACCTGGGGGTGGCGCTGATAAAGTGCGGCCAGTGGGAGGCGGCCATCGTGGAATTTCGCGCCACGATCACCTTGGATCCGACTTACTCCGTGGCTTACAACAATCTCGGCATCGCGCTGAGCGATCACGGCCGGATCGACGATGCCATCGGCGAGTTTCGCAGCGCTGTGCGACTTAATCCACGATATGCCGAGGCGCATAACAACTTGGGGAATGCTCTCAAGGATCGAGGCGAGTGGGAACTTGCGGAAGTCGCGTTGCGCGCCGCGATCGAGCTCAGGGCCGATTACAGCGAAGCCCATTATAATTTAGGCAATCTCTTGAAACTCCGGCGGCGGCCGAGTGCTGCCATCGCAGAGTTTCGCCTCGCGCTTCAGTGCAATCCTCACTTTGCGTTTGCCAGAAATAACCTCGGAATTACCCTCCTGGAGGAAGGATCGCTCGAAGCCGCAATTGTCGAATTTCGCGCGACGCTTGATGTAAAGCCGGACTGTGTCGAGGCTCATAATAACCTTGGAAATGCCTTAAAGGAGCGCGGGGACATGGACCTCGCGATTGCCTCTTACCACGCGGCACTTCGGATTGATCCCAACGATTTCGAAACCCTCAATAACTTGGGAGTAGCCCTTAAGGTGCAGGGCCAATTGGAAGCCGCTGTCGAGACTTTTCGCTTCGCGCTGCGCATCAATCCAAACTGCGGAGAAGCCCAGAGCAATCTCGGCAACGCCTTATACGATCAAGGCCAGGCAGATGCCGCTCTCGAAGCATATCGGGCCGCCTTGCGAATCAACCCCGGCCATGTCGAGGCACTTAGTAACATGGGCAGTGTGTTGCGGGACAAAGGCATGCCGGAAGAAGCTGCGGAAGCCTGTCGCGCTGCCTTGCAGTTGAAACCCGACTTGTCGGAGGCGCACAATAACCTGGGTAATGCACTTAAGGAGCAAGGCCAAATCGAAGAGGCGCTGGAAGCTTATCGCACGGCGGTGACGCTGAAGCCGCAAAGCGCCGCGACGCACGGTAATCTTGTCTATTCGATGCAGTTCAATTCCGGTTGCGACGCCCGCGCTATCGCCGAAGAACAGGCTCGATGGAACGACCGGCACGCAAAACCACTTATCCCTTCGCGGCTGCCGCATTTCAACACACGTGATTTGGATCGCCGGTTGAAGGTGGGTTACGTTTCACCGGATTTCCGCAGTCATGCGGTTTCTTACTTCATCCTCCCGCTTCTCGAATCGCACGATCGTGCAAAGGTCGAAGTGTATTGCTACTCTGGTGTCGGCCTGCCGGATAAGACCACCGCGGTTATTCGTCAATGCGCCGATGAGTGGCGCGACGTGCTCGCGCTTTCCGACGAGGCGCTGGCGGCGCAGATCCGAACGGATGGGATCGATATCCTCGTGGACTTAACCCTGCACACTGCGAAAAGCCGGCTGCTGGTCTTCGCCCGCAAACCGGCGCCCGTCCAGGTATCCTGGCTGGCTTACCCAGGCAGCACCGGCTTGGAGACCATCGATTACCGACTTACCGACGCTTACATGGAGCCTGTCTTGCAAGACGGCGATCCTGCTGGCGAACGGCCCGCGCGCCTTCCGGATAGTTGGTGCTGTTACCGCGCATTCGAGATGTTCCCGGATGTTAGCGATCTCCCCGCCGCGGGGGTCGGCCACGTTACGTTCGGTTCGCTCAATAAGTTTTCCCGAGTCAACGACGCCGTGCTGCATTGCTGGTGCGGAGTGCTGCGGGCCGCGCCCGGTTCGCGGCTTCTTATGCTCTGCCCCAAAGGCCGATCCCGTGACCGGGTGATAAGCTATTTCGATGCGCAGGGAGTTACTGGAGAGCGCGTGGAATTTGTTGCTCAAGACTCCTGGGATACATACATCGGCCATTACCGACGGATCGATATCGCTCTCGACTCTTTTCCGTGTAATGGCATGACCGCGACATGCCATGCTTTGTATATGGGTGCGCCAGTCGTCACGCTCCCTGGAGAGACGCCGGCGTCCCGCGCCGGCCTCAGCCTTGTCTCAACCATCGGCCTGCCGGAGCTGGCCGCGCAGTCGGAGGGTGGCTATGTGAGGATCGCCACAGAGCTAGCGTCCAACCTCTCGCGGCTTTCCGAACTGCGCCTGGCGATGCGAGGACGGATGCAGGCATCGCCGCTGATGGACGCGCCGCGCTTTGCCGGAAACGTGGAAGCGGCATATCGGGAGATGTGGCGGCGCTGGTGTGAAGCTACCTCGGGTAAAAAACCGTGACTATCCCGCAGGCTATGGAAGCCGCGTTAACCTCTCTTAGCACCGGTCGCCTGGCCGAGGCGGAAGGAATCCTTCGCCAGATCGTGACCGCTCAGCCGGACCACGCCGATGCCCTGCACTTACTGGGGGTTACCGCTTATCAGGCGGGTCGGTATGAAGTCGCGGTGGACTTAATCGGACGAGCAACGGCGGTAAATCCCCAGGTGGCTGCCTATCACTATCACTTGGGTCTCGCATTAAAAGATCAGGATAAAAAGGAGGACTCCGCCGCGGCGTTTCGCACTGCGCTGCGGCTGGAGCCCACTTATGTCGAGGCGCTCAACAATCTTGGCATCTTATTGAAGGACCAAGGCAGGTTGGAAGAAGCTATCGCGCTGTTCGGCGCTGCTCTTCAAATCAAGCCCGACTGCCCGGAGGTTCTAAACAGTCTGGGCCTTGCATTGAAGGAGCAAGGTAAACTCAACGCTGCTATCGGCGCTCACCGAGCCGCGCTTCGATTGAAGCCGGACTTTGCCGAAGCTCGTTACAACTTGGGAAATGCTTTCTTTGAGCAAGGAAACCCGGAGGCAGCAGCAGGCGAATATCGTGCCGCGATCGCGACCAGACCGCACTTCGCAGAAGCGCTCCACGATCTCGGCAGCGCCCTCATGGAACTCGGACAGATCGACGATGCGCTCTCCACCTACCGGCACTTGCTTGCCTTCAATCCCCAGGATGCAAGAACGCATAGCAGTCTTATTTACTCGCTGCACTTTCGACCGGGTGGCGACGCCCGGTCGATTCGTGAAGAACAGCTCCAATGGAACTATCAGCATGCCGCGCCGCTAAGACCGCTTTGTTTTCCGCATTCGAACGATCCCGATCCGAACCGCCGGCTCCGAGTGGGATATGTTTCACCGGATTTTCACGATCACGCTTCGGCATTTTTTATCGTTCCTTTGTTGGAAGCGCACGATAAGGCGCAGGTCGAGCTACTCTGTTACTCCAGCGTCCGGCAGCCCGACGCCGTTTCGCAACGCCTAAGACACTGTGTCGGCGTATGGCGCGATGTGGCCAATAAGTCCGACGCGGAGATAGCTGAATGGATTCGTGCGGATGGGATCGACATTCTCATCGACCTATCGATGCATACGGGCCGAAACCGCCTGCTTGTTTTTGCCCGAAAACCTGCCCCGGTGCAGGTGTCATGGCTGGCATATCCAGGAAGTACGGGAGTAGATACCATTGATTATCGGCTGACGGATGCGTGGATGGAACCCATCGACGCGGTCGAGAGGTTACCAGGAGAACACCCTTTCCGTATGCCCGATAGCTGGTGTTGTTATGACCCGTTGGAGGCATTCCCTGAGGTAAGCGATCTCCCGTGCAAAGAAGCTGGCTACGTGACTTTCGGATCGCTCAATAAGTTCTCGAGGATCAATGAGAACGTCTTGTGCACTTGGGCGGCACTGCTTCGGACCGTGCCTGGATCGCGGCTGGTGATGTTGTGCCCGGAAGGCCAATGCCGGGAGCGGGTTCTTCTGCATTTCGAAGCGCTCGGAGTAAGTTGGGACCGCGTGCACCCGGCGACCCGCTGTGCGTGGGCGGAATATCTGGACTATTACCGCCGCATTGACATCGCTCTCGATCCCTTTCCATGCAATGGGATGACCACAACCTGCCACTCGTTGTGGATGGGCGTGCCGATTATCACGCTGGCGGGAGCAGAGTCTATCTCCCGAGCGGGCCTCAGTCTCTTATCGGCGATCGGATTAGCGGAGCTGGCCGCCGCTTCGGAAGCCGACTACGTGCGAATCGCCGCTGAACTGGCCGGCAACCTCCCGCGCCTCGCCGAACTGCGCTCCACGATGCGCAATCGAATGCAAGACTCGCCGCTGATGGACGCGCCGCGTTTCGCCCGCAACGTCGAAGGCGCCTATCGGGAGATGTGGCGCAGGTGGTGCGAAAGAAATGCGCCGTGAATCCAGCGCCGATTTTCGTGCTTTGCAGTGTGCGGTCGGTGCAACTACTTATTGCTTCATCACTCCATGCCAGATCCCTCTGTCGCCGTCGTCGGCGCTTCCCAAGATCGTCGCAAGTACGGAAACAAGGCGGTGCGCGCCTATCACGAAAGCGGTTATGCGGTGCTGCCCGTCAATCCAAAGGAAGCCACGGTGGAAGGGCACAAGGCATATCCTTCCATGGATGCGATCGACCATCCGGTCGATTACGTAAGCCTCTATGTGCCGCCGGCGGTGGGCATCAAACTCCTCCCCGCCATCGCCGCAAAGCATCCCAAGGAACTCTGGCTCAATCCAGGCTCGGAGAGCGATGAACTTCTCGAAGCTGCCGCGGACTTGCATCTCCGCACGGTGATCGCCTGCTCGATCGAAGCTCTCGGGCGGAGCCCTGGCGAGTTTCCGGATTCGTAAGACACCACCGTGAATTGAACTCGATCTCCTCGTTCCTTTCCTCCTCCATCGGTCGCAAATGGATCGTGGGTCTCACGGGCGTGGCGCTCGTGGGTTATGCCACCGGCCACATGCTGGGTAATCTGCAAATCTTCATCGGGGCCGATCAACTCAATACCTACGGCGCATCGCTCCACAGCTACAACGAGTTACTGTGGGTCGTCCGTCTCGGCTTACTCGCGATGTTTGTGGGACACATCGTCTTCAGCATCCAGCTCACCCGGGAGAATCGCGCCGCGCATCCCGCGAAATATGCGGTGCCCGGTTACCGGAAGAGCACGCGGGCTTCGCGCACGATGATGGTGAGCGGACTGATCCTGTTATGTTTCGTTGTCTTTCATTTACTGCACTTCACGGTGGATAAGATCGACACGTCCTTTGCCACGATGCACGACGCTCGAGGACGCCACGACGTGTATCGGATGGTGGTCGCGGGCTTTCGCAATGTGTGGGTGTCGGGGTTTTACATCGTGGGAATGTTTCTGCTCTGCCAGCATCTGCGCCACGGCATCGCCAGCTTTCCGCAGACGCTGGGACTTAATAGTCAGAAGCTGGAAGTCTTTTGGAAGAAGCTGGCGCCGATATGGGCTTGGGGGCTCTTCGTGGGTTATGTGTCGATCCCGATCGCAGTGCTTGCCGGAGTTTTGAAATGAACGCGGTTTTGAATGCCGCGATTCCGAGCGGTCCGCTCGAAAGGAAGTGGGAGAAACATAAGTTTGACTCGAAGCTCATCAATCCCGCTAACAAGCGTAAGTACGAGATCGTCGTTGTAGGTTCGGGACTGGCGGGTGCGAGCGCGGCGGCTGCGCTCGGCGAGCTGGGTTACAAGGTGCAATGCTTTTGTTACCAGGACAGCCCGCGCCGTGCGCATTCCATCTCCGCGCAAGGCGGCATCAATGCGGCAAAGAACTACCAGAACGATGGCGACAGCGTTTACCGGCTCTTTTACGACACGATCAAGGGGGGAGACTTTCGCGCGCGCGAGGCAAATGTGTATCGCCTCGCGGAAGTAAGCTCGGCGATCATCGACCAATGCGTGGCGCAAGGGGTGCCATTCGCGCGCGAATACGGCGGGCTTCTGGCGAATCGTTCCTTTGGCGGAGCGCAAGTGTCGCGCACCTTTTACGCCCGCGGGCAGACCGGCCAGCAGCTCTTGCTTGGAGCTTACTCCGCGCTGTGCCGGCAGATCGCCGCGGGCACGGTGGAGATGCACCCGCGCACCGAGATGCTCGATGTGGTGATCGTCGATGGGCACGCCAAAGGCATCGTCGTGCGCGACATGGTTACTGGCGCCATTACTTCCTACGCCGCCGATGCAGTCCTGCTCGCGACCGGCGGGTATAGCAACGTCTTCTATCTCTCGACGAATGCGAAAGGTTGCAACGTCACCGCCGCGTGGCGCGCGCACAAGCGCGGCGCCTTCTTCGCAAATCCATGTTACACGCAGATTCATCCGACCTGCATTCCCGTGGCCGGCGACTATCAGTCGAAACTTACCCTCATGTCCGAATCGCTCCGCAACGATGGCCGCGTTTGGGTTCCTCAAAAGAAGGGCGACCACCGCCCGCCCGGCGACATCCCGGATGCCGAGCGGGATTACTATCTCGAGCGAAAGTATCCAGCCTTTGGCAATCTCGCGCCCCGCGATATTTCTTCCCGCTCCGCCAAGGAAGCCTGCGACGAAGGGCGCGGCGTCGGCCCCGGCGGTCTCGGCGTGTATCTCGACTTTGGCGACGCGATCAAGCGCCTGGGTGAACCCGCGATCCGCGACTTATACGGCAACCTATTTGAGATCTATCAGGAGATAACCAACGAGAATGCTTACAAGGCGCCGATGCGCATCTATCCCGCCGTGCATTACACGATGGGGGGGCTGTGGGTGGACTATAACTTAATGTCCACCATCCCCGGCCTCTTTGTGCTCGGTGAGGCAAACTTTAGCGACCACGGCGCAAATCGCCTCGGCGCCAGTGCGCTCATGCAGGGGCTCGCGGACGGTTACTTTGTGATCCCTTACACCATCGGTAACTATCTTGCGCCCCAAGTCGGAAAACGCCCGACACCCGACCGGCCCGAATTCAAAGCAACCGAGGACGCCGTGCGAGAATGCACGCGGAGGTTACTAGGCATCCGCGGCAAGCGGAGCGTCGATCACTTTCACCGCGAACTCGGCCGCATCGTGTGGGACTACTGCGGTATGGCTCGGACCGAACGCAGTCTTCAGCGCGCGCTTGCGCAGATCCCTCCGTTGCGAGAGGAGTTTTGGAAGAATGTAAACGTCCCGGGCGAGAACGAATCGCTCAATGTCTCGCTCGAAAAGGCGGGTCGCGTCGCGGACTTCCTGGAATTCGGCGAGCTCATGTGCCTGGATGCGCTCGCGCGGCGAGAGTCGTGCGGCGGCCACTTCCGGGAAGAATACCAATACCCCGACGGTGAAGCGAAACGCGATGACGAACACTTCCAGCACGTCGCCGCATGGGAATTTGCCGGCGAAGGGGGCAAGTCTATCCGCCACATCGAGCCGCTGATCTTCGAAGCAGTCCACCCAAGCGTGCGGAGTTACAAATGAGGAGCGCCGCAGTCCTCGTGCGGCCCTCTCGTTTGAAGTGGCGCGACGCGTGTGTCTCCACGATGCCGCACGAGGACGGCGGCGCTCCGCAAAGCTCTCAATTTCCATGAATCTAAAACTGAAAGTCTGGCGTCAGAAGGATGCGAATGCCGCGGGGAAGTTAGTCGACATTGAAGCCCGGGATATTTCTCCGGATTGTTCCTTTCTCGAGATGCTCGACATCGTGAACGAGGACTTACTGTCGAAAGGTGGAGAGCCGATTGCGTTCGATCACGATTGCCGCGAGGGCATCTGCGGCACGTGCTCACTTACCATCAATGGCACGCCACATGGACTGAGCGAGACGGCGACCTGCCAGCTTTACATGCGGAAGTTTAAGGATGGTGACACCATTTACATCGAGCCCTTCCGCGCGCGCTCGTTTCCCATCCTTCGCGATCTTATTGTGGATCGGTCCTCCTTCGATCGCATTCAACAAGCCGGCGGCTTCATTACCGCACGCACCGGGTCCGCGCAGGATGGCAATGCCATCCTCGTGCCGAAGAAGAAGGCGGATGCCGCGATGGAGGCTGCCGCGTGCATCGGCTGCGGCGCTTGCGTGGCCGCCTGCCCAAATGGGTCTGCGATGTTATTCGTGGGCGCCAAGGTGAGCCATCTTGCATTGCTCCCGCAAGGCCAGCCTGAGCGCGCGCAGCGCGTTCTGTCCATGGTGAAAAGGATGGATGCCGAAGGTTTCGGTAACTGTTCCACTCACCTGGAGTGCGAAGCCGTATGTCCCGCGGACATCCCGGCATTAGTCATCACCCGGCTGAATCGCGAATACACGATTGCATCTCTCCGTGAAAGCGTGGTCTAGGCCCTGTCATGGCGCCCGGCAGACAACTGCGGACGGGCGGTCCCGCTACGCGCAACGACCCGCAACCTTAAGTACGCGCCCAAGGGGTCTGGGCCGATCAAAATCCATGACAGGCTCTAGCTGCCGCGCACGGGTCTTTCGTCACCGGGTAATAGCTCCTGCCAACTGCGGATGATTTGAAACGAACGCTCGGCGGCTTCGGCAAAGTTTCGCGCGAGAGAAGCAGTGATCAACACGAGTTGCTGCTCTTCGTTTAAGTTTAAGAAAGTAACACTCTGCGACATCGCATTCGGCCCAAGTTGGAAAGATAAGACGATGCGATAGCTCTGCCAGCGATTGATCGGAAGGGTATCGCCGGCCTCCGAGACGATCTTAACTTCGGCAGCTCCACGCGGAAGAAACTCTTGCGCTACCTTGCGGTAAGTCTCCAATCCTTCATCGCTCATCGCGTCTTTGGGAGTCAGGCGCGAGTAGTCGATCACAAAGCGGGCGTCAGGATACTTGGGAAAGTGAAATCCCACCCCTCCGCCTCCCTCCGAGGCCACCTCAGTCTCGTGGTCCGTGCTAAAGCCGATCTTCTTGCTTCCCTCGGCAAAGTAAAGCCTCCGGCACTTTACGCCGTCAATAAACGTATCGATGTAACGCGGGGTAAGATCGACGCCTGCCGCGAACAGATCGGAAGCGAGAAGGCCGGATAAGATGCAAACGGAGAGTATTTTCATAAGTAAGAATCAATACTTTGCCCAGGTTCCTCGGCTGAAAGTTACGCCATTTACGCCGCCCGGGGGAGGGTTATCGGTGAACTGCGTGTCAAAGTTAAACCGGCGGGCGGGCGGTCTATAGATGACACCGGTATCCCACCGCCCGGTGGCAGTCTTGCTTTGAAAAAGCTCAACCATCGAGCCGTAATACGTGCAGGCGTTGCCGCCCCAATCTTCGAGAAAGCGCGGGAAATTGATGGCGCCGCCGGAGTAACCATACTGGCTGCCCACTGTGGGCTGATAGCCGGACTGCATGAAGCCGGAGATAATCGCGGTGTTGAAGGTGGTATTGCTGGCGTCGCGCGATGTGAGGCCCAATGAGGAGTTGGCGTCCGACCAACTATTTGAAAGCAGCATCACGGCGTCGCCGATTACCGAGGAAGGTTTGCGGGTGTATCCAGGCACCGTCGGACGGTCCGAGTTGGTGGGATTGCCCGTCGCATTGGCCGGCACCAAAAGGGGGCTAACGGTTGTTCCGGTATTGTAATCGCCTTGAATGTAGATTGGATTCTCGCTGGCTACTGTCAGCCCACCATCCGGAAGCACTCCGCCATTTTGAAGGCGAACAGCCTTCGGTTTTGGATTAAGCGCAGTAATGGGGGTCGTGTCGTTAATGTAGATCACGTCGTTAAAGCCGCTGATGCCGTTGTTGCCGTTACCATTACCATTGCCGTTGCCGTTGTTTCCGTTTCCGTCGATCACGTCTTTCAAGGCTCCTATGTCAATGCTAGATACCTCCACATTCTTGCCTTCCCGCTGATCATAGATGGTCGTCTTTGCGCTGATCGTGTCGCGGATCGCGGTCTGCTGCGCGCTGCTGAGAGCGGAGCCATTGCGACCCGTCACCGAGATAGTGCCGCCGTTGATGTTGATGAGCAATCCAGCCTTATTGTAGAGCCGGCGCTTTGCGATCTCCGGAGGATCGGGATAGGACGTATTCGGTGGCTCGATGATTTCGCGCATGGTGTCGTTGTTCGGATTCGCATCCGTCGTGTCCAGGACTGCCAGCGGCTCTTTCCCGATGGGCTCTATCCGGCCGACCTGCTTGACTTGATTTGCCTGTCCATTGGGGTAGATCGGCGCGATCTCAGAGTTTGGCGCCCAGCCACTCCAAGTGTTGGAGTAAGGCGGATCGGTCGATTCCGAGTAACCTTCCACGTAGGAGACATTGCTCTGAAAAGTAAGGCTTCCGGCGCTCGATCCGCTGAGGTAGGCGCGAGCATTTGTATGCACCAAGCCGCTGACGATAATTGGCGCCGGCCGATAAATTTCCAAGTTATGCTCGAAGAAATACATAGCCTGAAACAGGGGCACTTCGGAGTATTGAAACTGCCGCCGCACACCCACCGTGAAGTTATTGCTTCCGCTACTCTGGATCTTGGCACGGGCGAGGTAATTGTATGTGCGGCCGCGCCATGCCGGAGGAGTTGTGAGATCGACGATCACCGGCGTCGCCGTGTTGGTAATAACGCCGTATTGATCCAACGGATCGATCTGCAAGGGCGGATTGTTACCTGTGGTTGAGTAGGTGAGACCGGAAAATGCGGGGCCAGCCATTCCGGTCACGGAAGCAGCGGGATTCTGAACAAGGCGTTGTTTCCAGATGCCGTAGGCGTATTCCACCGCGCCCTCGGCGGCGGCTTGCGCAGTCGCGTAGTCGCGGCTTCGATCGGTGAGTCGTGAAGTGTTATTGGTGGTATTGAGAGCCACGCCTACAAAGCCTGAGATCACTACGATCATGATCAATGCGACGATAAGGATGTTTCCCTGGCAGGATGTTTTTTTCATTATGGTTGTGGATTCACCTTGGGGCGGATGTAAGTATCGACTCGGGCAAAGGTGTTGAATTGGTCGCTCTGTTTGCCGAGCAGGCGTTTGTCGAAGTTACTTGCGCGGACTCGGAGCGACATCTTGAGGAAATCCTGTGTCTGGCGATTTTGGATTGTGAAAGGAGTAGCATCGTCCGATTGCACGCCGACCATGTCGGAGAGCAGGATATAACCCGCTGGGTTACTTAGATTCGAGGTGGTGTCTATCGACGGGTAGTAACGCAGTTGATTGCCGGAGGCCGTTGGCATCACGATCAATGCCTGGCGGCGCACGAGCTTGGCGACGATGGTGCCCGATGCGTTGACGGTGCCACCGAGAGTGGCAGACAGATTTGCGGTGATCGTTTGGTGGAAGGAGCTATCCGTGGCAGAGACCGTGGTGGAGATGACCCTCGGGCGCAGCGTGGACTTGCCGTTGATCAAAATGATATCGCCCGGTTGAGGGATGGGTGGGGAAGAAGCGGACACCGTGGATCGCACCAAGGCGATGGAAGTGTCGCCCGGGGCCAGACCGCCTGGCGCATTGACTACATAAGGGGCGCCAATGAAGCGATCGAAGAGCACGCCGGGAGCGGGACCGAGGGTGCCATTACCCGCGGTATCTATGAGCGTCGGCATGCTGTCGGCCTGTTGCACGAGTTGCTCTACTCGATCGAGGGACTGACGCATTGCGTTACTCGTCAAGTTTACTGATAAGTTACGCGCGGCGAGCATCGAACCAGTATTGATCACGGCAAAAACTCCGATGCTGACGATGGAGCCCACTGCGGCGCCGATAACTACTTCGACGAGGGTAAAGCCGCCGTGGAGCAAGTGTGAATTGGCGTGATTCATACTTAGTCTGGAGCGCGGAGGCTGGTCATCTCAAGGCCGTAAGTGCGCAACCGGTAAGTGTAATCGACTCGGAAGGTAACACGCCGGATGTCCGCTCCATCTGCATTGGGTTCGGCGATAACTGTTCTGGTCAAAGTCCCGCTAACCACACTACCTACGCCATCCCGTGTGGTAACAATGTTGACTGTGGAGTTATTTCCGCCGGTTTCGTCGTAGGGGGCGCCGGAGGAAGAGGTAAAGGCGAGGATGGGTTGCGGGGCGGCTGTGTTGAAAGGGACACCCATGGCGGTGTCGATGTTTCGCTGCACGACGGAGCGGGCGTTATTGAGCGTGCGCATCGAGGCGGCTTTGCTATTGGTGAGCACCAATGCCTGGACGCTGGCGAGTCCGCCGACGATGATGATGCCGGTTGCGATGAGCGCCTGGACCAAGGCAAATGCGGAGGGGGAGGCGCCACGCCGCATGGTCGCGACGGGAGAGGCGTGATTTTGAAATGCGTCCACATTTTCCATAATCAGCAACTCACATGCCTGAGCCGCCGCGCTTTTGCTTGGCTTGAAAGCTACGCGACGGCAGCAGCGATGGCGGTGCCCATTTCTGTGGTGCCGATGCGTTGGGTGCCGGAACTCCAGATGTCGCCGGTGCGGAGGCCGCTGTCGATGACCCGCCGCACGGCGAGTTCGATGGCATCGGCGGCTTCGGGCTGGCCCAGGGAGTAACGGAGCATCATTCCGGCGGAGAGGATTTGGGCGATGGGATTGGCGATGCCTTTGCCTGCGAGGTCGGGCGCGGTGCCGCCGCTGGGCTCGAAGAGGCCGAAGCGGCCGATGGCGGTTTCTTTCAAACCGAGAGAAGCGCTGGGGAGCATGCCGAGGGAGCCGGCGATCATCGCCATCTCATCGCTGAGAATGTCGCCGAAAAGATTCTCAGCGAGGATCACGTCGAAGGCGCGTGGGTTCTTGATGAGCTGCATGGCGGCGTTATCGACGTAGAGGTGGCTGAGCTGGACGCCGGGATATTGCGTGGCGACCTCGTTGACGGTTTGACGCCAGAGCACGCCGTTTTCGAGCACGTTGGCCTTGTCGATGGAGGTGAGCTTGCTCGCACGGCCGTGCGCGGCACGGAAGGCGACGTGGGCGATGCGTTCGATCTCGCTGCGCCGGTAGATCATCGTGTCGATGGCGACGGTTTCGCCGTTCTCTTCGTGCCGGCCTTTCGGCTGGCCGAAGTAGAGGCCGCCGGTGAGTTCGCGCACGCAGAGGACATCGAAGCCCCCGGCGACGATCGACTCCTTTACCGGCGAGGCATGGGTGAGTGCGGGCAGACACACGGCCGGGCGCAGATTGGCAAAGAGCGAGAAGTGGCGGCGCAAAGGAAGGAGAGCGGCTCGCTCGGGCTGGCGATCCGGCGGCAGCGACTCCCACTTCGGGCCGCCGACGGAACCGAAGAGAATGGCGTCGCTTTCCGCACACACGCGCAGCGTCGTCTCGGGGAGCGCTAGTCCGTCCACGTCGATGGCGATGCCTCCGGCTCGCGCCTCGGTGAAGTCGAATTTGAGCGTGAACTTTTTCTCCACCGCGGCGAGGACGCGCCTGGCTTCGGCCATGACTTCGGGCCCGATGCCGTCGCCCGCGAGCACTGCAATCTGGAAGGTCTGCATTGGGGCGGCGAGGGTAGTGAGCCCGCAGGCTTCCGCCAAAGCCAATGTTCGCGAGCTCAGCTCCAGCCGTCCACGACCCGCCGTAATTCCTCGACGGCGTTCTCGATCTTTTTCAGGTCGCGCCGGCGTCCCTTGCCTGGCTTCACCTCGAGATTGCGAAGAAACGAGAGCATGTCGCGCAGATCGTGGGCACGGCTCGCCGGAAGTTTTTTCGTTGTCTCGGAGTCGGTCTTCACGGCGGTGAGCAGTGCGGTGATTTCCGCCTCGAGTTGGATGGAATACGCCGAGAGCAGATCGCGAAACGACTTGCGGAGAAACGCCAACTCCTCGACGACCGACCGGTGCTGAAACTCCGAGGCTGGCCTGGGAGGAGGAGCGTCTTTCGCGCGAGTCACGCGCGGAACGTCGGCGAGGCGATGTGTTCGTCAACGGCGGGTTTGTGACAATTCGCCGCCGAATGGCGGGTGCGGTCAGCCCAGGCATTGCTTCACCGCGAGCCGGGTGAAGCGATCGCGCACATGACGGCGGTACGCCGCTCGAAGCACCCGGGAAACGAGCTTGCTCCTGCCTTTGGTTTGGCGGCTGCGACTATCGATTCCGGTGGGAGGGTGGGGGGATTGCGATTGCATGAGCGGGTAATGAAGCAAGTCCAGTGCGCGCATTTCGCTCAATCCATGTGACAGGGATGTAAAATTTTTCGGCCCGCTCTTCTCCGTCTTTACATGCGGCGCGCCGCCTTCCTTTTTCATCGACATGCAACCAATTCGTTCCCGGACCGGATGGATCTCCGATGTCCACCTCGGAACGCGTGGGAGCAAGGCGGAGGCGTTGCTTCAATTTCTCCGAGAGCACGAATTTGAAACGCTCTATGTGGTCGGCGATCTCATTGATGTGTGGCAACTGCGGCGCGGCATCTTCTGGCCGCAGGCGCACAATGACGTGATCCAAAAGCTCCTGCGCGCGGGGCGCAAAGGCACGCGCATCATTTACATTCCCGGCAATCACGATGAGTTCGTAGCCGGCTTTTTCGGCGACTTCGGCGCAGTAGCCATCGAGCCGCGCGCCATTCACACGACTGCGGATGGACGGCGGCTGCTCGTCATCCACGGCCATGAGCTCGACACGGTCATCCAAAATATCAAGTGGCTCGCGCACCTCGGCGACTTTGGCTACCAGCTCCTGCTCCGGCTCAACCGCCCGCTCAACGCGATCCGCCGCGGCCTCGGCATGGACTACTGGTCGCTGAGCGCTTACGCCAAGCAGACGGTGAAGAGTGCGGTCAATTTCATCGGGAAATTCGAGCAGGCTATCGTGCGCTTCTCTCGCGAGGACAAGGTGGATGGCGTGATCTGCGGGCACATCCACTCGCCGGCCATCCGCGAGATCGGCGGCGTGGCCTACTACAACTGTGGTGACTGGGTGGAGAGCAACTCCGCGCTCATCGAGAACTTCGACGGCGAGATCGCGTTGCTCACACACTACGCGGCGTCGCCGCCCGCCATCCAAGCGCCAGAGCCGATCTCCACGCGCTGAGCCGCGCGAGGACGGCGGCGCTCCGGTAACTCACGCCGTCGGGCCCTTGAGCGTCTGGTCGTGGCGGATGTCTTCGCCTTTGCAGAGGTAGAAGACTTCCTCGGCGATGTTCGTGCAGTGGTCCGCCACACGCTCGATGGCTTTGGCCACGGTCATGAGATGGAGCGCGCGGGTGATCGTTCGCGGATCGTCGATCATGTTTGTGGTCAGCTCGCGGTGAATCTGCTTGTTGATGCTGTCCACGGACCTGTCTCGGGCCACGATCTCCACGGCCAGCTCGACATTGGCATCCACAAAGGCGGTGATCGAATCCCGCAGCATCTCTTGCGCGATCTCGCCCATGAGCGGGATGTCGATGAGCGGCTGCAGCAGCGGTTCGCTATTTAAGTCGCGCGCGCGGCGGGCAATCTTGGTGGCCTGGTCGGCGATGCGCTCGAGGTTGTTGGAGATCTTCGACCCAGTGAGCATGAGCCGACAATCTTTGGCGATCGGGCCGTGCGTGGCCATGTAACCGACCACCATCTCATCGACCTGGATTTCGAGTTGATCGATCTGGTTATCCTCCGCCTCCACCGCGTCGCAGAGCTTGTCGTCGCGATCCACGAGCGCGCGGATCGAGAGCGCGAGGTTGCGTTCGGTGAGCCCGCTCATCATCAGCAGCGTCTCGCGGATTTCGTTGAGTTGTTGTTCCCAGAAGTGCGTCATTGAAGATGGAGTCAGGAATTAGGGTCAGGGATCAGGGGTCAGAACAGAAAGCGGGCGACCTAACCTGACTCCTGACCTCTGACTCCTTCTCCGTTTCACCCAAACCTCCCGGTAATGTAATCCTCCGTCTGCTTCTGCGCGGGGTTGGTGAAAATCTTTTCCGTCTTCCCAAACTCGATGAGCCGGCCGAGGTAAAGGAAGGCCGTGTGATCCGAGCAGCGGCCAGCCTGCTGCATGTTGTGAGTCACGACGATGATCGTGTATTTCTTTTTTAATTCGTGGATGAGGTCCTCCACCTTCGACGTGGCGATGGGATCGAGCGCGGAACACGGTTCATCCATGAGGATGATGCTCGGCTCGACGGCGATGGCCCGCGCGATGCAGAGCCGCTGCTGCTGGCCGCCCGAGAGGCCCAGTCCGCTCGTGTGCAGGCGGTCCTTTACTTCGTCCCACAGTGCGGCGCTGCGCAGGCTGCGCTCGACTCGCTCGTCGAGTTGCCTGCGATCCTTGATGCCCTGAATCTCGAGCCCGAAGGTAATGTTTTCGTAGATCGACTTGGGGAAGGGATTCGACTTTTGGAAGACCATTCCGACCTGCCGCCGGAGCGCGATCACATCCACATCCGAGTGATAAATATCGACTCCTTGAATCTTGATCGTGCCGCCGCGGAGGCGCGCGCCATCCACGAGGTCGTTCAGGCGATTGAGGCAGCGCAGCAATGTCGATTTACCGCAGCCGCTCGGGCCGATGAAGGCAGTGACTTTCCGCGCGGGGATGGCGAGTGAAATGTCGTGCAACGCCTGTTGCGCGCCGTAGAAAAAGTTCAGCCTGTCCACGTCGATCATCGCTGGCGGCGCCTCGTCTTCCGCGAGCCGCGAATTAATGGCGGCAGAGATGGGAGTCTGTTGAGGCTTCAAGAGATTCATGGCGCGGGTTCACCAACGATAACGGCCCCGCATCTTCGCACGCAGCACGATGGAAGTGAATGCAATGCCGGCGACGATGACGAGGAAGACAAAGGCCGCGCCGTATTGCACGCGCTCGGTGTACTCGTTCTGCGGAATCTTGGAGCTGACGACGTAGATGTGATACGGCAGCGCCATCACGCCTTGAAAAAGGAAATCGACGGCGCGCTCGACCTGCCACGGCAGCTTGTCGCGGATGACGTAGGCGGCGGTGAACATGATGGGCGCCGTCTCGCCGGCCACACGCGCGATGCCGAGAATGGAGGAAGTGAAAATGCCAGGCAGCGCGTAAGGCAGCACGTTGGTGCGGATGGTCTGCCACTTGGTGGCGCCCAGCGCGAGCGATCCCTCGCGGAAGCCGATGGGCACAGCTTTCAGCGACTCCTCGCTGGCGATGATGACCACCGGCAGCGCCATGAAAGCCAGCGTGAACCAGCCGCTGAGCAGGCACACATTCCAGCCGGAAAAATTCAGAAAATATCCGAAGCCCGCCGGCACGCTGAGCACGGCGGGATTCCGAAAATGCTCGAGCACGGGCATGAAGACGACGAAGAGCCCGAGCCCAAAGAGACCGAAGACGATGGAGGGCACGCCCGCGAGATTGAGGATCGCCAACCGGATGCCCTGCACGAAGCGGCCGTGCGTGCTGTACTCGTTGAGGTAAATGGCGGCGCCGATGCCGATGAACAGCGCGATGGTCATCGACCCGATCACGAGCAGCGCCGTGCCGACGATGCACGGGAAAATGCCGCCCGCGCTGTAGGCAAAGCTCTCGGCCGGAATGTCGGCGACGCCGTGCTCGAGCTTGAATGCGCGGAATTCCCGATCGCCGAGTTCCGTTTTTTTTCCCTCCCACTCGAAGACAAACAACGTCTCGGGCGCCTGCGTGAGGAAGGGGATATTAACGAAAGGAGGCGCCGTTTGAAACACCGTGTGCGCGCCGCGCCAGAAAATCGTCCCGAAGATCGCGACGGCGCACGCGAGGATCGAGTAAGTGGCGGCGCGGAAGAATCCGAACGCACAGCGTTCGACGACACCCGCCCGCGAAGGCTGACGGGCAAAGGGATTGGCGGGCGCGGTCATTGGAGGAATCGGGAAGCGGAACTCCTCGTAGCTGCGACGCCCTCGTCGCAGGAAGTGCCCGCGGCGCCCCCGCCGCCTGAGCCCACGCGGCGAGGCGCCGCGGGCACATCCAGCGGCGAGGCGCTGCAGCT
>JBBRXP010000019.1:0-48900 GCA_038238555.1 Chthoniobacterales bacterium | reverse complement strand
GCCGGAATCAGCGTCATGCCGACTCAGTCGATGAGCCGGAATCTTCCCTTGTGACGAAAACTGCCCATCCCAATCCGCGCCCGCGTTCCCGACGAGGTGCTTGTTGGAGCCGGGCTGGAGCCCGGCGCCCACGTCGCCCGAGAGCGAGACCGCCGGGACCGCAAAGGTGGCCCCGCCATCCGCCGAGATCTGCACCGCGACCGTGAGCGGCGGCACACTCGCCGCCACATCGTAATAAACATCCACCAGTTCCGTCCCCGCCCGCTGCGCCGCCCGCACATTCGAGACCACCGGCGCCGCGGCCTCCAAGTGGCCTCCCGCCAGGATCGCAATCGCCAGCGCCGCCCCCGCCCCGCAAGGCAAGAGAGTTTTCGCCAGGCTGGGAGGAAGCGGCGCATGACTCGGAGGCTGGCTGTGAGGGGCGAGCGAGTCAAACCAAAGTGTGGCACAGACTTCCCAACTTGTTTTCCTCACGATCGCAGACTGGAAGTCTGCGTCACACTTGGCGGCGCCGGACACAAACACCGCTGGAGTGCATGCGCGAGTGCTGCTAAAGAATGCCCATGAGCATCACCGTCGAATTGCCGCCCGAGATGGAGGAGCGCGTGCGCCAAATCCCCGATCTGAAAGAGCGCGTCACAGCATTTTTGCGCGATCAAGCGGACTGCGAGGAGTGGCGTCAGCGGCGATACAGCGCGAAGGCACGCACCATCGCTGAGGAGAGCCTCGCGGAAGCGGAGGCGCTCAAGGCGCAGGGCCTCGGCCGCGGCGAATTGTTTCGGCGGTTCTTCGAGTTGCACGACCGCATCACTCGGGCGCTCTAATGCCAGCCTGCCGCGCGGTTCTCGACACAAACGTCGTCCTCGCCGCGCAGCGCGCGACCAATCCCGCCAGCCCGAATCGGGAAATCCTGGACCGCTGGAAGCTCGGCGAGTTCGCGCTGCTCTACTCCGCCGACATCATCAATGAATACGGTGAGAAGCTCCTCGAACACGGATTCTCCGAAAACGATGTGCGGTCCTATCTGGCGCTGGTGCGGTTGCTGGGCGAGCGGGTGGACATCGCCTTTTTCCGCTTGCGCCGTTACCCCGGGGACGCGGACGATATCGCCTTTGTCCTCTGCGCGCTCAATGGGAACGCGACGCACCTCGATGCGGTATGCGGCCAGGCGGTAGCTGCGCCAGAGACGGTGCGGGAGTATCGGATGCTGCTCTACGGCACCGGAGAGCACAAAGGCCTCGACGAAGCCGGGCGTCCGCTGCGGCGTGGATTCAGCGCCCAACAAATCCAAGCGGTGCTGGAAAGAAAAGGGCGCCTTACCCGCTGGCAGATGCTCCGCTGCCGGGTGCGTTACTTTAGCGATGGCGCAGCCCTGGGCACCCGAGCTTTTATAAACGAAATCTTCGCCGCGCGGCGCGAGCACTTTGGCGCGAAACGCACGAGCGGAGCGCGCCCCTTGCGCGGCGTGGACGCAACCGGGCTATTCACGATGCGCGATCTGCGCGTGGATGCGATCGGATAGGTTATTGGGTAAGTTATCGGATAGGTTATCGGATAGCAGCCGACTTGTAGTTAAAGGATTAGGTCTGAATGGCGCTAAAGTAAGGCCACTCTTGGATGCATTGTGAGCGTCCTTACTCTGTGAACTGGTGCTTTACTTAATGCAATTCGGACCAGGTATTTTTCTCGTGGAGACCGTCGGCTTCGGCTTGCCGGACGATGAAGCGACTTACTCCTTCACTTTCGACAAAGTCAAAAATCCTCACAAGCATTACGACGGCCGCACCACGCCCAATGGCACCGCCATTTTTTGGGAAAAGGGAAAGGGGTCGTGAGAATATTCTTGCCATCGCAGCTTCCGGGGTCAGTCGCGAAACATTCATCGGCGTTCCCATTTGCAGGCGTTTCGCCAGCCCCTCCAATGGTAATAAAACGAGCAGGCAGGAGCAGGTAGAGTCAGTCTTATAATCTCATAACTTCGAATAGCGGACCGTTTCGCCCGACCTTATTTGAATTCGGTGAAGGCGACCGACGCCGACCCATCCCACGGCTCCATGAATGTAACTCGACACTCTCCCGCATATTCCGGGATCGTAACCGTCTCCAGCGGTGTCTTCGCCATCTGGCAAACGACAACCATCAAATCGGACGCGATCGATTTTTTGCTCGAGGTGCTCGCATGAAACCTCTCAGCCAAGACGAATGACGAATGACGAATGACGAAACAAGCCGGTTTCCGGCAAACGCGGGTGCGGACATTCATTGTCATTCGTCATTCGTCATTCGTTATTCGTCATTCCGTCATTCATCCGCATGAACGCCCTCGACGTGGAATTGCTGCGCGCGCTGCGAGCTTCCCGCGTGCATCTCCCCGCCGCGGATCTCGCCGCGCAATTGCGCGCGCCGCTGGCCGCGGTCGCGGCGCGCCTCGACCAATTGCAGGCCGCGGGATTTGAGATCGAGCAGCGGCCCGGGCTCGGCTACCGGCTGCTCTCAACGCCGGATCGACTCATCGCCGACGACCTGAAAGCGCGGCTCGGCACGTGCCCGCTGGTGCGCGAGATCCTGGTCTTCGCGGAGACCGACTCGACCAACGATCGCGCCGCGCACCTCGGCCGGCAGGGTGTGGCGGCCGGCGTCGCGATCTTCGCGGAACGCCAGACCGCGGGCCGCGGCCGCTTTGGCCGCCGCTGGGAATCCGCCGCGCATCGCGGGCTCTGGTTTTCGCTGCTGCTGCGGCCCGCGCTGCCGCTCGCGTCGTGGCCGCGCCTCACCACGTGGGCCGCGGCCGGCGTTGCCGCGGCCATTGAAGAGGCGACGGGACTGCCCGTGCTCATCAAGTGGCCGAACGACATCCACGTGGCCGGGCGCAAAGTCGCCGGCATTTTGACGGAGACGATTTGCGAATCCGGTCGTGACCCGTTTGCGATGGTGGGCATCGGCGTGAATGTCAATCACGCGCCCCCCGACTTTCCACCTGCTCTCGCGGACTCCGCGATCTCGCTGCGGATCGCCACCGGACGCGCGCTGGACCGGCCTGCTCTCGCCACGGCCATCTTCCGCTCGCTGGACCAGCGGCACGACGCGCTCTCCGCGAATTTTCCGAGCCTGGTGGACGAAGCGCAGCGACGCAGTGCGCTCGCGGACCGCCGGATCGAGGTCCGCGCGGCGGACCGCATTTTGGAAGGTGTGGC
The DNA here is from genome assembly GCA_038238555.1 of Chthoniobacterales bacterium. GTDB lineage: Bacteria > Verrucomicrobiota > Verrucomicrobiia > Chthoniobacterales > Chthoniobacteraceae > JANNXQ01. Next base: position 45,706 of record JBBRXP010000019.1, on the reverse strand, counting down.
GGCGGGTCTCGATGCCGAAGGCCGGCTCCTGCTCCGCGCCGCCGATGGCAGTGTGCATCCGCTCACCGCGGGCGAAGTCACCATCCTCGGGCCGACGTGATAGATCGCTCCCGGCATCGCCCGTGCTTTTTCCGACCGCGCTCATGCAGATCGAACCAAAGGAATATCAGGACCAGCTCGTTCGCGGGCTGGCGCATCGGATGAATAATATCCTCACGCTTTTCCACGGCTACGTGGGTCTCCTGCTCGACAACAAAAAGCTCGACGCGCGTTCCCGCAACGGCCTGGCGGAGATCAAGCGCAGCGCCCGCGCCGCCACTGAACTCATCGACCGCACGCACGCGCTCGTGCGCTCTTCCCCGCGGGCTTCGCGCGCCATCGACGTGCTGGCACTCGTCCTCGCGCTGCGCCCTTCCTTCGATGCGATGCGCGGCTCGGACACACAGATTGTCGTCGAGATTCCCTACGATCTTCCGCACGTACACGCCGACGCCACGCGCATCAAGACCGCGCTCACCGAGCTGGTGCGCAATGCGCTCGAAGCGACCGTTGCCGGAGGCGACGTGGAGATTTCCGGACGCATCGCGCCGCCTCCGACCGGCGGCGACGAAGCGATGACATGGGTGGCCATCGCCGTCGCCGACGACGGCCCTGGCATCCCCGAGAAGCACCGCGACCGCATCTTCCAGCCCTTCTTCTCCACCAAGCGCGCGCAAAACGCCGCCGGCCTCGGCCTCGCCATCGCGCTCGCATTTGCGCAGCAACACGGGGGCACCATCTGCTTCCACCGCCGCGCGCACCGGAGCGTCTTCGAGTTGCTCTTGCCCTGCCAGCCCGTGGAAGCGTGATGGCCGGCGTGCCCTCGAATCCTTGCACGGTACGCCACCTTCCGTGGTAACCAATGAGCGCCTCCAACTCGCTCACACCATGCAAACCACTTTCGAAAAGACGCCGCGCCAGTTTCCGCCCTTCAGTCTCAGCCGGCTCTTGCGCACCGTCTTTGCGCCGCGGGCGGGCGAGCGCATTTGCATCCTCATCGACCTCGACGATCCGTGCGACATGGCAGGGTTTCGCTTTGCGCGCAATCCCGAGCTCTCGATCCAGCGCATCGCGCTCGATGTCTTCCACCATGCGCTGCACCACGGCGTGATGACGGAACTCGGGCTGGAAGGCGGCGAGATGTTTGCCTACCGGATCACGGGCGGCAGCAATCTCGATCTGCCGGAAAAGGGCGTCGCCGCGGACGGGCGCGTGGTGGACATGATCGAGGATATTTACAAGCGCTACGATCTCATCCTCTGCATCTCGACCTGCTCGGCGACCGCGCCGCTCACGGCCTTTGCGAAGCAACTCGGTTTCCGCGGGGCCACGCTGCACGGGGTGAACGAGATCATTCTCAACTCGGGGCTGGCGGTCGATTACAACGAAGTGAGCCGCCTCGCGGAAAAGCTGCGACTAGGGATGACGCGCGCCGATTGGGCGGAGATCGACTACATCGTGGAAGGGCGCACCTGCACACTGCGGCTGCTGCTCGCGGGACAGGAGGCGCAGAAAAGCCACGGGCTTTGCCGGGGCGGGCCGGATGTGGCGAATCTGCCCGCGGGAGAAATCTACTTTGTGCCCGCCGGAGCGGAGGGTGAATTTCCGATGAAATACGAAGACGGCACGCTCGGCCTCATGCGAGTGACCGGCGGGCGGATCCAGCAGGCAAGCCTGTTGCGGGGCGATCGGGCCACCGTGGATGCGCACAATGCCAAGCTCGCGAGCGATCCGGTGACGGGCCAACTCGGCGAGCTGGGCTTTGGCACGCAGGAGCTGCCGGTGTCGGGTCGCGACATTCAGGACGAGAAAATCCTCGGCACGCTGCACGTCGCCACCGGGCGCAGCGATCATCTCGGCGGCACGCTCACGCCCGACCGTTTTGCGGACAAGAAGAACGCGACGCACGACGACATCCTTTTCTCGCCGAGCAAGACGCCGGAGATCGCCGTGCCGCAAGTGCGCCTGCACCGCGCCGGACGGACGGAAGTGCTCATCGAAAATTACGCGCCAGCGGAGTACATGCGCGCTTTGCTCGCCGGCGAGTAGCTGCGGCGTCCCCGCCGCAGGAAGTGCCGGCGGCGTCCTCGCCGCCGTTACGTCACGGTCGCGTGATTTTAAGATGCAGGAAGCGCGCGGACGGCGCCCCGCTGGCGACCGTAGCTTTCACCTGCTGCACCGTACCGTTGTCGCTCACGATGGTCTCCGTGACGCCGGCGCCGCTCCACGTGCCGCCGGGTGCGGGCGCGATTTCGACCGCGAAGAGGACACCGTCGGCGAGCGCGGATTTGTTGCGAGTGTAGGTGAGGGTGAGGTTTGCGCCTTGCCGGGCGGCGATGGGGAGCGCGGTGGGTGAGGCTGCGTTGGGATCGCTGGCGAGGGCAAACTCGAGCAGGTTCACCAAGCCATCTTTTTCCGGATCGGCGAGATCGGCGGCGACACCCGTGGCATTGGCGATGCCGAAGTGCGCGAGGCGCCAGCTCTGGCTCGGCGTCGCTGTGACTGTGAGCAGAAATGCGGCGCTCGCGGTAAGCGCGCCGTCGCTCACCGACACCGTGATGGTCGCGGCGCCGATGCGATTGGCGACGGGAGTGATCGCGACGGTGCGACTCGCGCCCGAGCCGCCGAGCAACACGTTCGCATTCGGAACGAGCGTGAGATTTGAAGACGACGCGGAGACGGCGAGCGACGCGGCGGAAGTCTCGAGATCGCCGACGGTGAAAGGCAGCGGGCCGGTCGCCGTGTTCACGCCGATGGTTTGATCGGCGATGCTCGCGATGGTCGGCCGCGCGTTCACTCGGAGCGTGAAGTCCTCGCTGTCCATGCCGCCATTCGCGTCGATGACCATGAGTGTGATGAGTGTGCTGCCCGCCTGGCCCGGCGCAGGTGTGACCTTCACCGTGCGGCTGGAGCCGGAGCCGCTGAAGACGATATTCGCGGCCGGCACGAGACTCGGCATGGAGGAGACGGCGCTCAAAGAGAGCGACGCCGGTGCGGTCTCCGCGTCGCCGATGGTGAAGGCGATCGAGCCGGTCGCGGAATCCTGATTGATGGTGCGATCGGCGATGGCAGAGATGGTCGGGAGACCGTCGTAAAGATTGAGCGCGAAGTGATCGGCGAAAAATGTCTCGAGCGCCGCGGCCAGCTTGTCTGCAAAGAAAACGCGGTTGGCCGTGGTGTCGCGCACGCCGGTGTAGTTCGTCTCGATCTGCACGGCGCTGATCGTGCCGCCACCACTCGAACCGTGCCGGTCGGTATTGTAGCCGCCGTTGAAATACGGATCGCTGCCAGGGCTCGGCACCGCGGGACTGGGCACGCACGGATAACCGGCGGCTGCGAGCAAACCGCCGATGCTGCCCGCGCCGCGCAGCAGCGCCGCGAAGCTCGCGGGCGAGCGCTGGTCCAGCTCGCGGATGCTCGATTGGCTCGAGTAGGTCGCGCTGCCATTGAGCGTCGCATCGCCGAGCCCGAGCTGGCCGGCGGTGAGGAGGTAGCCGAGTTCGAGTTGCTGGATGGCATGGCCGTGCCCGTGGAGGTCGATGTAAAAGCCGCGGCCAAATTGTTTCATCACCGTCTGCTTCGCCGTGGCGATGAAGCCTTGGAAATCGTTCCACGAAATCTCGGTGAGTGCGTTGCCTTGCGCGCCTTCCACGATCTCGCGATTGCAGTCGATCTTCATCCGATCCACGCGGCAGATGATGACGTGCGGATGATGCCCAAAGCGGCTGCTCATCGCCGGGTCCACGTCGCGCGCGAGCCGGTCGGTCAAGGTGTCCGTGGAGAAGGTGCCGTAAGTGCGATCCGGCAATTCGCTCGGAGTCAGCGTGCCGCCGTGCGGCGCGGAGATGATGAAGGGCAAATCGCCGGCGATGTACTCGATGTAATTATTCCGGCCAAAATAAGTCTGCCCCGCCACATAAGTCTGGCCCGCCGCGCGCAGCGGCAGCGTCGCCATCGTCATCAAGAAAAAACAGATGCGAAGAGAGCGATGCGTGGTCACAGCAATGGAGTTCGGATCGTGCAGCGGGGCGGGGGTAAGCCGGGGAAGTTTGAGAACTATGATCGAGACTCGATTTTCATCAAGGGCCTCGCTGCGTGAGATGAATGCGCTCTCCCCGGGCGCGGAGCGCGGACGGCTTCGTCCGCAAAGTGAGGCCGCTGGCGGGCGGGGCCGCCCGCGCTCCAGGGATAGCGCTCACCCCCGGCGGGGCACATGGCTTGGAACTTGCACGCTCGGCCTCCGCCCATGACTCCGCGCCTTTTCAGCGTCAGCCTGCTCCTATTCGGCTCGGGAATGTGCGCGCTGGTTTATCAGACGGTGTGGCTGCGCGAGTTCCGGCTCATCTTCGGCGCATCGACGGCGGCGACGGCGGCGGTGCTGGGAATTTTTATGGGCGGGCTCGGGGCGGGCAGTCTTTTCTTTGGCCGGCGGGCGGAGCGTTCGCAGCGTCCGCTCTTTTTGTACTCGCAACTTGAGACCGGCATCGCGATCTCGGCGGCGCTCACTCCGCTGCTCGTCCTGCTGGCGCGCTGGGTGTACCCGTTGCTCGGCGGGAGCGTGGCGGTGCGGCTCGGGCTTGCGGCGGTGGTGCTGGCGGTGCCGACATTTTTAATGGGCGGCACGTTGCCCGCCGCAGCTCGCGCGGCGGTGGACACGGGGGATGTCGGACGGCGCGGACTGGCCTGGCTCTACGGCATCAACACCCTGGGCGCGGTGACGGGCGTGGTGCTCGCGACTTTCTTTGCGCTCGAGGCTCTCGGAAATCGAATGACGTTGTGGAGCGCTTGCGGGCTCAATCTTCTCGTCGCGCTCATCGCCCGCGCGATGGCTCGGACATCCGGAGACTCCGCGCCGGTCAGCTTCGACGAGGAAGCGCTTGCGGAGCATGAGCCCGCGCCGGCCGCGCCGTTCTTTGTGCTCGCGGCCTCGGCACTCGTGGGCTTCGCCTTCCTGCTCATGGAACTGGTGTGGTATCGCATGCTCAGCCCGCTCCTCGGCGGCTCGACTTTTACCTTCGGGCTCATCCTCGCCGTCGGGCTCTTTGGCATCGGGCTCGGCGGCGCGCTCTATGCCGCGGCGGGCGCGCGCGCGGGTGGAACGCCCGGGGCTTTTGCGTGGACGTGCGCGCTCGAAGCGCTGTGCATCGCCGTGCCTTTCGCGCTCGGCGACCGGCTGGCGATTTTCGCCGCCCTGCTGCGAAGCCTTTCTGCTGCTGGGTTTGCGGCCCAGGTGCTCGGCTGGACGATCGTCATCGCCATCGTCGTCCTGCCGGCGGCGATCGTTTCGGGTTTCCAATTTCCGCTGCTCGTGGCGCTGCTCGGGCGCGGTCGCAAAAGCGTGGGCCGCCACGTGGCGCACGCTTACGCGCTCAATACTCTCGGCGCGATCGTTGGCTCGCTCGGCGGCGGTTTCGGATTGCTGCCGGCGCTCACCGCGCCCGGCGCGTGGATGCTCGTGGTCTTCGTGCTCGCCGGGCTGGCGCTCGTGGCGCTGGCGATACCGGAGCGCACGGCGCCGAGAAACTTCATCCCGCGCTTCGGCGTCTTCGGCGCGGCGGCGGCGGCGGTGCTGCTCATGTTTTCGCTCGGCCCCACCTCGGCGTGGCGGCACAGCGGCGTGGGCGTGGGCCGCTCAAAGCTCGACGCGCCGACGGTCAACGCCATCCGCGAGCAGGTGAATTTTTTTCGCCGCAACACGATCTGGGAAGCGGAGGGCGTCGAAAGCAGCGTCGCGATCATGGCGCTCAACGGCGCGTCCTTCATCGTCAATGGCAAGAGCGACGGCAACGTGCGCACCGACGCGGGCACGCAAGTGATGGGCGGCCTCATCGGCGCCGAGCTCCATGGCGGCGTGCGGCGCGCGTGCGTGATCGGCCTCGGCACCGGCTCCACCGCGGGCTGGCTCGCGCGGCTGCCGGAGATCGAGCGCGTGGATGCCATGGAGCTCGAACCCGCCATCCTGCACGTGGCGCGCGTGTGCGAGATGGCCAATCAACACGTGCTCGACAATCCGAAATGCCGCCTGCTGCTCGGCGACGCGCGCGAGATGCTCGGCACTTCGCGCGAGCGTTACGACTTGATCTTCAGCGAGCCGTCGAATCCTTACCGCGCGGGCATCGCCAGCCTTTTCACCACGGAATTTTACGCGACCGCGCGCGCGCGGCTCAATGCCGGCGGGCTCTTCCTGCAGTGGGTGCAGGCTTACGAAGTCGATGGCGAGGCGATCCGCATGGCGCTGGCCACGATCGCGGGCGTGTTTCCACAAGTCGAGACGTGGAGCACGCAGCCGGGCGATCTGTTGCTGGTCGCCAGCGTCGAGCCGCGCGCGTGGGATGCCGCGGCGCTCCGGGCGCGACTGGCGCGGGAGCCTTTCAAGACAGCAGCGCTGCGCATCTGGGGCGTGGATTCCGTGGAGGGAATGCTCGCGCATTTTGCCGCCGGACCGGAGCTGGCGCGGCGCATCGCGGCCATGCCCGGCCAGCCGCGTAATACCGACGATAATACGCTGCTCGAATTTGCCTTCGCCCGCAGCGTCGGCCGCAGCGACGGCTTCCGAGGCCCGGAGCTTTACCAAGCCGCCGCGCAAGTCGGCGCGGCGCGGCCCGCGATCACCGGCGAAGTGGATTGGGAGCGGGTGGAAGAGGAGCGGCTGGCGATGTTCGAGTACAACAATTACCCGATGCCGCCCGCGACTTCCGCCATGAGCGATGCCACGCGCGACCGATGCGAAATTCGGAAACTCGTCGGCGCGGGCTCTCACGCCGCCGCGGCAAAGCTGTGGCAGGACACGAAGCCCGCCGCGCTCAATCCGCGCGACGCGCTCACCTTTGCCCACGCGCTCGCGGAGACCGGTGCGGCCGAAGCCGCGCAGTTCATCGAGACAGTGCGCGCATGGAGTCCCGGCGAGGCCGCCACGCTCACGGCCCTCTGCCACGCGCGCAACCTACGGCCCGCGGATGCTGTGGCCGCCTTGCTTGCCGCGTGCGAGGCGTTCCGCGCCGATGCGTGGCCGATCCCCGCCGTGCAGTCGCGCGCCTTCGATCTTGCGGTGGAACTCGGATGCGCGGACGCGAAGTGCGTGGCTCCATTTTTCGACGCGATCAAGACCGCGCCTTTTCCCGGCTACCTCGCGGAAGCCGCGCGCCGCAACGCGATGACCCGACTCACCGCGCTGCTCTGGAAAGCAGGCGGTCGAGTGCCGCGCAACGGCTACGCGCTCTACGAACCATGGCCCGACTGGTCGCGCGATTTTCTGAAAGTGCGCTACGCGATCTACAAAGCCACAGGCATCGGCGACGCCGGCATCGCGCGCGAGCAACTGGCGGAATTTCTCGAAGCGGATGTGCGGCCGTTTGGACGCGATCTGAAATGACGAATGACGAATGGATCCGTGAATCGTCTCGTCATTCATCATTCGTCAATCGTCATCCGTCATTCGGTCGCCCCGCCTGTCCTGCCTTTCCAACCGCTCCCGCAGAAGGAGAGGAAGCAGCGGCACGATCCGCAGATGGCTTTCTCCCAGCCGCAGCAGATCGCTTTCATCCTTCGAGCGCTTCGATTCCCGCCGCGTCGGATCGCTCCACGCCGAGAGCTTGCCTTGCACCAGATCCTCCAGCGCGGCCACCGGCACATCGACTCCGAAAACGGTGCGCAGGCCGGCTCACTCAATGAAGGGCTGGTAGCGTGCGACCTTGCTGAACCGCACTATCAACATGCTCCCGGCGTGTCCGCCCGGAGGGGCGCGGCGCTTGGCATTGATGGAAAACTCAAATTCCTTGATCCGAAAATCCACTGCCCGCAGATCGGCGAGCACGGGATCAAGCTGGGCGGCCACCACCACCAGATCGAGATCGGCGGTGTACACAAGACTTGTGTAGGCGTTCACCGCCAAGCCTCCGATGACACACCACGCGGCCTCGTGCCGGCGCAGACATTCCGCCACGAAGAGAAAATCGGTGGTGCCATTCACGATGACGCCGTCGTAAATTTGCGCTTCGGTCACGGGCTGAGCTTAAGGCGGAGCGCCCTGCTGACCAGCCCTCACAACCCCTGATCTTCATCCGGCAGGAAGGGCCGGAAGCGCGTCTTGTCGATCGCCTTCATGTACGCCTCATGCGGCGAGACGGTGCCTTGCTGCATCACGCTCCAGATCGCGTCGTCCATGAATTGCATGCCTTGCGCCTTGCCGCCGACGAGCACGTCCTGGAGCTTTTGCGTGGCACCTTCGCGGATGATGGAACTCGCGGCGGAATTGACCACGAGGATTTCATTGACCGCGACGCGCCCTCCGCCGTCCGCCTTTTTCAGAAGCAACTGCGCGACCACGCCGCGCAGGGAATTGGCGAGCATGGTGCGCACTTGCGATTGCTGATCGGAAGGGAAGACGTCGATCATGCGGTCCACGGTCTTGCGCGCATTGTTTGTGTGCAGCGTGCCGAAGACGAGCAGGCCCGTCTCGGCGGCGGTGAGCGCGAGCTGGATGGTCTCGAGGTCGCGCATTTCGCCGACAAGCACGATGTCGGCATCTTCGCGCAGCGCGGCTTTAAGGCCCTGCGGGAAGTCGGTGGCGTGCTCGGGCACTTCGCGCTGGGTGATGACGGAGCGCTTGTTCACGTGCACGAATTCGATGGGCTCTTCGACCGTGATGATGTGCCGCGGGAAGCTCGAATTGATGTAGTCGAGCAGCGCCGCCAGCGTGGTCGATTTGCCGGAGCCCGTGGGCCCCGTCACTAGCACGAGCCCGCCGCGCAGATCGCCAAATTCCTTGACCACCGGCGGAATGCCGAGCTGGTCGAGCGTCATGATCTTGGTGGGGATGAGCCGGAAGACGCAGCCGAGCCCGCCCGTCTGCTTGAGGAAATTGCAGCGAAAGCGCGAGTGCTCATCCATCTCGTAGGCAAAATCGAGGTCGCCCGTTTCCACGTAACGCTGCCACCGCTCGGGCCCGCAAATCTCGCTCATCATGTAAGCCATCTCATCGTGCGTGAGCTCTTCATTGCGGATGGAGACGATCTCACCGTGCCGGCGAATCTTCGGCGGCTGCTTTTCGCCGAGATGGAGATCGGATGCACCGGCATTGATGAGGACTTCGAAGAATTGGTCGATGTAAGCCATGTGGAAGTTGAGAGTTGAGGGTTGAGAGTTCAGCGACGCTGGCCCGACGCTGCGCGCGCCTTGCAAGGAACGCTACGGCGCATTGGGACCGGGATGAATGCCGGAGGTGAGTTGCCCGCATCGTTCAACGAGCCAAACCTCTCCAGCGCCACCTTCGGGGCGCATACGGTTTTCTTTTTGGTCCGGGGGTTGCACTCGTTCCTCGCTTCACCCCCGGCTAATTTCCATGATGCCTCCGGCATCGAAACTGTGATCCCGTTTTTCCGGTTCATGACGCGCGGCAGTAGAAACATAAGAGTCGGTTTCGTTGGCAAGTTGGCTGGCGGTTAAGCGTCTTGCCCTGGCTCTAGACTCTCAACTACTTCTTTTTCTGCGAGGCGATGTGTTGCTTCATCAAAGTCTTCTGCTCGGCGCGGGCGTAGCATTCGTCCGCACTGATCACGCCTTTGTCCATGAGCTCGATCAGTGAGTCGTCCATGAGTTTCATGCCTTGTTTGCGGCCTGTCTGCATCACGCCGGGGAGCATGAAGGTGCGGGCCTCCCGGATGAGATTGGCCACGGCGGGCGTGTTTGTGAGAATCTCGAGTGCGAGCGCGCGGCCGGTGCCGTCCGCCTTCGGCACGAGTTGCTGTGAGATCACGCCTCGGAGCGATTCACTCACCATTACTCGGATCTGCTCGCGCTGATCCACGGGGAAGACATCGAGCACCCGATCCAGCGTGCGCGCGGCGTTGCCGGTGTGCAGTGTGCCGAGGACCAGGTGACCCGTCTCCGAAGCAGTGATCGCGAGCGAGATGGTCTCCAGGTCGCGCATTTCCCCCACCATGATCACGTCGGGATCTTCGCGCAGTGCCCCGCGCAAGGCGGCGCCGAAACTCTTGGTGTGCGTGTGCACTTCGCGCTGCGTGACCTGGCAGTTTTTCGACGGGATGATGTACTCGATCGGGTCTTCGAGCGTAATGATGTGGTCGTGCCGCTGCTCATTGATGTAATCGACCATCGCTGCCAGCGTCGTCGATTTTCCGGAACCCACCGAGCCCGTCACCAGGATCAGCCCGTTGTGATACTTCGTGAGCGCCTTCATGATCTCGGGGAAACCCAGATCGCCCATCGAACGCAGCGCAGTGGCGATGATCCGAAAAACGAGATCCGTGCCGAGCCGATGCCGCACGACCGACGCGCGGAAGCGCCCGAAGCTCGTGGCGTAAGCAAAGTCCACGTCGCCGCGCTCGGCGAGGATGGCCTTCTGGTCGTCGTTGAGGAAGCCCATCGCGAGGCGCTCGGTATCGGCGGCGGCCAGCTTGTCGCCTTGAATCCAAATGGGCTCCAGCACGCCGAAGCGCCGCCAGATGGGTTGCGCATTCACGCCGAGATGCACGTCCGAGCAGTCCGAATCCTGGCCCACCTGAAGATACTGATCGACGTGATCGAGCGCGTGAACAGGTTCGCCGGCAGTTTGGGAATCCATGTGCGTCCTCACTTGCGAACTGCGATGCCGAGAACGAAACCCGCGCAGGCGGCGAGCGTCACGGCCTTCATCGGATGCGTGCGAATATAGTCCGCGCAATCCTCCCGCAGCGTGGCAAGGTCGCGAACGTCGCTCGTTATCACGTGGGTTATTTCGCGCAGTTCCGCGGCTTTGTTTTCCGCGACGGCTCGCGGTTTCCGAGAGGTGGCTTTCGCGCGCGGCTTCGCTTTGCCGTGAGCGGTGGATTTTTGTTTTTTTTCGGACATGGGGGTGGGGGTCTTGCGATCGTGTTTATTGCTCGCGGAAGATGATGCGCGCCTTGGTGAGATCGTAAGGCGAGAGCTCCACTTCGACTTTGTCGCCGGGTACGATGCGGATGAAGTGCTTGCGCATCTTGCCCGAGATGTGCGCGAGGACGATGGCGCCATTGGGCAGGCACACATGGAACATGGTGCCGGGGAGGACGTCTTTGACGACGCCTTCGAGTTTGAGGGCTTCTTCCTTCGCCATGACGGCAGAGATTGCGAGGAGCGCGCGGGGAATGCAAGCGCGCCGCTACGTCTCCACATCCACCCAGCGCACCAGCGAGGCGAGCGCGGGCTGGCCGGCGGGACGCCATGTCCACGGGGGGATTTGCATTTCGCCGATGGGGCAGATGCGCGTAACTCCGGTGGCGGCGACGGCGCGCGCGTTTTCGAGCGTGGCAGGCCAGATGCCGGCGCAGAGGAGGTGCGGCTTCACGTGGCGCGTTTCTTCGACCATGTCGGCGGGTAGTGGCTTCACGAAGACAAAGCGGTGGAGGGGTGAAAGCGGAAAACCCGGGGTGCCCTCGAAGGCGACCGTCCATGCCGTCGAACCCTCGCTGGCCCACACAGCCACGGGTTCGCCATTGGCGGCGCGGAAGTGAAGGTCTTCGCGCATGGAGCGGACGGAATTTGCGGCGGACACTCCCACCGGCCCGCGTGGGTCGCGCTGCTCGACGCGCCGCATTTCCTCCGCGAGTCGCGCGGCGTAGGCGCGGGCATCGCCGGCGACGTAGAAGACGTGCGGCGACAGGCAGCCCTGCTGGTCGAAGACGGTGACATCGCGCGCCGCGGCGGCCACTCGTTCACTCGCCGGATCGCTGAAGACCGCGCCGAAGCTGATCTTGTGGCCGTGGCCGATGAAGAGCTGGTCGGCGCGGGCCCGGGCGCGGAAGTGGGCGACAGTGGCGTCCACGCCGAAGACGATGAGCGCATCGGCGCGCGCCATCCAGTCGCCGGGCAGCTCGGTGGAAATCTCGACGCGCGCCGCGAGTTCCTGCGGCAGGCCGCCGCGGAAGTGCGCGAGCTCGGGCATGCCGGTGGAGGGCACTTTGCAAAGATTGTGCGCTCCGAGCAGCAGCCCGCGGATCAAGCTCTGAAGCCCCGCGGCGGGCGTATTGCCGCTGATGATGTGGAGTATGGCGCACGGACCATACGCGCGCACGAATGTGCTGCCGCGCGACACAAAGTCGTCGAGCGCCACGGCGCTGCCCAGTTCATGCTCGAGCAGCGCGAGCAGGATTTCCGCGGTCGTCTCGCCGAGAAAAGGGAACTGGGTGGCGGCGCGAGAGAGGTGGTGGGCCCGGTCGCGAGTGTTCATTGGCCGCGCATTGCTTCATCCGCCGCTCGCGAGCAACCGCCCGGCAGAGCAGACGGATCGCGGCCGAGAAGCTCGAACTTTTCTCCGCGCCGGATCGCGAGATCCTGCGTGTCGATGGCGAGCACGGAGCCCAGATTGGCGAGGTCGAAGATGCGCAGAAATCCCGTCTCGCCTTCCGCCACTTCAAGGCCCTTCTCCGGGCTGATGACGAGCGCGCGCAACCACGGCGGGCCTTCGTGCGGCAGGCCGAGGCCGCGGGTGTAGAATTGCGAGCTGATCTCGGTCATGCCGTATTCGTTGATGATGTCGGCGGGCGCGAGGCCGAGCGACACGCCGAATCTCGCGTAAAGATCCGGCTTGGGGATGTCGCGACCGGAGCCCTTGTAGCCGCCGGTCTCCAGCGCGAAGCTGCCCGGCGGCAGCGCAAATTTTCGGGACTGCAAGCGCTCGAAGAAATTCAAAAACGCCAGCGCCGTTCCGAGCAGGCCCACCGGCTCGCGCGCGTGCATCGCGCTTTCCAATGCCGAGACCAGCGCTCCCGCGTCGAGCCTGCCATCGGCGGACACAAAAAACTGCGCGGCGCTGCTGCCCGCGGCCAGCACGCTGAGCATGTAGGCTAGCGAGGAATGCGGCGCGTCATCCGGCGCCGGCGCCACCACGAGCAGGCGCGCGGTCGGCGCCTGCAGCCACTTCCACCCGCGCCGCACCGCTTCGGCGCAGAGCCGGACGTCCACAAAGTGATGTTCGCCGCGGCGCTCGCTCGTGGTGCCGCTGGTGTGGAAGGTGCGCGTCACCCGGTCGGGCGCCACGCTCAGCTTATAGCGTTTGAAAGCGCTCTGCGGCGCGGCGGGAATTTCGCGCCAGCTCCGCGGATGCCCGCGCGCCGCGCACCACCGGCTGTAGGGCGTATTCCACGTGGCTTGGAAGCGGTGGACATTGAGGGCGAGCAACTCAAATTCCGTCTCCCCGAGATCGTCGCGCAAGGCCTCGAGCACGCACGCCTCGAGCTCGAGATATTCCGGCAGCGCTCTGCTCATGGGCCGAGGATTTTTACCACGACGCGCTTCTGGCGCGTTGAATCCAAACTCCAAATTCCAACCTCCAAATTCCAAGCAATTTTCAAAGGATGGAAACCGGAAAAACGGATGGTGGACGCGCACTTTGTTGGTTTCCTTTCCTTGCTCCGATTGTTTGGAGCTTGGAATTTGGAATTTGGAATTTTCCCGTTGTGCATGGCGTTGCACCGCAGCAGACCTTTGCCGATGCCGCTTTCTTTGAGCAGCGCCGCGACTTGCGGGGTGATGTTCAAAATCTGGCGCTGCCTGGAAGTTTCAAACCAGAGCTCTTTCCGAAAAACATTCATGGAGCCTTTATGTGTGAGTGTTTGGTGCGGGGTGGCAATCGGGAAGTCGATGCGTGCCGCGGACGGGGCGTCCGCGCCACGCCGCGCGAGCGGGAAAAATTTCGGTTGGCTTCGCACGTGCCGAGGCGGCAAAATTCCCCTCTCCCGCCGGCTGCGCCGCGCAGTCGATCCTTTCCACCATGCCTCAAACGATGCGCGCCAAATCGAAACGGGGCGACTGCTTCGTCGCATCGCTGGCTGCCGAGCTCCATGAGCTGAAGGAAAACGCGCGCAAGGTTTCCTTCCGATCCGGCCAGATCGTCTTCCGCGAAGGCGATCCGGGCGATGGCATCTACGTAGTCGAACGCGGTTGCGTGGAAATTTCCGCGGTCATCGGCGGGCAGGAGCGCCGCGTCCTGTCGCATCTCGGGCCGGGGGAATTTTTCGGCGAGATGGCCGTGGTCGATGAACAGCCGCGGTCCGCCACCGCCACCGCCGAGAAGGCCACGGTGCTCTCCTTCATTTCTCGCGACGATACGTGGCGGCTCTTTACGCGCTCGCCCCGGCTGCTCGTCTCCTTGATGCGCGAGTTCAGTCTGCGGATGCGGGAGTTTGACCGCCGCTACCTTCACGAAGTCTTCCAGGAGGAACGGCTCGCGCTGGTCGGCCGCTTTGCGCAGTCGATCGTCCACGATTTCAAAAATCCCCTCAATGTCATCGGCATGGCGGGCGATCTCGCGGGCGCGGAGGATGCCACCCAGGCCGAGCGCTCGGAGGCAAAGGCGACCATCCGCAAGCAGGTGGATCGCCTCGCGGAGATGATCGGCGAGGTGCTCGAGTTCACGCGAGGCGCGAGCTCGCCGGAGCGGCTCGTGGAGTCGGACTACCGCGAGTTTGTCGCGCACGCGCTGGCCGAGATCGCGCCGGATGCCTCGCGCAGAGCGGTGCAGATCGAAGTGCAACGCGCGGCGCCTTCCGTGCGGCTGCGGATGGATCGGCAGCGGTTGCTGCGCGTGTTTTTTAATCTCATCAATAACGCCATGGATGCGATGCCCTCGGGTGGCACCATCGCGCTGCGGTTTCGAGTCGCGGGAAAGGAGGTCATCACGGAGTTGGAAGATAGCGGCCCGGGCATCGCGCCGGAGATCGCCGCGCGGCTCTTCCAACCTTTCGCCACACACGGCAAAGCGCACGGCACCGGCCTCGGGCTCGCCATCTGCAAGAAGATTATCGAGGACCACAAAGGCCGGCTCACCGCACGGAGCGCGCCCGGACGCGGCGCGATTTTCTCATTCACTCTGCCGCGGCTCGGCCGCTCGGCTGCGCGGCTTAGTGGTAAGTCACTTTCAAAATAACGAGCCGGCCGGCGGCCACCGCCGTCGGCTGAGGCGGCGGCGGGAGATGGCCCGCCGGGGAGATGAAGACAATCATGTGCTGGCCGGGAGACACATTTTTCACCGCTGTGCCCGGCTGCGTTTGCACAGTGCGCAAACCCCCGCCATTAAGGCGCCAAGTGGTGGCGACGACCGCATCGGCGGGCGAGTTATACACCACCAGAATCTGACCCGTGGCCTGGCCCGGCGGCAAGGTGCCGAGAGACTGGATGACTCCGCCGTTCATGGGGCTGTTGCCAGTGGTGCAGTGAAGTCTGCGCTAGCACGGTGCGCACAGACAAAGAAGTCCTAACGCTTTTCAACCCTCGCTGTGTAGTAAACCTCCAACGTCAGCCGCTCGCCCGAGTAAGGTGTGAAGGAGTAATCGTGAGGCGGCCCATCCCCCAGATTCAATGCCTTAAAGTTTACGACGCAAGGGACGCCTGGTTCCAAAAATGGCAGCGGTATTCCCGGCTTCATTTGCACATGGCGGTAGCCTCCATAGGAGCCCTTCCTGAAGAGTCTCCAATCCGTCTTGTGGGTCGCATCGTTCCCATTCCGGTATACGACCAATAAACTGGCCGTGCCCACGGGAGCGCCAGTGCCGGGGCTTGGGATCACGCCTCCGTCTCTTTGGGTCGTTGGTCCCTTGTGAGGACAGGCACAGCCGGCCCCGAAGAGGGCCAGTGCGCACGCCGCGATGAGGGGGAAGAAGTTTCGTTTCATGCGCTCGTTGTTTCGGAAACTTGCGGCGGTGCAAAGCCGATTTTTTCGAAACCGCCGATCGCGCTGCCAACGCGGCGGCCCCTCAACTTCCCCCGTCACGCCCCGATCCAGCTCTCGATCTTCGCGCCATCGTGCGACGGGCCCACCACGGCCACGCCGAGCCGTCCGCGATGCAGGCAGTGGCAGGCCACGCGTTGGATTTCTTCGGGCGTCACGGCGCTGATGGCGCATTCGATCTCGGTGGGGTCCACGATTTTTCCGTAGCCCAGCAGCGACTCGCCCATCCACATCATTTGGTTGGTGGTCGATTCCAGGCCCATGAAGGTCTGGCCGATCGTGTAGTCGCGCGCCTTGCGCAGCTCGCTCTTGTCCGGCTTTTTCGCGCAGATGGCGCGCAGCTCGCGCAGGATGAGTTGCAAGGTGCGCTTGAGTTTCGCCGGATCGACCCCCGCGTAGATGCTGATGGCGCCTGCATCCGCGAGCGTGACCATGCACGAGCTCACGTGGTAGCAGTAGCCGCGCTGCTCGCGGAGCTTTTGAAAAAGGCGCGAACTCATGTTTTCGCCCAGGATCACGGAGAGCATCTTGAGAGCAAAGCGCCGCTTGTCGTTGCGGCCAAAAGCGTGGAAGCCCATGGCCAGATGCGTCTGCTCGGTCTCCTGCGAATGGAGCGTGACGCGCGCGGGCGAGAGCGGCAGCCGCGCGCGCTTGAAGCGCGGCGAACGGCCAGGCGAGAGTCGGCGCAGAAAGGGCTCGATGACGGCGACCGCGCGCTCGTGCGGCAGCGGGCCGGCGACGGTGACGATGGTGGTGCGGGCGTTGTAATGCGCGCGGCGGTAGTCGATGAAGTGGCGGCGCTGCAAGCCGGCGATCGACTCGAGCGTGCCGGTGAGCGGCCGGCCCAGCGGGTGCCCCGGCCACATCGTTTGCGTGAGGAGTTCCTGCGCGTGCTGCGCCGGCTGGTCGCGGTACATCAGGATTTCCTCGCGGATGACATCACGCTCGCGCTCGATCTCGGCGGGAGGAAAACTGCTGTGGAGATACATGTCGCCGAGCACTTCGCAGAGCTCGCCGAAGTGAGAGACCGCCGCCTTGGCGTAGTAGCACGTGTGGTCTTCGGTGGTGAAGGCGTTGAGGTAACCGCCGATGCCCTCCACGCTCTCGGTGATCTCGCGCGCCGAGCGCGCCTTGGTGCCTTTGAAAAGCAGATGCTCGAGAAAGTGCGAGATGCCGCTGTCGCGTTCGCGCTCGTGCCTGCCGCCGACCGCGGCCCAGTAGCCCACCGCCACCGAGCGCATGTAGGGCATCTCGACCGAGGCGATGCGCGCGCCGTCGGGCAGAGTGGTGAGGCGGTAGAGCGGGTCCATTTTTCCGGCGAAGGGCCGGACCATACGCAGCTTCGGCAGTCAGCCAACGTGTTTCGGCGTTTTCTTTTTGTCGCGCATTTCCAACACGTGCTCGGCCAGTTCGAGATCGTGGGGAAAGGTGACTTTGAAATTCCAGTCTTCGTTTTTCAGCAGCGCGATCTTCTTGCCCAGTCGCTGCACGGCGGAGACTTCGTCGGTCACGATCTCATGCCTCGCGATGATCTGCGCGTAGGCTTGGAGCACCAGGCTCGCGTTAAAAATCTGCGGCGTCTGCATGGCCCACAGTCCCGTGCGCTCGACGCTCTCCTTCACCATTTGATCGATCGACGCGCGCTTCACCGTGTCGGGGATCGGCGAAGCGCAACATGCCGCGCCAAATTCCTGCGCCTTGGCGAGGCACGCGCGGATGAGCCGCGGAGTGGTGAGCGGCCGCGCGCCGTCGTGGATGGCGATGAACTCGGAGCCCTCGCCACTCAAGGCCTGAAGCCCATTCCAGACCGAGATGTGCCGCTCGGCGCCGCCGCTCACGACCTTCGTGACCTTCGCGAATTTCGATCCCTTCACGAGCTTCTCGACTTCGTCCATGCGGTCCTCCTTGGTCACGATCACGATCTCATCGACCTCGGCGGTGTCGTTGAATGCGTTGATGGAATAGCAGAGCACCGGATGACCCGCGAGCGGAGCAAAGAGCTTGTCGAAGCCCATGCGGCGGCTGCTGCCGGCGGCGACGATGATGGCAGAGAGCATGGTCTAACTCAGCGCTGCGGCCACCGCGGCGCTCAACGCCTTGCCATCGGCGCGGCCCGCGGCTTTCTCGACGGCCAGCTTCATCACTGCGCCCATCTGCGCCTTGGAGGTCGCGCCGGTCTCGGCGATGCACGCGGCGACCAGTTGCCGGAGTTCGTCTGCCGACATGCCCGCCGGCAAATACTCCGCGAGAATTTCGGCCTCGCTCTTTTCCTTTGCGGCGAGCTCGGGGCGGTTGCCTTTGGTGAAGCTCTCGATCGAGTCCTGACGCTTCTTGAGTTCCCGGCGGATCACCGCGAGCGCATCGGCATCGCTCAACTCGAAGCTGACGCCGCCTTTTTCGATCGACGTATTTTTCAGCGCCGCCTTGAGCAGCCGCAGCACGCCGAGTCGCTCCGGCTGCCGGGCTTTCATCGCGTCTTTCAACTCGGTGTCGATACGGGCTTGGAAAGACATTGGGGGCAGGAGCGTAGCTAGCGCGCTCGACGCGGCAAATTGTTTTGCGCGCGCTTTACATGCCTTTGCGATCCGGCGCAGATTCGCGCCATGAGCATGACGCAAGAATTCAAAGAGTTTGCCCTCAAGGGCAACGTCGTGGACCTCGCGGTCGGCGTCATCATCGGCGCGGCGTTTGGCAAGATCGTCAACTCCCTGATCGAAGACCTCATCATGCCGATCGTCGGCAAGGCGATCGGCAACGTGGACTTCAGCAACCTTTACGTCCCGCTTTCCGACAAGATAACCCCCGGCATGTCGCTGGCCGATGCAAAGAAACTCGGCCCCGTATTTGCCTACGGACACTTCCTCACCATCGCCATCAACTTCGCGATTCTCGCCTTCTGCATTTTCATGCTCGTAAAGGCGATGAACCGCTTGAAGAAAAAGGAGGAAGCCAAGCCGGCGCCGGTGGCCGAGATCCCGGCGGACGTGAAAGTGCTCACCGAAATTCGCGACCTGCTAAGGCTGCGTGCGTAATCCGCGCCTGCCGCAAGGAGAGGCCATAAGACATCGGCGCAATCCGGATTAATTCCGACATCCCCAACCAATCGCCCACCCATGCACACATCCCGCCGCACATTTCTAAAGACTTCCGCCGCCACCGTCCTCGGTTTTCCCGCCATCCTGCGCGCGGTTAATGCCAACTCGAATTTGCAAGTGGTCGGCGTCGGTTGCGCGGGCAAGGGGCTGAGCGACCTCACCGAGATCGGCTCGCACGCGCGCGTAAAATTTGTCGGCTTCTGCGACGTGGATACTTCGCGCTTCGCCAAGGCGGATCAGAAGTTTCCCGACGTGCCGCACTTCCAGGACTTCCGCGAAATGTTCGCGAAACTCGGCGATGGGTTCGACGCGGTGGTGGTCTCGACGCCGGATCACATGCACGCCTTCATCGCGCTGGATGCGATGCGGCGCGGCAAACACGTCTATTGCCAGAAGCCGCTCACGCACACGGTGTGGGAGGCGCGGCAGATGCGCTTGCAGGCGGCGAAATCGAAAGTCGCCACGCAGATGGGCAATCAGATTCATTCCGCGAGCGAGTACCGCACCGCGGTGCGGCTCATCCAGGAAGGCACGATCGGCAAGATCAGCGCCGTGCATTCATGGCAGAAAAATAGTGGCAACGGCTACACGCACCTGACCGCGCCGCCCGCGCCAGGGCCGGTGCCGGAGACGTTGAATTGGGATTGGTGGCTGGGCGTCGCACCCGCGCGCGATTACGCGCCGAATGCTTATCACCCTTTCAATTGGCGGGATTGGCAGGACTTTGGCGGCGGCACGATGGGAGACTTCGGCTGCCACATTCTCGATCCAGTTTTTACCGCGCTGCAGCTCACGGCGCCCGTCAGCATTCGCGCGGAAAATGAAGGAGCCAACGCGCAGACGTGGCCCGAGGCAGAGACGGTCAGTTACATTTTCCCCGGCACCGCGCACACCGCCGGTAAGACGCTTCCGGTCACGTGGTATGACGGCGGCCGCAGGCCCGACGAGGCGCTCGCCCAGTTGCCGCCCGACGGCAAGTTGCCGCCAGCGGGCTCGCTCTTCATCGGTGAAGGGGCGACGCTCGTGCTGCCGCACGTGGGGATGCCGCAGCTTTATCCGCGGGAAAAATTCGCGGCCTTCGAAATGCAGAAAGTGGAGAAGGCCAATCACTATCACGCCTGGGTGGATGCCGCGCTCGGCGGCCCGAAGACGACGGATCATTTCGATTACGCCGGCCCGCTCACCGAGGCCGTGCAACTCGGAAACGTGGCGACGCGCGTGCCCCACACCACGCTCGAGTGGGACGCCGCGGCCATGCGCATTCCAAATGAGCCCGACGCGGAGCGGCTGCTGACCAGACAATACCGCGGAGGCTGGACGATCGCTGCGGTGGCGTGAGCCGGACGTGGGGTGCGGTTGCAGCGTGGCGCAGGCATCCCTGCCTGCGGCGGTCTCGCAAGCTTCCCGCTTGCAGTGCAGGCAGGGATGCCTGCGCGACAGCCGCAGGCAGGATGCCCGCGTCACGCTGGGGTCGCCGCGCGGAAAAACTACTTCCCGAACTCCACGAACGAAACGCCGAACTCACCGAGGGGCTCCCAAAGGCCGCGGGCCGCGTTGCCATCGGCGTGAGTGAGGCTGCCGGACCAGCCGACGGTCGGGAAATCCCCGCGATCGACGATATGAGTCGGGTCGCTCACGTCGTAGAGATGCTGCCCATCGCCGTAGCCGCTGATGAGCAGGCCGTGCAACGCGGTGAGGGTGTAGGTCGTCGTCGCCGCGATCTCGCCGGCGAGTTGGAATTTTCCGTCGCCGCCGAGTTGCCACGCCTGGAGGTGGCCAGTGGGCGGAGTCGTCTCCGACCACGCGGGCTGCGAGCCGATGAGCACGGTCTCGCCGTCGAGCGCATACGGGTCGTAATCGTTGGTCAGCGCGATCTGGTCTCCGAAGTGCGCGGCCGTTCCGTCGAATCCGCTTACGTGGATCGCGCGTCCGTCCTTCGGTTTGTTTTCGGCGTCGTATGCGGGGCCCGCCGTGTAGAGCAAGGTGGCGCCGCGCAGGAGGCCGATGAGTTTGCCGGGGATGTTGATGTCCGCGCCGACCGAGGGGTGAATGGGATCGGCAAAATCGACGACTTTCAAAAAGTGGCGGAACTCTCGCGGCGTCGAGCCTTCGGACTTTGCGGCCGATGGATCGCCGTAACTCACCGCGCTCACATACACTTTGCCGCCGTCGGCGAAGGCGGCGCTCCACTCGCCATCGCGCGTGTTGCGGATGCTCTCGATCTTCGAAGCCACCACCGGCGCGGAAGGCACGCTCACATCGAAGGCCACGGCCTCGGTGCCGCTGCCGCCGCCATACCACGGCCACGGGGAACTCGGCGCCGCGATGCGGAGTGAGCCACCACTGATGTTAAGGCTGGTGAAGGTGGCCGTCGTCGGAGTCGCCCGGCCCACGAGGTCGTTCGTCGCATTGACCACGCCGCCGCTCAAAAGCGGAGCGCAGAAAAAGTAGATGAAACTCTGCTGCGGCCGCACCAGCACAAGCACGCCGGCGCTCGGCCACACGGCCTGGACATCGCCGCCGAAGCTCAAGCCGAGCGTCGCGTCGGTCGTGACGTGGCCGATGCGTTCGAGCGCCGGAAGTTTCGTGAGATCGAAAACCGAGAGGATCAAAACACTCGGCGGATCGTTCTCGGCGATCGGCGATTTGATGTTCGCTGCAACGAGCGGACCGCCCCAGCCCCACGAGTTGCCATCTTGCTGCGCCACGTAGAGCCGGCCATCGCGCACGCTCGCGGCGATCACGGGCTGTTTGTCTTCGAGGTCAAAAGTGCTGAGCGCGGAGTCGGGGTCGGCCGCGGTGGAGACGGTGAGCGTGGGCGCGGCAGCGTGCCGCCAGCCGGTGGCGCCGCCGAGCTGCACGAGATGCTCGCCGGCGAGGAAGACGCGATCGACCCGCCATGCGATCTCCACGTCAGAAGTGATCCGCGGTTTGTCGCGGTCGGAAAAATCCACCGTCACCAGATCGCTCGTCGAGATGGCGAGGATGCGGTTGCCTTTGACCGCGGTGCGGCGCGTGGCGATGCCGTGGTCGATGACGCCGCGCGGCGTGAGCGAGTCGCGATTCAAGTCGATGAGCTGCACACGTTCCGCAAAGCCGCTGCCCGAGTCGTAGCCGGAATACGGCACGAGGATGAGATTCTCCGCGGGCAAAACGCTGAGCGCTTTCTCGTCCCAATTTGCCTCGCTGTAAGAATAGCCGCCGTCGCCGCCGAGCGGGAGCTGGCTGAGCAGCGCGGGATGCGTCGGATCGCTCACATCGAAGAGCGACACCGCCACCTGGCTGGCGACGCTGCCCACGGCCACGAGCCGGTCGCCGAGCGGCTCGATGTAGCTCGAAAAGCCCGGCACTTTCAACTCGCCGAGCAGCGTCGGTTGCGCGGGCCGCGAGAGATCGACGACCCACAGCGGATCGACGGAAAAGAAGGTGACCACGTAGAGCCGCTGCCCGTCGAAGCGCGTGGCGCGCACTGTTTCGCCCGCGCCGATCTCGAGCGAGCCGAGCGCCGCGGGCGCCTGGGGATTTGCGAGCGAGAAGGTCTCGACCTTTGTGCGCGAGGCTTCCGCCGGACGATCCTTCGCGTCGCCTTCCTCATTTCCGATGTCCTGCCAGCGGGCGGGCACGGCGGAGACAGCGGTGAAAATGTTGCCTTCGAGGTGCAGCTTGAATTTGTCGTTGACCTGGCCGGCCGTCGCGATGCTGCCGCGCTTTGCAAGCACGCCGGTCGGCGAGGAGATGTCGATGATTTCGATGGTCGATCGCGACCAGTCGGAGGAATCGCGGACGACAAAAAGGAAGCGATCGGTGGCCTGCACCACGCCGCCCCAGCTTCCAAGAAAGAGCGTGTCGCGCGCGACGGGATGAACCGGATCGCTCAAGTCGAAGGAGGCGACTTCCAACCCGGATTGCGCCGCGTCCCAAACTTGCGAGACCACGTAGAGCACCGAGCCCACGAGCCGGCTCTCGCGCAGAGAGCCACGGTAGGTGACGGTGCCTACAGTCTTCGGCTTGCCGGTCGCCACATCCACCAGGAACACGGTGCCGGAGGTCGAGTCGTTTGCGCTCAGCGCCGCGCGGGCGACGGGAAGAGCAATCGCATTGCCGTAGCTCGTGAGCAACGCGACGTGCGCGGCATCCACCAGATACATCTGCTCGCCCACGCCCGGCGCGCGGAGCTGGCCGAGCAGCGCGGGATCGTCGGGATTGGAAATGTCGAGCACTTGCAGACCGCGCGTGCCGTTAAAGAAGTAGAGCCGGTCGCCCGCCAGCCGCCAGATGTCGGACTCCGAAACTGTGCGCGTGGAATCGGCGCCGGCGCTGTCGGTCAACGCGGAATTTCCAGCGCTCGTCGGCGGCCTCAAACCCGCCGCGTGGTTGGAGAAGGGGCCGTGCCTGGTGAGTGCCGGATCGGCGAGGAAGATGCTCGGCCCCGTCTTCATGTCTCCCGCGAGCAACGCCGCCACTCTGCCATTGACGCGCAGGAAGCCGCGCGACACCGCGCGATCCAGTTGAAACTCAACCATTCCTGCCGTACGCGCGGTCGTTTTGGTCGCGATCTTTTTCCACGTGCGCCGGCTGATGCTGGTGCACTGCTCGAGGGTCACGCTCTCGTATCCTGCGGGCACCTTCACCTTCACCGCGCGCCGGCTTACAGACTCGATCGTCGGACTCGCGTTTTTCGCTTTTGCCGGAGTCGCCGCAATGCCGAGCGGCGCGACAGACACGGCGATCAGGAAGGACAGAGAACAGAGGATCGCTTTCATGGAGTTGTTTTGGGGGGCGAGATTGAAGGTCGGAATGGAATGCGGAAAAGAGCATCGCCTTGCAACGGTTTTTTATCTTTTAGCCAGAGCCGCGCCGCGACTCGCCGTGCATTCCCGTTTGCCTCCTTCGGCAGTGGCATGGATAGTCTCCGCCCCTATGACTCTGACCGAGAAAATCCTCGCCCGTGCCAGCGGCAGGTCGCGCGTGGCGGCGGGCGACAATGTGTGGGTGAATGTGGATGTGCTGATGACTCACGATGTGTGCGGGCCGGGCACCATCGGCGTCTTCAAGCGCGAGTTTGGCCAGAATGCGAAGGTGTGGGACGCGAGCAAGGTGATCATCATCCCGGACCATTACATTTTCACCGCCGACTCGATGAGCAATCGCAACGTGGATATCCTGCGCGATTTTTCCCGCCAGCAGGGGCTGCCTTATTTCTACGACGTGATCGACGAGCAGGAAGGGCACTGGCACTTCGATACCACGCGCGGCCAGCTCAAGGCGCAGCACGGAAAAAATTACACCGGCGTGTGCCACACCACGCTGCCTTGGAAGGGGCATACGCGACCGGGGGAAATTCTTTTCGGCACGGACTCGCACACCTGCATGGCCGGCGCGTTCAATGAATTCGCGACCGGCATCGGCAACACCGACGGCGGCTTCATCCTCGGCACGGGCAAGCTGCTCATCAAGGTGCCGGAGACGATGCGCTTTTTCCTCGAAGGCGAGATGCCCGCGGGTGTGATGGCAAAGGATGTGATCCTGCACGTCATCGGCGACATCGGCTTTGACGGCGCGACCTATCGCGCCATGCAGTGGGAAGGGCCGGGCGTGCACGCGATGTCGATGGATGACCGCATGACCATCGCCAACATGGCCATCGAGGCCGGCGGAAAAAACGGCATCTTTCCCTTCGACGAAAAGACCGGAGCGTATGTGCGCGAGCGCGTGGCCGAAAATGGAACGAAGTCCGAGTTCGAGCCGGCCGAATTGGATCGCGAGCAAAGCTTCATCTACGACAAGACATTCGACCTCTCGAAGCTTGAGCCGACCGTCGCGTGCCATCCCGACCCAGGCCAGCGCAAGCTCGCCAGGGAGATGGGAGGCGTCGCGCTCGATCGCGCCTACATCGGCTCCTGCACCGGCGGTAAGACCAGCGACTTCCTCGCCTTTGCCCACGTGGTGAATGGCCGCACCGTGAAGATCGACACCTTCGGCGTGCCTGCGACCACGAAGGTGGTGCAGGAATTAAAAGACACGCTCTGGGCCGGCAAGAGTGTGTGGAGCATTCTCGAAAGCGCCGGCGTACGGATGACCGAAAATGCCTCGTGCGCCGCGTGCCTGGGCGGACCGGTGGATACTTTCGGCCGGCTCAACACGCCGATGAAATGCATCAGCGCGACCAACCGCAATTTCCCAGGCCGCATGGGCAACAAAGAATCACAGGTCTTCCTCGCCAGCCCTTACACCGTGGCCGCCAGCGCGCTCACGGGGTGGATCACGGATCCTCGGGAATTTGTGAGTTGAGTTCGGATCGAAATCCGAAATCCGAAACAAATCCGAAGGAACGGAAATCAGGAAATCGTTTGCACGCCCATCGCCATTATTTCGATTTCAAAAAATTGGCTGCGTTTGTTTCGGATTTCGGATTTCGGATTTCGAAATTGCGGTGGCTGCCGGTCGCGCTGGCCGGTCTTTGCGGGTTGGGTGGTTGCGCGCGCGGCGGTGGCGGGCCGAAGACGGGCTCCTTCCTCGTGAGCTCGCAACAGGCAGAGTTTTACAAGTTCGGCCCCGCGCAAAGTTTCGGCGCGGACTTCGTGCTGAAAAAAGGCGACCGCGTGACGATGCTCGACCGCCAGTCTGGATTCAGCCGCGTGCTCACCGACAACGGAGTGGCCGGTTACGTGGCCAACGAAGACATCGCGCCCGCTCCGCCGCAGCCCATCGCGCGCAACGCCGCGGCGCCCCGGTCGAACGCGCCGGTCTTCCGCCTGCCCCCCGGAAGAGCCACGCGAGGCCAGGTCCAGGACATTCCAGGAGATTCGCTCTTCAACGTGAACGACGTCCCCCTTCCCTTGCCCGACGAGCCGCCGAAGCCGCGGCCGAAGTTTCGTTCCGGGCCGCCAGCGCCGCGGTGAGGGGAAGGTTGAGTGTTGAGAGTTGAGTGTTGAGTGGCCGCCGCGTTCCCGCATTTTAGTGCGCTCCGCGCAGAGCCGCGCCACTCAACTCTCAACTCTCAACTCTTCCCGCCATGACCAGCCCCGTCTATGTCTGCAAAGACAATATCGACACCGACCAAATCATCCCGGCCCAATACCTCACACTCGTGCCGACCATCGCCGAGGAATACGAGAAGCTCGGCAGCTACGCGCTCATCGGGCTGCCGGACGATCAGTATCCCGTGAAGTTTGTGCCGGAAGGCGGGATCAAGACGCCTTACAAAATCGTGATCGCCGGCCGCAATTTCGGTTGCGGCAGTTCGCGCGAACACGCGCCCATCGCCTTGGGCGCGGCGGGCGTCGAAGTCGTGGTCGCCGAATCTTTCGCGCGCATCTTCTTCCGCAATTGCGTGGCCACCGGCGAACTCTATCCCTACGACGCCCACGAGCGGCTCTGCGACAAGATCCAAACCGGCGACCTCGGAACGCTCGACTTCGAGAAGGACACGCTCACCGTGAATGGCACCACCTACCCGCTCAAGCCGCTCGGCGAAGTGCGCCCCGTCATCGACGCCGGCGGCATCTTCAACTACGCCCGCCAAAGCGGCATGATTCCCGCGAAGCCATAGGGGAGCGCGGGCGGCCCGCCCGCCGGTCGCGGCGTCCTCGGCGCGACGAACTTTTGAAACCGCGCGCCTCGGCAAGAGCTCCCCACCCGCGGAAGATGCCGGCAAGTCTTCGTTTCGCGCCGTTGCTCGCTGCCACGCCTCGATCAGCGCAGGAACTCGCCGAGGATCAACAGCGCGCCTTCGATCGGAACTGTCGCGTCGCGTGACCTCGTAACACTTTTCCGCGGCGGCGCTGGGACGGGTAAAAGTTACGTTCTGCGCAGCGTGCAAGCGGCGATTGAAAAGGCGGGTGCGGAAACGGTTGTCCTGGCTCTGCAACGGCAGCAGGTGCTCGACCTCCAACGCGGCGGACTCGCTGGAACGAAGACGGTCGCTGAGTTTCTGCAAACGAAGGTCATGCGGGCTGGAGCCGTCGTGGTCGTGGATGAAGCGGGGCTGGCTGGTCATTGAGGTCGCTGAAACGGATTCGCTTCGGGAGCAGTTGATCGGCGTGGACGGAGATCGGCTGGTGACAGTCGCGGAGGTGAGCGAACGAACTGGTTTCACTGCCGGCGCGGTTCGAGATTGGATCAAACGGGCGGTCCTCCCTGCCGTCCGGGTCGGCAAAGAATACCGCGTGCGCGAAGAGGACCTCGCAAAACTGCTCGCCGGGAAAACTCCGGAAACCCTCTCGATCTCGAAGCGAATCGGACGCCGAAGAAAGGCTGTGGCGGTGTGAAGGGCAACACGGCGAGGCGCCGCTCACGCTCCTGCGGCGACCCAGCGCAGGAAGGGATGGTTCGCGCGCTCCTTTTTGGGCAGCGGCCACGCAATCCCGCACCAACGCAAACCTTCCTCGAAAGTCTTCGCCTCCAGATAATGCCGTTTAACCGTGTGGACCGAGTTGCCCATTTCCAGCGCGACCTGCGGAACGTTCTGAGTCAGCGCGGGTGCGGTAGCTGCCGTAGGCGTGGCGCAGGGCGTTGTGTTTCCATCGGAACGTCGGGTGGGCCTGTTTCACTTTGGCAATGATCTGTTCGATCTCGCGCTGGGGGACTTTGTCCTCGCGGACCGAACCGATCGCTTCCCGCCACGCCGCCAAGGCTTGAATCAGCGCGTCGCACATCGGGATGATGCGCCGCTCGTTGACCTTCGTGACCTCCGGCGGAAGATCGATCAACTTTTGCTCCCCGCGGATCATCGCCCAATCCATCCGCAGCACCTCGAAAGTGCGGACTCCAGCGTAAGCGCTGATGAGCACCCACGGCAGCCATGCCTGTCGGGTATTCTCGATGATAATTTGAAGTTCGGCGG
Organism: Chthoniobacterales bacterium; assembly: GCA_038238555.1. GTDB lineage: Bacteria > Verrucomicrobiota > Verrucomicrobiia > Chthoniobacterales > Chthoniobacteraceae > JANNXQ01. The sequence goes on along the minus strand of JBBRXP010000019.1, from coordinate 18,024 downwards.
GCGTAAACATGTCCACCGTCTTGCGCGCCACTTTCATCTTCGCCACGTCCTCGGCCTCCGTGATGCGGTCCTTCGGAGGTAACGCTCCGAACGCGCGAACCGGAAAAGAGTGACGACCTGATCACGCAGGTTGTTCCACCGCCTCGGGCCGACTTTGCAGCCGTTCAGGAATGCTTTGATGGGCGAGCATGCACCTTCTCGATCTCTTCGGGCACCACAGCCGCAAACGATTTCAAGTCGTCCTCCAAGCGATCCACAGACGGAACCGAGAGATCCTCCCGGCGCTTTGCGGCGATCATCTCTGCAATCACGTCGCCGGTTTTCTTGCCCCGATACGGAGCTTTGGTCTCTCCCATTCCCGCACCGCTTGGAGCACCGTGTAGCCGAACGGCTCCACGAGTTCGCGGGCGAGGTTGTAAGCCTGTCGGTCATCAAGCGTGATTGCACCATTGATCTTGTCCTTAAGGGCTCCCGACACCTCGCCGACCAATTCTTCCGCCTCCTTCAACGTCGAGCGGGAGCGCCGCTGCCGACGCCCTTCGGAGTCATACCCACACGACCATGCATCTGCCCGAAGTGAGGCGATAAGTGGAAATCTTGTGACCTTTGACAGCGACGACGCGAAGCGGCTCTTTCATGAGCTCACTTTGTCACAAACTCACAATCCCAAACATTTTTCTCTGTAAAAAAGGTGGAGGCGAGGGGAGTTGAACCCCTGTCCTGAAGGCTGTCGTCGCAAGTCTCTACATGTTTAGCTTCGCCTTTGATTTAGGAGACGGGCTGCCGGCGGGCGGGCCACCTTGCTCCGAGCGTCCACGAATGAAGTTCACCTCGGGCGCGGTCGCTCCGCCTTCGGCAGAGCCTGCTGTCGTCGCGGCCACACCTAGCAGGCGTTGGTGTGGCTGCGTCGCGGTCAATTAAGCCGCGAGAGCGAGATCTTCGTAATCGTTCGCGTTTATTTTTTTGCCCGGGAGTTTAACGAGGCCAACCAGGCTTCCTCGACATGCCGCCTGCGTCTCGAGTCAACAGTCGAAACCAGTACGCCCCCTTTTTTTTGGGAGGGCGTACAGTAGCGTGGTGAGAGGCCCTTGCAACCACTAATGATGTGGCTGGCCAAACGCCGAGGCGGCTGCTTAAGATCGCCGCCATGCAAATCACCCTCCGGCTCCTCCTCGCGGTTGGCGCGGCCTTTTCGCTCGCCGCCTGTCACTCGGCGCCGAAATCCTCGAGCCATCTTTACCGGGGTGACGCTCCAAATATTCGCTATCACGAGTCGCACGCGGGCGGACCTGCGGATCACTTTTAACGGCGCACCGGCGCGACGGGCACGACGAGCACGGGGCACTTGGAATCTTTGAGCACGCCGGCGGTAACGCTGCCGGCGAGCAGTTCGTAGAGCGCGCCGTGTCCGTGCGAACCGATGACGATGAGCCCGGCATCGTGCTGCATGGCTTCGTGCAGAATCTTTTCCACTGAGGAGCCCTGGACGTGCAGCGCGGTGGATTCGATGCCGACGGCGAGGAAGGAGTTCTTGAGTTCATCCATCTGCTGATGCTCGGCGCGAAAATCGCGCGCCACGCTCATGCGCACTGTGGCGGGGCCTGGCTCGAACCCGACGAAATCCGGCTCGGGTTCGGCGACATGCAGCAACACGACACGGCTCGCGAATGCTTTGGCCATCTGGCTCGCAGCTTCAATCACGCGCGGCGTGGCGTCGGAAAAATCCACGGGGACAAGAATCGTTTTCATGGAGTGACTGTTTGCCTTTCACAGCGAAAGTCCATCTGAACTGCCACCGATGCCGGACTTGTTTTCCACCGTCGAAGATCTGCCGTCCATCGCTGCCGCTCCGCTCGCGCAGCGCATGCGTCCTCGCACGCTCGATGAATACGCCGGCCAGGAGCACATCCTCGGGCCGGGCAAGTTGCTGCGGCGCGCCATCGAGGCGGATCGCATTTCTTCGATCATCCTTTTCGGGCCGCCGGGCACGGGGAAGACCACGCTTGCGGAGATCATCGCGAGCGCCACCAGTTCGCGATTCGAGCGCCTGAGCGGTGTGGAGAGTAATGTGGCCGACTTGCGCCGCGTCATCGCCACCGCCGCCAACCGGGCGGCCAGCGGCGTGAAGACCATCCTCTTCATCGACGAAATCCATCGCTGGAACAAAGCGCAGCAGGACGTGCTGCTGCCCGATGTCGAGCGCGGCACCGTGCGGCTCATCGGCGCCACCACGCACAATCCCTTCTTCTACATCAACAGCCCCCTGGTCTCGCGCTCGCAGGTCTTCCAGCTCGAGCCGCTCTCGGTGGAAAATCTCGTCGCGGTGCAAAGGCGCGCGCTCGCCGACGAGGAGCGCGGCTTTGGAAAAATGAAAATCGACATCGACGCCGAAGCGCTGACGCACCTCGCCATCACGGCCGATGGCGACGCGCGCCGTTGCCTCAATGCGCTGGAGATCGCCGTCGTCACCACGCCGCCCGGCGAGGGTGGCGCGATCCACATCGATCGCGCGATCGCCGAGGAGTCGATCCAGAAAAAAGCCGTGGTCTATGACGCCGACGGCGACCAGCACTACGACACCATCAGCGCCTTCATCAAGAGCATCCGCGGCAGCGATCCCGACGCCGCACTTTACTGGCTGGCAAAAATGTTGCATGCCGGCGAAGACATCCGCTTCATTGCGCGTCGGCTGGTGATCTCCGCGAGCGAAGACATCGGCATGGCCGATCCGCACGGCATCGTGCTCGCCGTCGCGGCGCAGCAGGCGGTGGAATTCATCGGCCTGCCCGAGGCACGCATCCCGCTCGCGCACGCCACGGTGTATTTGGCCACTGCGCCGAAATCCAATCGCGCCTACGCCGCGATCGGCGCCGCGCTCGACGACGTGAAGACCGGAGTCACCCTCGCCGTGCCGCGGCACTTGCGCTCGACCGGCCACAAGAAAGGCGCGAAAGCTCTCGGCCACGAAGGCTACAAGTACAGCCATGACTTTGAAGGCGCCTACATCCCGCAGGCCTATCTCCCCGAAGGCCGCCGCTACTACGAGCCCAGCGAACACGGCGCGGAGAAACGAGTGAAGGAACGACTGGACTACTGGCGCTCGCTTTTCGAAGAGGAGCAAAGGCGCGAGAGAAAGTGACGCCGCGACCACTCGCGATCGGCGGCTGGAATGGTAGCTTCCGCGGCATCCCCACTCCCCATGAAACGCAGATCCGCGGGCAGCACGGTGACGGCCACCGTGCCTTTGAGCGGCGAGCCGCGCCGCTTCCTGCGCCTGGAAATCACGCAACCTTAGGTGCAGCGCCCCGGCCGCCGGAAGTGTCGGCAAAGCCTCAGCCGCCTCTTAGTGGGAACGTTCTTTGTCGGCCTAACGACCCCAAGCTCAGCGACCGGCGCGGCTGGCGCGGCCCCTGCGCGGCGGGGGAAAGGTGGAGGCAGGAAGCAGGGGCCGTGACAGCCGCGCCGGTCGCTGCAGCGCATGGTTAGCCGTTGCGGCATCGTTCACTGGCGCTTCGTGTCGGTAGTCACGATGCGCTCTACGCTCTGCAACTCTAGCTTCGCTTGCAAGTAGCGCGTCTTGGCCTCGATGTAAGCCGATACATCGGCTTTCGCGGCGACCGCGGCCGCCTTGTCGGCCAGATTGGGTTGGAGTCGGTCAGTCGAGATGACGGCATCCGCGCTGTCTGGATTCGGGTCGCTGATTTTTGCCGTCGCACGGAGTTTCGAGACGTTCATCGCTTCGCGGACGACTTTGTCCTTCAGGGTTTTTACGGCGATGTCCGCGATGGCGCGGAGCCTCAGAAGTTCTTGCTCAAGGGCCGCGATGCGCTTGTCAATCGCAGCGAGCTTGTCGGTAGGCGCTGCGGAATCGGCGCTAAGAAGCTGACGTTCGAGGTTGGCGTCGTGCTGTAGAATACGAACCTTTTCGTATTGCTTGAGTGCGATGGATACGTCGGACTGGATGACTCCGAGATCTACCGCGGCTTGAAGTGAGTTGGTTTCAGCGGCGGTTCCATACGATTGGAATAGTGCCGATAGGATTGCGATGATTGCGAGTGCTGGTTTCATTTTGTGTTGTTGTTCTTTGGTTGTCGGGGAAAGCGCGTAGCAACGGCTAACATACAGATAACTTACTTCGTCCGGAATAACTCACTCTGCACGATCTCGTGAATGAGGAAGCGGAAGCCGTAATGTTTCTCGCGGACTTTGCTGACGATGGCATCAATCTTGGAACGATCGGCCTTCTCGGGGGCTGCGCCGGTGGCGTAAGTTAGTAGCTTGGTCGTTACGGCGCGGGCAAATTGGTCTTTGTCCGCAAGTAAGAGTTGCTTGAAGTCGTCGATGTTTTGAAATGGCCGGCCATCGGGCAGCACGTCGGCGGGATCTACTTTCGGGCCTTGGGAGTAACGCATCTTTTGGCCGTCCACGGTTACTGGTTTTCCATTTCCACTGGTCCGGTAGTTATCCCGCCAGCCGCCGATGACGTCGAAGCTTTCCAGCGCGAATCCGGGTGGGTCGATCTTTACGTGGCAGCTAGCACATGTGTCGATCTGGCGGTGCTTGGCTAACTGTTCGCGGATGGTAGTAGCTCCTCGAATGTCGGGCACGAGGGCCGCGACATTTTCGGGAGGTCTGGGGGGTGGCGTGCCGAGGATGCGATCGAGCACATACGCGCCGCGAGTCACGGGCGAGGTGGCGGTGCCGTTGGCGGAGACCTTGAGCACGCTGGCCATAGTGAGGACGCCGCCGCGATGGCTGTCGGGCGGCAGGGGTATCTTGCGGAATGCCCACCCTTCCACGCCTGGGATGCCGTAATGTTTCGCGAGCCGGCCGTTGAGCATCGTGAAGTCGGAGGTAATGAAGTTAGTAAGACTTAGATCGTTCTTGAGGACTTCGGCGAAAAATAACTCCGTCTCGCGGATCATTGAGACCTTCAGCATGTCGTCGAAGTCGGGATAGAGGATGTGGCTGGGTAACGTGAAGTCGATGTCGCGCAGGCCAAGCCATTGGCCGGTGAAGTTCTCGGTAAAGGCGGCCGCTTTCGCGTGTTGTAGCATGCGCTCGACTTGCGCGCGCAAGGTGTCCGATCGATCCAATTTCCCTTGCTCGGCCAAGGTAAGTAACTCCTCATCGGGCATGGTGCTCCAGAGGAAGTAAGATAACCGGCTGGCCAGGGCAAAGGCATCGAGCTTGCCGGGCTTTTCGCGGAGGAAGAGAAACTCCGGCGATGCCATGACTGCCGAGAGACCCACGCGGATGGCTTGCTCGAAGGAACGTTTTTCCGCTAGCTTGGCCGCAACAAGTGCGGTAAAGGGTTTGACATCGGCGTCGGTCACCGAGCGGCGAAATGCGCGGCGGACAAATTTGCGGAGGATGCTATCCGCATCGGCCAGTGGGTGAGTAGAGACGACCTCGAGGCGGTCCCGGAAGTTGTAGATAGGTGCCGGCGCCTGTGGCAGATCGCCGAAGATGCGGCGATGGCTTTCTGGCGGCCAGGTCTCGTGGAGCGGTCCTTCCACCTCGACCCAATCAATCGCGAGACCCGGTTCGGTCCAGTTATCCGCACCTATCATGTTGACGACTTGGGCAGAGGCCAGGCCGTAAGGAAGGATCGAGATGGTGGCCTTCGGTTCCATGTGATCGATGAACTCGACGACGGTCGGCTTATCTGCCGGAGCATCGAAGTAACCGATCACATGACCTTTCGCTCCGCCGCGCCCTTGGTTACCACTTAAAACGCGATAGACCACTGGCTGACCCGAGCTTTGCACAGCAGAGGCGCAGATGCGGAAGCGATAACTGCCGCGCTCGGAAGGATAGAAGGACGTGAGCTTTACTGCTTGCCAGGGCGACGAAGAGAAGAGCACCACCTGTTCGTCTTCCGACTTTAAGAAGAGCGGTTGTTTGATGGACTTGAGTTGATGGGTTTCTTTGAGGCTGAAATGCTTCTTGAGCGTGGGCGGCTTGGGTCGGTTGGCGATGGCTTGGTTGAGCGCGACGTCGGCCGCTTCGAGATACCGATCCATCAAGAATGATGAGGTGTGCAAGGCATCGCCCACGTTATCGAAGCCATCCGCCGGAGTGTCGAGCGGCAGCATGTCTTTTAGATTCGCGTCCACACCCAGCAAATCGCGCACGGTGTTTTCGTACTCGATCCGGTTGAGACGCCGCAACACCACGCGGCCTTGAGTGACCCGCCGCTCGGCGTCGGCCGCGGCCAGTCGCCCGGCAATCCACTGCGAAAGAGCTCGCACTTCCTGCACAGGTGGACGCGGCTTTTTCTTCGGCGGCATCTCGTCCGCGTCGAGTTTCTCTTGCACGCTTTGCCAGCGCTCGCGATTGGCTTTGTCGGCAAAGTTCAAAGTAAGTTCGTCGATGCGCCAATCCCCTTTTGGCTTCTCGCCGCTGTGACATTTCACGCAGTGCTCATCGAAGAATGGGCGGAAGCGATCGTCCACCGACGCCGGCGCGGCGCCGGCCAAAGAGCCGACCCATCCGACAACGATGACCCCAACCAAAACCGAACGGACGCGATGAGTGGTCGTATTCTGGGAGACACAAAGAGGACGCAGGCACATGGCGCGCAGCATCCCATTGAAGCAGGCACAAAGCTATGACTTGGTTTGTGGATCGATGCCGCTGAATGCCTTGCTTTGCGGCGCGACGTGCCGCACAAGAAAATTCGATGAATACTCCGCGTTCCGGCGCCGGCGATTTCCACAAGCTCAGCCACGAGGCGCACGAGCGCCTTTACACGAGCGAAAGCGCCGAGAGCAAGGCCGGCTCGTGGGAAAAGGAGGACACCGTCGATGCGTGGCGACACGCGCGCATGTATCGGTGTCTCGATCCGTTGCTCGCCGCTTTTCCGCGCGCTCGCTGGGTCACGGTCGGCGATGGCCGCTTCGGTACCGACGCGCATTATCTTCTCGGAAAAAACGCCGACGCGCTGGCCACCGACATCTCCGATACGATGCTCGAGCGGGCAAAGCAGAGCGGCTTTATCCGCGAGTATTCCAAGGAAAACGCGGAGCACCTTTCCTTTGCCGACGGCTCGTTCGACTTCGCGCTGTGCAAGGAGGCCTACCATCATTTCCCGCGGCCCATGCTGGCGCTTTACGAAATGTTGCGAGTGGCCAGGCGCGGCGTCGTGCTTATCGAGCCGGATGAAGGCCCGGTGCTCATGGGCACGGGGCGGCTGGTGAAGATGCTCTTCAAAGAGACCTTGATCCGCATCGGGCTGGGCGGGCTCTTCGGCGACCGCGCCACCGAGGTCATCGACTGCGGCTCCGATTGGTACGAGGAAGTGGGCAACTTCGGCTTCGCCATTTCCAAGCGCGAGATCGAGCGCGTGGCGCTCGGCTTGAATCTCCCGCACGCCGCCTTCCGCGGCATCAATGACTGCTATCTCGAGGGAGTGGAAAACGAAATCGCCCGCGAGGACTCGCAGCTCTTCGCCACAGTCCGCGAGAATATCGAACGCATGGATCGCGCGTGCCGGCGCGGCTTGAATCGGTCGCGGCCCAAATTGCTGGTCGCGATGATTTTCAAAGAGCAGATCGATCCTGAGTTGAGGAGCGCACTGTGCGCCGCGGATTTTCTCGTTCGCGATTTGCCGAGAAATCCCTACCTGGGGGGAGAAACCTGAAACCTGAGTTTCAGCGTCCCCCTCAAACGCGCCACATTCTTCAACTCAGGTTTCAGGTTTCAAGTTTCGGTTTCTCTTCACATGTCCGACGTTGTTACTTTTGGCGAACTCCTGTTTCGCCTCACCACGCCGGGGCATCAACGTTTTGCGCAAGCCCCGCATTTTGAAATCACGCCGGGCGGGGCCGAGGCGAATGTGGCGGTGACGGTCGCAAGGCTCGGGAAAAGCGCGGATTTTGTGACGCGGCTGCCGGCGCACGAGCTCGGAGAGCGGGCCATCTACGAACTGCGCAGGCACGGCGTGGGCACGGCACACATCGCGCGGGGCGGTGAGCGGATCGGACTTTATTTTCTCGAACAAGGTGCGAGCCAGCGAGCGGGGAAGGTGATCTACGACCGCGCGCACAGTGCGATGGCGCAGTCGCGGCCGGGCGACTTCGACTGGGAGCGCATCCTGGCCGGAGCGCGCTGGTTTCATTGGTCGGGGATCACGCCGGCGATCTCGGATTCCGCTGCGGCGCTCACCGCGGAAGCGTGTGCCGTGGCTCGAAGGCTGGGAGTGCAGGTGAGCTTCGACTTGAATTATCGCGCGAGACTTTGGTCGCGCGAGCGCGCCGGAGAAGTGCTCGCGCCGCTCATGGCCGGCGTGGATTTGTGCGTCACGAGTGTGGAAGAAGCGCGCACCGTCTTCGGCCTTGACGTGAACGGCGAAGAACGCGCCGCCGCCGCGTTGTGCAAGCGTTTCGGCTTCCGGTTTGTCGCGCTCACCATGCGGCGCGGCGATGCTGCGTGCTCCACGGATTGGGGCGCGATGCTCTTCGCCGATGGCCGCGCGTATTTCTCCCCGCGCCACGAGATCGCGATCGTGGACCGCGTGGGAGCAGGCGACGCCTTCACCGGAGGGCTCATTTTTTCCCTGCTCCGCGGCGACGCGCCGCAGCAGTCCGTGGACTTCGCAGTGGCCGCGAGTGCGCTTAAACACACGATCCCCGGCGACTTCCCGCTCCTCTCGCTCGAAGAAGTCGAAGCCCTAGCCGCAGGCGCGGGCGGCGGGCGCGTCCAGCGATGACGCGGAGAGCGGAAAGCTCTGGGGAGCGCGCCTAACGCGACTGCTCGCCAAAGAGCTGCCGGATGACTTCCTCCACCGGCGGCTCCTGCACGCTGATGTCGGTGGCCGCGCTGCCGGTGAGCAGCGCGCGGCAGGTGTCGGTCACGCGCGTGCGCGGCACTTTCAAGCGCAGCGTGTGTGGCGTGCGTTCGACCACTTCGCCGAGGCCCGCGAAATCGCCCGCGGGCATGGCGCTGAAAGTGATCTCCACGATCTTGTGCGTGGCAAAGCGGTCGATGATGTCGCTGAGCGGGCCGTCAAAAAAGATGCGGCCGCGATCGATGATGATCACCCGCTGGCAGAGCTCCTCGATGTCCTGCATGTAGTGGCTCGTGAGCATGGTCACGATGCGGTGGTCGGCGTTGTAACGGCGGAGAAATTCGCGCACCCGTTTCTGGCTCGTCACGTCGAGGCCGATGGTCGGTTCATCGAGAAAGAGCACGCGCGGCGAGTGCAGCAGCGCGGCGATAAGTTCCATCTTCATGCGCTCGCCCAGGGAAAGTTCGCGCACCATCGTGTCGAGCTTGCCAGTCACGTCGAGCAACTCGGTGAGGCCGCCCACGATTTGCCGGAAGCGCGTCTTGTCGATGTCGTAAATGGCGCGATTGAGCTCGAGGGATTCGCGCGCCGGCAGGTCCCACCACAGCGCATTCTTCTGCCCCATGAGCAGGGAGAATTGCCGCTTCATTTCGTCGCGCCTTTCCCACGGCACAAAGCCCAGCACACGCGCCTGGCCGCTGGTGGGATTGAGCAGGCCCGAGAGCATCTTGAGCACGGTGGTCTTGCCTGCGCCATTCGGTCCGAGGAAGCCCACAAACTCGCCTTCTTCGATGGAAAAGGTGACGCCTTCCGCGGCGCGCACGTCTTCATATTCCCGATGCCCCAGCCCCTTGATGGCGCCCCACAGGCCCGGCTTCTTTTTGTAAGTGCGATAGATTTTTGTGAGCGCGTGCGTCTCGATGGCGGGCATGGGGAGAGTTGAGTGTTGAGAGTTGAGTGTTGGGTGTCGCGCCGATTCAATGCGGCGCGCGGGTTAAGAGCCGGGCGCCACTCAACACTCAACTCTCAACCTCCCCGCCGTGAATCCCACTCTCCTCATCGTCGATGACGAAAAGCACACGCGCGACGGGCTGCGTGCGTCGCTCGAGGATTCCTTTGAAGTGTATGTGGCGGCGGATAGCGGCGGGGCTTTGGGTGTGATCGAGCGCGATGAGGTCGATCTCGTGCTCACCGATCTGCGGCTCGGCGGCGAGGATGGCATGGTCTTGATCGACAAAATCCTCGCCCGGCCGCATCCGCCCATCGTGATCATGATGACGGCTTACGGCTCGGTGGACGCGGCGGTCGAGGCGATGAAGCGCGGTGCTTACGATTTCATCGCCAAGCCCATCAACATCGACCGGCTGGAGATCCTCATCCACAGGGCGCTGCGGAGCCGTCACGTGGAAAAGGAAGTGGTGGAGCTCAAGCAGCAGGTCGAGAAAAAATACGGGCTCGAGCGGCTCATCGGCGAATCGGCGCGCATGGAGACCGTCTTCGACACCATCCGGCAAGTCGCGCCGACGCGGGCGACGGTGCTGGTGCAGGGCGAGAGCGGCACGGGCAAGGAACTCGTGGCCCAGGCGCTGCACGCGCTGAGTGGGCGGCCGAAGCAAAAGTTTGTGGCCGTGCATTGCGCGGCGCTCACGCCGGAGTTGCTCGCCAGCGAACTCTTCGGGCACGAGCGCGGCTCCTTTACAGGCGCGCACGAGCGGCGCATCGGGCGCTTCGAGCAGGCAAATGGCGGCACCATCTTCCTCGATGAAATCGGCGAGATCGACGCGCTCACGCAGGTGAAGCTGCTCCGCGTGCTCGGCGAGGAACGCTCCTTTGAGCGGGTGGGCAGCAACACACCCATCAAGGTGGACGTGCGCCTCGTGGCCGCCACCAACAAGGATCTCGCCCGCCAGGTGAGCGTGGGGAAATTTCGCGACGATCTTTTTTTCCGGCTCAATGTCGTGACCATCGAGATGCCGCCGCTGCGCGCGCGGCGCGAAGATATTCCCCTGCTGGTGCAGTCGTTTCTCAAGACGTTTGCCACGGAGAATAAGACGCCTTTCCGCGAGCTGACCGACGACGCCATGCAGGCCATCCTGCGCTACGACTGGCCGGGCAATGTGCGCGAATTGCGCGGCGCTCTCGAACACGGCGTGGTGATGGCAAAGAGCGAGAAGATCGGCTTGAGCGACCTGCCCCTCGCCGTGCGGGAAGGCGCGCCCGGCGGGACGCTCTCGCCAGGGCAGTTCGTGTCGCTCAATCCAGGGGATCATTTCAATTTGCAACAGAGCCGGCACCGGCTAATCCTCCAGGCCCTCGAAGAAACCGGCGGCAACGTCACGCATGCCGCCAAAAAGCTCGGCATCAGCCGCCGCACGCTTCACCGCAAACTTAAAGAGCTGAAATCAAAAAACGATGGCGTCGGAAACTAAAGTCCAGGAGATCGTCCACAGGCTCGAAGAGGGAAGATGGGCGCCCTGGATCAAGCTGGCGGTGCTCCTTTCCGCCATCGCTTTCGTCGTCAATCTTTGGTTCTTCCGCGACGCCGGGTTCAAGGGCCTGAGCCACGCGCACGCCATGGACCAGGCGCAGATCTCCCGCGAGTTGGCGCGCGGCAATGGATTTACCACCAAGGTCATCCGGCCCGCGGCGATATGGCTCTTTCAGCACAACAAAGGCGTCTTCCCGGTCGAGCGCACGCCGGATGTCTTTCACGCGCCGCTCTCGCCATTCCTCAACTCGTTCATTCTCCGCCTCACCAAGGACTCCTGGGAAATGACGGCCAAGGATAACATTTACACGAGTGACCGCGCGATCGCCGCGGTGTCGCTCGGATTTTTCCTGCTCTCGGTCCTCGTCAACTATTTCGTGGCCCGCCGTCTCTTCGACCATCGGCTGGCCTTGCTCGGGGTCGGCATTCTCCTGCTGTGCGAGACGTTTTGGGATTTCTCCATGTCGGGGCTTCCGCAGATGCTCATGCTTTTCCTCTTCAGCATCGCCGCCTTGCTGCTCCTGCGCGCGGTCGAAGCCCGCTGCGATGGCCGCCCGGCGCTGCCGTGGCTGGCGGGTATGGGCGTGGCCTTCGGCCTCCTCGCCCTCACCCATGCGCTCACCATTTGGATGTTTGCGGGAGCGCTCTTCTTCTGCCTCCTCTACTTTCGGCCCATCGGGCGCGATGCGGCCATCATGCTCGCGATTTTTTCGCTCTGCTACGCGCCGTGGTTGATTCGCAATCAGAAAGTCTGCGGCAGTCCCGTGGGCCTGAGCTGGTACTCGGCGCTCCTCCATGTGAAGGGCAGCGAGAGCATGATCATGCGCAACATGGAAATCCCACTCGAGGGCATCTCGCCGCGTTCCTACGGGGCCAAGGTGCGCCTGCAGACAATCTACCAGCTCACAAATTTCTACGATTTCTGCGGCGCCGTGCTCCTGGCACCCGTCTTCTTCATCAGCCTGCTGCATCTTTTCAAAACCCCCGCGACCGCCGCGCTGCGATGGGGCGTGCTTTCCATGTGGCTCTTCGCCGTCCTCGGCATGTCGGTATTTGGTTTTTCGGAAGCCCACGGTTTGCGCTCCAACGATCTGCACGTCCTCTTCATTCCGCTGCTGACTTTCTACGGCCTCGCCTTCGTGCTCGTGATGTGGACGCGGCTCGAACTCCACTACCGGATCGTGCGCATCGCCTTCCTGACTCTGGTGGTGGGCTCCTCGGCGCTGCCATTTTCGCATCAATTCCTCTCCCTGCTCGGTGGGCCGCAATTGCCCTGGCAGTGGCCCCCATATATCCCGCCTTGGATTTCCGTGCTCCGGCAGTGGACCACCGAGAGTGAGATCATCACCACCGACATGCCGTGGGCTGTCGCGTGGTATGCGGATCGCAAGAGCCTCTGGCTTCCACTCACCGTGAAGGAGTTCATCAACCTCAACGACTACGCCGAGCTCAAGGGACAGATCGTGGGCCTCTATCTTACCCCGATCACCGGCAACAGCTCCTTCATCTCGGAGGTGGTGAAAGGTGAGTACAAAGAGTGGGCGCCCTTCATCATGCGCAAAGTCGATATCCGCGATTTTCCGCTCAAGGCCGTGACCTCGCTGCCCAAGGACAACGAGTGCATCTTCTACGCCGACCGCGACCGCTGGACCAATCGCGAAGACTGACTTGGAGCGCCGCCGTCCTCGTGCGGCGTAGTGGAGACACAACCGCGGCGCTCCGTCGTTCGATAAATCAGTGACCGCACGCGCCCTTTCCGGCATCCATGCGCGGATGAATCCCTCGTCGTATCCGCGCTTCGCTCCCCTGCTCTGCCTGCTCGTCACCCTTGCTCACGCCGCGCCACTTCCGCAAGTCGCCGCGCAACTCCAGCCCTTTGTGGACAGTCACACGCTTGCCGGTGCCGTCACGCTCGTGGCCACCAAAGACGAGGTGCTCAGCCTCGAAGGCGTGGGCTCCGCCGACATCGCGGCGCAGAAGCCGATGCAGACCGACGCGCTGTTTTGGATCGCCTCGATGTCCAAGCCCATCACCGCCACCGCGCTGATGATGCTCGTGGACGAGGGCAAGGTGAAGGTGGATGACCCGGTCGAAAAATATCTGCCGGAGTTCAAAGGCCAGATGTTTGTCGCCGAGAAGGACGCGCTGCACGCGCTGCTGAAGAAACCCGCGCATCTCATCACGGTGAAAAACATCCTCTCGCACACCAGCGGGCTCACGCCGCGCACGCCACTCGAGCCGCAGATCGACATCCTCAGCCTGCGGGAAAACGTGTGGAGCTACCCGATGCTGCCGCTCAAATTCGAGCCGGATTCCAAGTATGAGTACTCCAACGCCGGCATCAACACGGCGGGCCGCATCGTCGAAGTGGTTAGCGGAATGAAGTTCGAGGACTTTCTCGACGCGCGCCTCTTCCGGCCGCTCGGAATGAAGGACACCACGTTCTGGCCAAACGCGGGCCAGATGAAACGCCTGGCCAAATCCTACAAGCCCAACGCGGACAAGACCGCGCTCGAAGAAGTCCCCATCCTTCAGCTCACTTATCCGCTCACCGACCGCCGCCGCAGTCCATGCCCGGCCGGCGGTTTGTTTTCGACGGCCACGGACGTCGCGATGTTCGGCCGCATGATTCTGAGGGGCGGCGAGCTCGATGGAAAACGCTACCTCTCCGAAGCCGCCGTGAAACAAATGACCGCGACACAAACGGGCGATCTCCCACAGACCTACGGTTTGGGCTGGTCCACCGACAAGAAACCCGGCGGCCCATTCGGCCACGGCGGGGCTTACGCCACGAACCTGCGCATCGATCCCGAGCACCGCCTCGTCACCGTCTTCATGGTGCAGCACGTCGGCTGGCGAAACGAGGACGGCAAAAAGATTCTCCCCATTTTTCAGACGGCGGCGACGGACGCGTTTGCCAGGTAAGCGCGCAAAACAACAAGGGTCCGCTCAACGCGTCTCCGGGGGCAGATCGCTCATCGGGATGAGGTCGATCTTTTTGAAGATGGCCTGCCCGCGGTCGCCGAGCATGAAGTCGAGCACTTTCTTTCTCACGCCCAACGGCCGGTCCACGAAGATGAGCATGAGCGGCCGCACGAAGGGGTATTTTTTGGTCCCGATATTCGGAAGCGTCGGCTCGACCGGGTGGCCCTCGTCGTCCTTGATGGCGAGGGCAAATACGGCCTTGCCATCCGCCCAGCGCGGCGAGGAGAGCGAGATGGAGCCTGCGTTAAACTCGACGGTGTTTCGCGCGTCCTCGCCGTCGATCACGGTCTCGAATTGCGAGCCGAGCGGCGCCTTGCGGATGTCGCCATAAACCCACACCGCAAAAAATTCCCACACTCCGCGGCCGCGCTCTGCGTTGAAAAATTTGATCGCGCGATCCTCGCCGCCGAGTTGCTTCCAGTTTGTAGCCCGGCCCTCGTAGATGCTCTGCAACTGGGCGCGCGAGATGGCGTGGATGCCGGAGTCCCACACGTCGCGCGCGACGAGGATGGCGATGGCCTGCGCGGCGACCTGCGTCTCGGTGAATTGCTTGTCGGGAAACTGGGAGCGTTCCTCCGCGTTGCTGCGGCGCACGGCCATGGCGATGTCGGCCTGCTCCAAACCCAAGGCCACCAAGCCCGAGCCGCTGCCGCCCTCGGTGTTGATCATGATCGGGATGCCGACATCGCGCAGTTGCGGCGCGGCGAGCGAGAGCGCGGCGGCCACTACCGGCGAGCCTTGGAGGCGGATGGTCTCTTCCGCGCGCAGCCCTGCCGCGGCCGCGGCCAGAGCGAGGAGGGCGATGCAGAGCGCACTCATCACTTCGCTTCGTTCAAGTTCCAGTCGTAGTCCTGAAACGTGGTCTTGGTGAACTTGCCCTTGCCGCTGCGATACTTCGCGAGCACCGCGCTCACGCCGGCGTTGCCGCCGAAGTCGTCTTTATACCAGTCGAAGATCTTCGAGATCTGCGCTGTGTCGCCGCTGACTTTCACGCCGCGCTCGCTGTTCACAAAGCCACGCGCCTGCTCGTCGAGTTGTGCATCGAGCTTCGCCGCTTCATACGGCTCGGCACGCAGCGGCGGGCAACTGCGGCTGGCGCAGTTGAGGGCAAAATGCACGCGCGGCTCCTGGAAGCGCGCGCGGATGATGTCCTTCTCGAGATGGGTGAAGCTCATCTTTTCTCCGGTCACGATGATGCGCTTGAGCAGGAAGAAGGTGCCGAGCGCGTCCTTCACGCTCTTGGTCGGATACTTCGCGACTGCTTCGTGCAGGATCCACGCGTTGTAAGCATTGATGTAAAACGCGAGCTGCTCCTTGCTCTTCGCGGAAGACGCAGGCGCGCCAGCGATGCCATCGACCACGCCCTGGAGCGCTTTCACGTCGGCGGCATTGCCCTTCCACTCCGCGTATTTCACACCGCCGGGCGTGACATATTTGGCGAGCAGTCGTGCGTAGTCGGTCTGCCAGTCGGCGGTGGCGCGGAGTGTGGTAAGGAGGGCGAGGGTGATGGCGAGCAGTGGTGTTTTCATGGGTTAGATTGGACCGCGGAAGAGCGCAGCGGTGTCGATCATCGCGTCGGGGAATGCCGCGGGCGCGAGCGGTTCGCCGGGACGGATACGTCGAGTCTCCGTGAAAACTCCGCCCACCGGCGCGGCGTAGCATTCGATCACGCGCTCAGGCAGATTCACAATCCACACTTCCGGCAACTCCGCGCGCGCATACACCGGCAGCTTCTCCTCCTTGTCCACCAAGAGCGTGGAATCCGAGACCTCGATGACGAGATACGCATCGCCGGCTTGGGGATGATGAAAGGCGTAATGATCCCCCACGCGGCGGACCAGCATGACGTCTGGCTCGGGCTCGCTGAAGAGGCCGAGGTCCACGGGGTCTTGCACTTTCGTAATCCAGCGGGCGCGGTTGGCGGCAGCGAAATGTTCGTTCAGGCGCGATACGATGCTGCCGTGATGAGGTCCGATGGGCATTTGTTGGATGAGGTTTCCGTCCACCAACTCGACGTGATCGTCTTCCGCCAGCACTCCCACCTCGGCGAGACGATGATATTCCTCCACAGTGAAACGGCGCAGCGGCAAGGCGAGCATGGCGCATCCATTATCCGCGCCACGCGCTCCGCGCAAGAAAACGAATGACACGCGAGTTCTTCACTTCAAGCCACGGGTGATCCTTCACGTGGACATGGACGCATTCTTTGCATCCGTCGAACAGCGGGCTCATCCGACTTCGGGGAAAGCCGCTGATCGGCGGCGCGCTTCCTTACTAGCGCAACGTGGTCTGCGCGGCCAGTGCGCGTAGGCGCGGCGCAGGCCCTCGGTGTTTCCTTCCCGGCTCAATTGATCTCAAGCCATGGACAGGGCCAACGGCCCGTTCGATACCAGCCTGGGGCAACGCCCAGGAAACCGCACGAACGAGCGCCTCGCCTTCGGTCCTTGCGCGATCTCGACGATCGAAGCGAGGTCGATCAGCCGATTGTGCCGCGGCGGCTCCCACACGGTGACCGTATCGCCGTCAGGCGAAACGAAAATCACTTCCGAATGATCGACCGTCGCCGAACGTCCATCATCGAGAAAAAGCGTGAAGGGCCGAAACGGACGGCGCTGTTGATGTTCGCGAACTTCCTCGAGATTCATGCTCGCGAGGCTATCGCATTTCCCCGCCGCCCTCGCGGGCGAAAAGTGGGAAGTCGCGTTTGCCGGCAGCCGAATCTGCGGAGTTACTTCCCATCTATGCCGAGGGTCATCCTTCACGTGGATATGGACGCCTTCTTTGCGTCCATCGAGCAGCGAGATCATCCTGCTTATCGCAGAAAGCCGCTCATCGTCGGCGCGCCTCCTGATCAGCGGGGTGTGGTGTGCGCGGCCAGTTACGAGGCACGGCAGTTCAAGGTGCGCTCGGCCATGCCTTCGCGCACGGCGGCCCGGCTTTGTCCGCACGGCATCTTCGTGCGGCCTCGCATGGAGGCGTATCGCGCCGAATCCGCGATCCTCATGCAGATATTGCGCGACGTGAGCCCGCTGCTGGAAAAGGTTTCCGTGGACGAGGCATACCTCGATGTGAGCGCAAATTTGGAACACGCCGCCGAAGCGGTGGCTCTGGCAAAGCAGATCAAGGCGAGGATTTCCGGCCAGCGCTCACTCACGGCGAGCATCGGCATTGCCTCCAACAAATTCCTGGCAAAGCTCGGCAGTGACTTTCAAAAACCCGATGGGCTCACGCTGATCGCCGAGCGGGATAAGATCGCGTTTCTCCGGCCGCTGTCGGTGAGTTCGATTCATGGCGTGGGACCGGTGACCGCGCAGTCATTGCGCGAACACGGGATCATCACGATCGGCGACCTTCAGGATGCCGGGATCGACCTGCTGCCATTGGTCGGCAGCTTTGCCGCCACGCTCAAGGAGCGCGCATTCGGTGTGGACGATCGGCCCGTGGATCCGAGCGAAGAGCGCAAGAGCATCAGCGCGGAAACGACTTTCCTCGAAGACACCGACGACCGCGCGACCCTTCGCGGTGCGCTGAAGGAGCTCGCGGAGGACGTGGCGCAAACTCTCGCGCGGCACGCGGTCGGCGCGCTCACTGTGCAGGTGAAGGTGCGCTACAGCGACTTCACCACGCTCACCCGCCAGATCCGCCTGGAGGAACCCGTGACCACCGACCGCGAAATTTACCGCATGGCCTGCTACCTTCTGGCGAGACATCGCCTCGTCACCGGCCCCCTCCGCCTCATCGGCATCGGCGTCTCCACCCT